>JARGNK010000016.1:19928-48805 GCA_029213145.1 Rubripirellula sp. | reverse complement strand
TGACAAACATCCCGACCATTGGAACAACCGCTTTCTTAGTCACTTCCCAAGGGGCGTCTTCAAAATTGGTGCGAGCCTCACTGGAAGCTCTGTATGCTGATCCACCTCTTCGGGAAGACCTGATCCCAAAATCACTGGCTGTCGAATACCCCGGTTTCAACGCGTTTCATCCAGAAGCACAGCGTTACTTCACCGAAACCTTACGATAAAACGCCCGCCCGTCGACGAATGACTCACCGACACCAAATCGTTTCGCATGGCGGCCAGTCTGGTTCGTCAAAATCGCTGCGGTCGGTACGGAAGATAGAATCGGCAAATCAACCGACGAAGCCCGCAAGGTTCTAGTACCCGGCCCACCGTGAAGCACTAGGGGAAACCTAGAGTAAGGAGAACACACGAGGTAGCTCTCCGGCGGATGGTCTATGACGATTGTGCACCAACCGACCGCAGGCAAGCACCCAACGATGCTGCCATCTGCTTTCCCAAAAGCTCGGTCCCATCAAGAATCTCTACGCAGCAAAATTGTCCTGTCAGTCGCTGGGATATTCTTGCTGTTCGTCACCATCGATGAAGTGGTCCGCCAGCAATTGATTCAACCGGAATTTGATGCATACGTAGAGTTCAAAGCTGCACAAGATGAGAAACGAGTTCTGGCGGCCCTAAACAGCGAATCGGAACACTTGAGAGTGCTCTCGGCACTTTGCGCCGGTCAAATACAAGCAGGTCATATTCAAGCAAACGGCTCCGAATCCACCTGGAATGGTGAGTTCACCACAAAAGCTCTGCACGAGCACGCTGACTGGATCGCGTCCGTTTCCCCAACTGGTCAATGGCGATGGATCGCGAAAGACAACAGATCCAAAACTCCAGAGGCTACGGCTCAGGCACTCCAATCAGTTTCTGAACTACTCATCCATTCTGGTCGAAATAGCACTCACGGCATCACACTATCCGGGCGCGAAACACTCGCCTTATTCTCTCTTACACCGCTGCAACTGCCAGATTGCAAACAGGATGCGGTGCTGCTTGTCGCCCGCAATCTTGATAATGAGTTACTTGATTCGATTCGACGCCGAACCCAGGTCGCCTTTACCCTGCAACCACCTTCGCTTCGCAATGAAGGATCAACTGCAGAGCAAGCAGACGAATTCAAACGGATTGTCGAAATCCCGACCAGCGGAGAAGTGGATAAACAGCTTGGCAACTTTACGCTCGAGATCCCGCGGCAGTTTGCTGCGAGCTCGCGTCACACCACTCGTTTAGCTCGTAGCGTTTTTATCCTCAGCAGTGTTCTAGCTTTTCTGGTTCTGCTGCACAGATTGCACAGGATCGTCATTCGACCGCTAACAAAAATCCGGACACACACGAAGCAATTGCCTCAAATCGAATCCAATCCAAATCCGCTGGTCCCCACGAGCAATGATGAAATCAACGACTTAGCGAACGCGTTTGATGAACTAGTGCATCGCCTTGACGAGACAGAAAAACAGCTGCAGGAGGTACCAAAGGAAAACAATTGCATCCAAGTCGCCAGCTCTGTCATCCACAACGTTGGAAACGTCCAGACAAATGTCAACAGCTTGATCGAGGCGGCATGCGAACGAACCCGTCGACTCCGAATCTCCCCACTCAACAAGCTTGCTGAACGTCTTCGTTCTGGAGAGCCCGATGCGGCAATGCTCGAAGCGACACCGGATTACTTAGAACATTTGGCGGGATCGTTGCAATCGGATCAACAGTCGATCAGTGAACTTCTTTGCACGCTGAATGACAATGTACGCCACATTCGTGACATTATTCGAGCCCAACAACAACAGATCGAGCCATCCTTAGAAATCTGTTCTATACAGATCCGCGAATTAATTGAAGAAGCTGTCGCATGCTGCCGTGCCCGGTTAGAGGCGGATGCCGTGGAAATCTCGATAGGCGGACAGCTCCAAGTTGAAATTCGCAGTGACCGATCCCTGATGCTCCAAACCATGATCAATTTAATCGGTAACGCTCGAAATGCGCTACGTGCTGTCGATTCCTCCAAGCGACTGTTGGCGATTTATGTTCGCCAGGAACCGGAACGAATCGAGATTGACTTCCAAGACAACGGCTGTGGAATGACACCGGAAATCTTGGATCGCATTTTCGACTCAAGATTCACGACACGAGAAACCGGCACGGGTCTTGGATTGCACTTCTGCGCAGTCACATTGGAAAGACTTGGCGGATCAATCCGTGCTGCAAGCGATGGATTCAATCAAGGCTCCGTCTTCACGATCAAAATACCAACATTAATCGACAATCTTGACCACTCGCCGCAGACAACTGCCTTAGGAATGACATCATGACCTCGGATGCGGAGCCAAGACGAATTCTCGTTGTCGATGAACTGCAAGAAATCCACGACTCATTTAGACGGATTTTTGCTGATCAGAACGAAAACAAGGCGATCCTATTCGATTTTGAGACCAAGTTCTTAGAGTCAGAAGAGGATCAGCAACCGGTCTTTAAAGTCGGCGAGAAGACAATCGTCTACGAGTTGGATCACGCCAAATCGGGTGAACAGGCATGTGATTTGGTAAACTTGTCAATTCAAAACAAGCGTCCCTACAGCGTCGCCTTCGTCGATATGCATATGCCACCTGGCATGGATGGGACAGAAACAACAGAAGCCCTTTGGGAAATCGACCAGAATCTGCACGTCGTCATCTGTACCGCCTACAGCGACCATGCGTGGGAACACGTGCTGGACCGACTAGGACACAACGACCGTTTATTGCTTCTAAAAAAACCGTTTGAGTCAGACGAAGCAAAACAACTTGCGTTGGCTCTCAGCGAGAAACATCGAATCGCATCGATTCAAGAAAGAAAAGTTTTCGACTTGGGACGCGAAGTTGAACGACGGCGACGCGCTGAGGAAACAATGCGGGACATGGCGCACCGAGATGCCCTCACACAACTACCCAACCGTCCCTATTTGCTTGAAAAGTTGACTCAAATCGTTCAAGGACAAAACAAGGACAAGTCGCCGCAACATGCCGTTCTTTTTTTAGATCTGGATCACTTCAAAACGATCAACGATAGCTTGGGGCACGATGCGGGTGATGATCTGTTGAATCAGGTCGCAGCTAGACTTAAAGAATGTGTTCGCGAACAGGACACCACTGGGCGAGCCTGCGAAGAGGGAGAAACTGTCCGACTAGGTGGTGACGAGTTCGTCGTACTACTTGAATTCTTGGAAGACCCACAGGATGCGTTGACCGTCGCACATCGAATCGTCAAACGGATTTCTGAGCCGTTTTCCCTCGCTGGCCGTTTGGTCAATGTCGGCACTAGTGTTGGCATCGCTTATATCGACGATCGCGTCTCTGACGCTCATGAAGCGCTTCGCAATGCGGATACCGCCATGTACCGCGCGAAAAACTCTGGCCGCGGTCAGTTTGCGGTCTTTGATCAGACAATGCACGAGGACATCGTCGCTCGACTGGAACTAGAAAATCAACTGCGGCGCGCCGTAGAAACCAAAGATTTCCAACTCAACTACCAGCCGATCGTCAACTTGACCTCCGGAACGATCCAGGGTGTCGAAGTTTTGGTTCGCTGGACGGCAGACAGCGGACGAATCGTCTCACCTGCTCAATTCATTCCATTGGTTGAAGAACTTGGACTCATTTCCCAACTGGGAGAATGGGTCTTGGAAGAAGCGATGAATGAAATGACGGAACTGATGAAGGAGCACGAAATCGACGACGTGTACTTGGGTGTGAATGTATCGCAATTGCAATTGAGTGACCCATTCTTTCTTGATCACCTCGAACGAATCATTCAGCGGAATGGATTTGATCGGAGCCTGCTGAAGATCGAGATGAATGAATCGGGGAACGTGCGATCAGCGGAACAAATCCTCCGCACTCTACTTGAATTGCACGATTCAGGCGTTGGCATTCAGATCGACGATTTTGGCAAAGGCCAGTCATCATTAACATGCTTTCAAACTTACCCAATCGAAGCGGTGAAAATCGATAGAAGCTTCACAGCTTCGATCGCAACAGACCATAGCCATGCAGTAATTGCCCGAGCGATCGTTCAGCTGGCCCACCACCTCAATGCCAAAATCGTAGCGGAGGGGGTTGAATCCGCGAACCAGCTAGAGTCCTTGCGAATGTGGGGCTGCGATGCAGCGCAAGGATTTTTGTTCTCCCCACCACTGACGAAAAAATCTCTGGGTCGGCTACTACAGGACCCGCTCCAAAGTGAGGGGGTCCGAATGCTACGTCGCGCAACGCGAAATGCGTTTGTCATTTAGCATTGCCCGCACGCAGAGCAGACCGCCACAGGGCCAGCCATAGATGATTCTTGGTTCCCCAAGCAGGTCGTTCCTGAAGCAGGTCGAGCTTGAAAACATCGTCGTCAAGACAGATCCGAAACCGCCGTTTTGATCACCAACCTGTTGAAACAACAACATCTTGCCGATCAAAGAATCGCCAACGGATTTCTTCTCGTCTCAAGTGTGCCCCGCGTCACGCCGATTCGGTTATCAGCCTGCAACCGCCGCCACACGTCGCGTCCGCTAACACGGCCAGCAAGCAGATCCCGGTAGATGCTAATCGTCGATTGCACCTGTGATGGGTTTTCGTTCAATAGTTCAATTCGACAGGCCGCAACCCGCAACTGAACCAAATCTGACACCATCTCAGCTCCACTTTGGGCTGTCGCGTTGAAGAGTGTATTGCGACAGGCAACATCCGCAACCAAAGGGTGTTCGGCACCAACCCGATCGCGCAACTGAACCACATGATGATCACAGGGACGCCCACAATTCGTTTTGTTTGTTCCAGGCGACATGACTGCGCAATAAACGCAATGCTCCATGTGAAACATCGGCATATACTGATGAATCACCAACTCCATCCAGGCTGGCGGCAGCGAGTCGAGCAGTTCGAGCAACTGAGGTCGATTCAAGTCGTATGATGCCGTCACGCGTGTCGCACCAAGTTCTTTAATCCATTCGGCCGAACGGTGATTGGCAACATTCAACGAAAAGTCAGCGACAAAGGGCACGGCTTCACTGCGGCAAAACTGCATTGCCGCTAAGTTGCGTGCCAACATCAGATCGGGTTGATGGCGAGCAATCACTTTCAACAAGCCCATTTCACCTGGCTTCTGAATACGCACTGATGCCAAGCCGATCCGTTTATCGTGGCGGCGGGCAATTTCCACCACTTCAGCGTACTGCCGAATGTCATGAAAGTCGGCATACACGACGTCCACGTCAGTCGCGCAGACCGCTTCGACCTGGGCCAAGCTCCGACAGAGCACCGTCAGCAAGACATCCGACTGACTTTCCTGTTCAATGATCGGTTTCAGCAGGGAGCGAGCCTTTTCCAAGTGCAGATCCCGCTTGGGACCACGGTCGCACTGACTCAGCAAAGCCTCCACCAAATCCCGTCGACATTGGTTCAACATCGCCATTGGGATCATTGGGGCACCCTGTAGATCCGCTTCCAATTCATTCAGCTCAAATGGGGTACCACCCAAACGTCCAAGTTTTTCACGTAGTAATTCCATTGTCGCTGGCCGTTTACGAGCCAGCGACAATATTTCCGAGGTCTCAATGGAAACTGAACCTCCATTTGCAACCTTTCCTGTCAATCGCAGCGGTTCACCCACCCTCGCCACCACCGACAAATTGAGTGCCTGACGTTGCACCGGGTCACTCACGTCAAAGGATTGCCTCAATCGGCGGTTCAACTGTGGATCATCATTTTTGTAGATGCTGTCATCGATCTTCACGACCGACCAATCAATATCCTCCCGTCCGAAGGTGATCCAGACGGTCGTGCCAGTGGTCGCCTCACGACAATCGCAACCACGCTCATCAAGGATTTCATAAATACGTCCCCCTTGCGTCGCCTCGAACGATTGAACTGCTAAACCATCACCCAATGCCACCGGCGCTGCCAAGACAACACGGATCTGCTGGCGAGCTTGGTTTATTTCCGTAACGGTACCTAAAAGGATTCCGTGCTTGGCTGAATCCAGCCCTTTGACCAGCCGTTTATGATTGTTGCCCTCAAGCCAACCTGGCGAGAAACCACGAGAAAATGACAACTCCATCTCCCGTTTGGCTTCCTCCCCAACGGTGACTACACCTGTCTTGAGCGCTTCATCGATCGCGTCACGGTAATGACGCGTGATGTTGGCTACATACTCTGGTGTTTTTAATCGCCCTTCGATCTTGAGAGATGCAACACCGGCTTGAATCAAATCTGGGATCGATGCGTACCCCGCTAAATCTTGGGGGCTCAACAAATATTGAACCTCCCCCAATTCGCGATCCTCGCCATCACAAATTAATTCATAAGGCAGGCGACAGGCTTGAGCACATTGCCCACGATTCGCGCTCCGGCCGCCAAGCGACTCGCTTGTCAAACATTGCCCTGAATAGGCGACGCAGAGCGCGCCATGGATAAAGACTTCCAGCGGCATGTCGGTCGCTGATGCGATCTTTGAAACCTCTTTGACCGACAGCTCGCGCGCGAGAACGACTCGCGACAAACCCAACTCGCGAGCAACCGAGATTGTTTCGGCACTGGTCAAACTCATCTGCGTCGAAGCGTGAATTTCGAGCTCAGGACAAAGCTCATGCACCAGCCGAGCAACTCCGAAATCCTGCACCAAAACCGCATCTAACCCCGAAGCAGCTATTTGATGAACCACATCGACCATGGAGTCCATCTCGGAGGGAAAAACAAGCGTATTGAGAGTCGCATAACCGCGAACACCACGCCGTCGTAGCATCTGACACAGTGCCGGCAGATCCTGGAGGCCAAAATTCTTGGCTCGATGCCGGGCGTTGAAACCACAATCGAGACCGAAATAGACCGCATCGGCGCCGTTTTCGATCGCGGCGAGAGCACACTCCCAATCGCCAGCAGGTGAAAGGAGTTCAATCGAAGGAGAAAATTTTGTTGTCATGCAATCAAGTATGACAACCCTCAGGTAGCTTGCCCACGCCCACGAACAAGCTGTGGTGACCAAAGTCAGCTAGGGCCAGGCAAAGTCAGCTAGGGCCAGGCAAAGTCAGCTAGGGCCAGGCCAGGGTTTGAGAAACCAGAAAGCGACCTCTCGTCATGAATGACCGCTCGCACCTCAGGCACCAGAAAGTTCTAGATTCCGAGCGTTCCGCCAACCACCGGCGATTCCCTCTACTGCCCGATAATCCCCAACTCTGAGATCGAAGCCCAAGGTCCAGCATTTACTTCTGACAAGACTCGAATACGGACATACCTTCCCTCAGTCGCCTCGCAATCAACCTGCTGTGCTTGCTTGATCTTTTTGAAAGTGGTTTTTGCAATTGGCTGGCCCCAGTTCTCCAAATCTGTCGCTAGATAAAACTCACAATCTTTGACCGCCCCATTCCATCCAACGTCCTGTCGAGCCAGATAACGAAACCCTGAAATCGTGTAACGCTTTCCCAAATCGATTACGACTTCATGAGGGTGTTTGAGCACCTTTGGTGAGAAACTTGAATGCCAATGCGTGCGAGGATCGCCGTCAACGATGGCCTCGGCAATACGATTGGCTCCAGCTTGGCTACTGACCCGCACAATTCGAAAGTCCCGGTTGGGAACCAACCCATCCGCAGGCAAAGCATTGGCCTGGGTTCGACGTCTGGCACGACCACCAAACTTCGCCTGCCGATCACGCTCGTGAAGCGCCGAGTTGTGAAAGGTTCCCTCCACAACTGCAACGTGAGCCTCATCGGCATAGCCCTGAAGGCGTTTCAAATCGTCCGGATATTTTGTTGACACCTCGTTAGCCTCGCTTGGGTCCGAACGCAGATCATAAAGTTCCCAAACACCGCGGCGCGAACGAACGGCTTTCCAAGACTCTTCACGAACGGCAACTTGATCGCCCAGTTCCCAATATAGGTACTGATGTTGGCTCTGCTTCCGACCAACCACTTCCTCTCCAATCAACTCGGGCACGATCGACATCCCATCGATATCCTTTGGAAGTGAAGCACCGGTCAGTTCAGCGATGGTTGGCATCACATCTGGAAAATACCACAACAAATCACTCACTCGACTCGCAGCAATTTTCCCCGGCCATCGCATGACCATGGGGATCCTTAGTCCCCCTTCGTAGAGCGTCCCCTTGGTCCCACGAAACTCCACGCCTGTCACCGGATCGCGATTGGCACCATGAAAACCCCGCGGATGATCTGCATCGCGAAAATAGTCATTCCCACCGTTGTCACCACAGAAAACGACGAGCGTATTTTCTTCGAGACCAAGCTCAGCGAGCAAATCCAACACTTCTCCGACTTGCCTATCCACCATCGAAACCATTGCGGCATATCTCTTTGCCGGCTCCGGCCACTGTTTGTCACGATAAATTTGCCACGCGGGATCACTATCGGGAATATCAAAGATGCCATGCGGAGGGGTGATCGGCATGTAGCAAAAGAACGACTGCTCACGATTGGAGCGAATAAAATCCAACGCCGCCTCGTGAATCACATCGTGTGAATAGGTCTCGCCATCACTTAAGCCACGATTCCCTTTCAGTGGAACTTCCTCACTGTTTCGGACTAAGTAAGGCGGGTAGTAACTGTGCGCATGAACTTGGTCATAGTATCCAAAGAACACATCAAAACCATGTTCTTCTGGAACCCCGGTCGACCCCCGTCCTCCGCAGCCCCATTTCCCGAAGCCACCAGTTGAATAACCTCGAGCCTTCAAGATCGAGGCAATCGTCGGCTCGCCGCTCCGCAGAGGTGTTCCACCACCATTGCTGCGAACCGAAGTGTGCCCACTATGCTTGCCGGTCATCAAACAACAACGAGTGGGTGCACAGACGCTCGAACCAGCCAATGCCTGCGTGAATCGAATCCCCTGGCTCGCCATCTCATCGATGCGGGGGGTCCGAATGTTCGCGTTCCCAAGGCACGACAACTCGTAGTAACCGAGCTCATCGGCCATGATGTAAACGATGTTGGGTTTATCGGTGGCGAACACCCAACCAGGAGACAACATCAGGGCGGCAAGGAAAAGCAAACGCATCATCATCTCAGTCGTTATGTGGAGAGGCCGGTTTCTTTCTGGAAAGCCCGGTATTTCTGGGACACCCCGGTGTTTTTTGAACAACCCGGGCGCTAATTCTCCAATGTACCTCCAACCACCTAACCGCGTGCAACCACCTAACCGCGTGCAACCACCTGACTGCGTGATGATGCGGCTTCTCGTATTCGACTAGGAGCCAAGCTCGACATCTATTTTGGCTTCGTCCGCAGCTTCACGGAGCTTTGTCAGAGCCCTCGCCTCCAGTTGGCGAATCCGCTCCTTCGTGACTCCCATTTCCTCGCCCACCTGCTTCAGCGTCAGCGGCTCCGTTCCACGCCCGAGTCCGAACCGAGCCGTGATAATCTTTTGCTCGCGTTCATCCAGACGATTTAAAATTTTCGACAGTTCCCGTTGCCGCGACCGTTGCACCGTTTCCTCGACGTACGGATCGAGCCGATCATCTTGGCGAGCGACAAACAATTCCTCGGTTGTCGTGCGAAAACGATCTCGATGCTTGAATTCGCTCGGGATCGTTCGAGCGAAGTTTTTCATAATCGCCCAAGACGCGTAGGTGCTGAACTTGTTCCCGCGCGAGTAGTCAAATTTTTCGACAGCGCGGATCAGCGACATATTTCCGTCGCTCACCAAAGCAAAGAAGTCATCGGTACTAGCGACGTGTCGCTTCGCAATTGAGACAACTAATCTGAGGTTGCTTTGCACGACCTTGTTTTTCACAAGCACAGCAGCTTCGTAGAGATCATCGATCTCATCCATCATTGCAGTCTTGCTTCCCGAGGTCTCTTCCAGTCCCTCACGCAACCGACTCGCCTTGTGCTTCAAATAATTCATTTTGCGAAACAAATGATATTCTTGTTCACGCGTTAGCAACGGTACGTCATAGAGGGCCGCCAAATAACTTGGCAACCCAGCGGGAACACGCACCTTGCGGGGAGCCGAAGCTGGTTCGGGTATCGGTCCAAGGTATTCCGCCTCCCGACTGGTGTCCTCGAAGTCCTCGTTGTAGATGTAATCGAGCGGTAGCTCCAAAATTTGCTCCATCCGCATGTCGAGCAAAATACGTTGGATACTGGTTCGCGTCCGCTTGAAGCGCTTGCATAGTCGTGCCACGGAAGCGCCGTGCACGTGCAATTTGAAAATCGCTCGTTTGTCTTCCTCCGTAAGGACCCCTCGGTGGTCGGGAAAGATTGCCAGAGCTTTGTTGTCGGCGTCAAAATTCTTCAACGTATACCGAATGGTCTCGGGGCTACGTTTCATTTGCTGCGCTAGTTGCCGAGTGATTTCGGAGAGCGATGCTCCACCCTCAACGAGCTGACGTGCTCGCTCGATCATCTCACTCTTCTCATCCTCAGACAGCTGGCTGAAACGTTCGCCGCGACGAATTTTGTCGCGGTTCTGGGAGACAAAACGCTCGACGCTGCTGTGCAGGAAACCGACCCGTTTTCGGCCGGCGAACAGCAAGCGGCGGCTCACCAAACCCGCATCCCGCCATCGGCTAATCGTTTTCGTCGAGACGCTGAAAAGTTTGCTCAACTCATCCACTGTGTGGACGGGTTCCGAAACCTCAGTGACGGCAACGTCAGCTGAATCACTTAAATCTTCAATCAAGAGCCGCAGATCGTGCTTGAGATCAGCGGAAGCGATGTTGTGTCGACTGGGAGTCTCAGGCCGGTAATTGGTGATCCGAAAGCAAAGGTAATCGAACGCGTAAGAGCGATCAGGTTCAATTTCTGAATATAGATTTTCCGCGAGTGCGGCTTGCTCGACCTTTTTGCCCTTCGGCGCAAATCGAGTCAGCTGACAACGTAGTTCCTTAATTTTTGAATCGCGATATTCTTCGTGCATCGCCTCTCTCCCAGCTTTGGTACTGCTGTCGACTGGTTTCCTTGCGACCCCGGCGGGCCGCTCGACTTAGTACCGGTGTTGCCCGGGTTGTGCCCTTTCCCTAGGGCGACGTTTCAACCTTGTCGCTCACAAACACGCTGATCAGCGACCTGATCAGAAACGTGAAAATTCGCAACCACTGGAGACTCCTTGCCGCCAGCCTTTCGCTTTACCTACGTGCAATCGGGCACGGAAGTTTTAGCATTTGGACTCTTCGAACCAGGATGACGTTCACAGAAACGGCACATTTTTCCGGGCTCTCAAGCCAGCCACTCGAATAGTTCGCAGAGGCTTCGCCGGTCTTGGTCCAGCAAATCCACCACCAATACTCTCTGAGTAACCGATCAACGTGTGGGAATCTTGGGCCAAAAGACCTAATTCCGACTCAAATGATTCCTCCTAGACGTGTTAAAGTGTTTCTCCATCACGACTTATTAATTTGCAATGACTCCTACCACCCGAATCTGCGTCGCCCAAAAGTCCAGCTCGGTTGTAACTTTTTCCATCATTTTGTGACCACCAGAGTCTTAATCTGAGACTCAGAACGAGATCGAGTGCCGATCTGACACCCTGAGTTCAGAATCGTCGAGGCCGCTGCCACGTTTGGTCATCCGGTTGATCCGGCAAAAAAAAAGGTTCGATCTTTTTCCCGGAAATCGTCGATCTAGAAAATGCGGGTTTGATTTCGAGCCCGCTGAAGATTGGTTCTGCTTGATTTTCCCCCATGGATTCGGTTTCACGGATGAATTTTGACTCGCCTGCCTGCCGTCGTCGGTTCCTGCTTCAATCTGCCGGGGTATTCGCCGCCGCCTCCGTTCCGTCCAGAGTTTTCGCCGAGGATGCAGCAGCAGTCACGATGACTGCCGGGGACCACGATCTCTTCCGCGTCCGGATTGAATTGGAAGTAGAGGGCAACGTAAACGTTCCCAAGAATCCGCTGGTATCGCGCCAGAGGGCGGTGCAATTACCGATTAAGAGCGAAGCGGTGTTCGACTACGAGGAGCGCTACGTCTACACATCAACCGATCGTCGAGTCGATGCATTGGAACGCTACTACCATGAAGCGAGCAGCAGCAGTCGGGTCAATCGTAGCGAAACTTCCATCGAGCTGCGACCATCAGTCCGCGACACCATGATCAATCGATCATCTCTTCCTGAATCGGTTTACGCGACCGAAGATTACTTTCAACAAGATGAATTGGAGTTGCTTCGTGTTCCAGCGACGAGCGCTGCCGTGGAGCAGTTGGTGCCGGCCGAAGAAGTGCGGGTTGGATCCGACGACAAGCCGAGTCCCAGCGGCCGTGCTTCACTTTTTAATCTGACTTCAGTGGAGGCAAGTGATGTCGCCGTCACAGTTGCTTCGATCACTGAACAAGACATCAAGCTTCAGTTTCGTGGCCAAGTCGATGGATCAGTCGATGGTGTTCCGACCGTCGTCCGCACGGTAGGCAAGTTAACTTTCGATCGTATCGCAAGGACTTGCACTTGGCTGGCGATGGCACTCCACGAAACCCGCGAAATCAGCAAAGCGGAGCCAGGATTTGATGTCTCGGCCACGGTGCGGATGATCCGCAAGCCGATCAACCAGACGATGGCACTCCCTGCTCAGCCTCGCCCGGTCCCCACTACACCTCCGGCCGAACGCATGTACGTCGAACTTCGGAGCGAGCAGCTTGGCATCAGCACACTCATGGATCGGCGTTGGCGGATGATGAACGATCTGCCGGGCAATGCAATGATGCGGATGATCGACCGTGATCGCAGCATCGCGCAATGTGATTTCCGCTCACTGGTGACGTTGGCACCAGGCTCGAAATGGACTCTCGAGGCGTTTCAGAATGACGTTCGCCAAACGCTTGGGGAACAGTTGATCGAATTTGTGGAAGCAGAGGAAGCGCGATCAGATGATGAGTCGAGCGTCTTGCGGGTGACCGCCAACGGCGCTGTACAAGGGGTTCCAATCCACTGGATCATGCTGCATTTTTCCGACGCGACGGGGCGACGAATTCTGGCAACCTTCACGATGGAGGGCGATCGTCGCGAGCGTTTTGCGGGTGCGGATGCTCAGCTGACCAGCTCCTTGCGGTTCATTCCGCGATCCAGCCAGACCGTAAAAACCGATAAAACTCCCGAAACTGAGCCCGATTCGCCTGCTGAAGCAGCCGAAAAGGAAGTGGCCTCAAATTTCGGCGAGGAGACCAAGGCCCGAGTACAATCGAAGTCTAGTCTCAAATAACCATTACCGCCTTCAAGCGTTCCTTTCTCCCTATCAGAAAAAATGGGTTGATGATGTTTCCTCAACGAACTTTCTGGCGAATTCCTCTCGTCACCATCGCGGTTGCGTTGGGATTTGCGTCTGCGCCAGCGATCGCTCAGCAGGCAGGTCAAGACACCGCCAAGAAGGATATTTCCTTTAAACAGGAGACCATCTTTGCGCCCGGCGTTGTCACGGTCATCCCGCCGGCACCCAACCCCGACGAGACATTCGACGGCCCGCAGACGCTGCAATCGCTGATCGACACTCACCCGGAAATCAAATGGAGCGGGGAAACCCATCCTAACGGGGCACCCCATTTCGACCCTCGCAGTCGCACGCTTCTGGAAATGGCCAAACAGGTCATTTTGCGTCGCGAAATCTATTGTTTCGAAGTTTCCTTCAAACCGCTTCGCCAAATCTACATTGACGTCCCACGTCCCGATGGGCGAATGCAGCGAAAGTTGGTTTGGTACATGGTTTACCGAATCCGATATCGTGGAGGCGATTTGCGACCGGCTGCAGATACCGTCGCGGGTGTTCCCCTTTATCGACGAGTCGAAGGCATTCGATACGATTCTCGCAGGATCTTTCCGATGCTGATACTGAGCAATCACATCTCGGGGAAGCGATACGTCGATACGATCCTGCCGACCGCTGCTGAAAAGATTCGAGTGCGAGAACAGATCACCGCTGATGTTTACAACTCCGTCGAGATCTCCAAAATCAAAGTGCCTTACAGCAATGATCCGGATGCACCAGGCGTCTGGGGCGTGGCGACCTGGACCGACGTGGATCCAAATCTTGATTTTGTCTCGGTGGAATTCTTTGGTTTGACGAATGCGTTCCAGCAAGATGGTGAAGGACCCGAAGCGCCTTACCGCCGGAAAATGCTGCAACTCAACTTCTATCGCCCAGGCGACACGATGAAGCAAACAGATGATCTGATTCGCTTCGGTGTACCCGCCTTCGAAGATAAAGCCCAGCAGAATTACATCCTGCAGCAATATGGGTTGGATGAGCGTCTTGATTACCAATGGCTGTTTCGGTAATCATTGGTAGCGGCAACCTTGCGAAGGGGCGGGCGAAGGCTGACCCCATTTGTATTGCGTTCAAATCGCGGCCAAACCGGTCGCGTCTGTGTCTGTGCAGCTTGCAGGCTGTCCCACGGCCGAGAAAATTGTGTTCGTTGACCGAGTCCAGATTGAACTCCACGCGGGCAAGGGCGGCGATGGCTGCTCAAGTCTTAGGCGGGAAAAATATGTGCCAAGGGGCGGCCCGGACGGTGGCGATGGTGGCAACGGGGCAAGCTTGATTTTAAAAGCCGAACTGGGAGTCAATTCGCTGGCAGCCTTTGCCAACCAACGGATGCATCGAGCCCCCAAGGGTCAACCCGGTCAAGGATCTTTGCGGCACGGTCGGAATGGCAAGGACCAAACCTTGCTCGTGCCACCGGGAACGACCGTGATCGACGCTGAACATGGCTTCGTCGTGAAGGACCTCAAGCAAAACGGTGAAAGTTTCGTCGTCGCTCGCGGTGGAAGAGGTGGTCACGGCAACGCACATTTTAAGAGCAGCACCAATCGCACGCCTCGCGAATTCACGCCCGGCGAACCTGGCGAGATTCGTCACGTCATCCTCGAACTCAAATCAATTGCCGATGTTGGATTGGTTGGCAAACCGAATGCAGGCAAGAGTACACTGCTTGGGCAATTGAGTAGCGCACGTCCAGAAATTGCCGACTACCCATTCACCACCAAATTTCCCAACTTGGGAATCGTCGATGTGATGCCACAACGTTCCTTCGTCTTAGCTGATATCCCGGGACTGATCGAAGGAGCAAGTGATGGGGTCGGCTTGGGACATGAGTTTTTAAGGCATGTTGAACGGGCCGGCTTGCTAGTCCACCTCGTCGAACCCGCTCCGATCGACCGATCCGATCCCACGTCAAACTACGAGGCGATTCGCGGCGAATTAACGCAATACGATGCAAGCCTCGGTGAGCGAGACGAGATGATCATCGTGACCAAATGCGAACTTGATGGTGCCGAGGATGTCGCTGCGGAACTCGCGACGAAAACAGGTCGCGACGTACGATTGATTAGTGCGGTAACGGGTCATGGATTGAAGGAATTGAAACATGAAATCATGAATCGAGTCGAAGCTCGCCGAGAACAATTGCTCGCCGACGGACACGAAATCACGTTGCTTCGTAAAGACGACATGCCGCCGAGCCAAAAGGCAAAAAGGCGACGCGTGCCACCTCACTTGGCAGGCCCCACCGCAAGTCTGTCCAACGAACGGCAGGCCAAGGACTACGAAGATCCAGGCGATTCGAGCCCAACCCAAGCCAGGGGTTCTGGCGAAAACCAACCTTCCAGAATCTCGGATGATCGCACCGAGGACCAATCGTGAACGAGGGTGGTTTCGTCGCAGTCGATATCGGTAATTCGACTGCCGGGCTCGCAGTTGAAAAAGAGGGTGAGTTCGTCACCCATTTCATCTCGCTTAAAACCGCCGAGTGGACCTCTGAATGCCTCCGTTGGGCTCATCACACACTCGACTGCGAAACAGTCTGCTGGCTGATTTCTAGCGTACGACGTACCGCATCGCACCAACTGATCGAACGAATATCCGATTCCACTCGCCATGACGCACATCAGGTGACCCACGCCGATGTTCCGATGGAGCTCATGGTAGATTCGCCCGACCGGCTAGGGATCGACCGACTGCTGGCTGCCTACGCCACGAAGCAACTCATACGGCCTCCATTCGCCATCGCCGATATCGGTTCCGCCATCACGGTCGATTGGGTGGATCAATTGGGTCGCTTTTGCGGGGGTGCCATTTTGCCCGGCCTATCCCTACAAGCTGAATCACTGCATCGTTGGACGGAAGCTCTCCCCAATCTCAACACCTCGCCAAATCTCGGCGTAGAGACAGATTCCGGATTACAACTGCCAGGCCGAAACACGGCGGAGGCGATTCGAGGCGGCATTCTGGTAGGAGCCGCTGGAGCAATTGAGGCCCTGGCGGCCCGTTACTCTGACCCAGCTGCCCCCTGCTCAATCGTCCTTACCGGCGGCCAGGCTGATCTGATTGCCCCTCATCTTGAGCAAAATTCCTCTCTATTGCCTAATTTGGTTTGCCGCGGTCTGCTCGAGTTGCCAAGATCAAAAGGGAACGCTGAGACGAAAACCGAAGTTCTTTGAAGCCTGTCAAACTATGCCAGCTGAAAAAATCTCCGACCTGCTCCCCCTGAGCGACGATTGCCATGAGCCTCACCCGTACCAGGTGTTTGGGCTGCAAGACGGTGAACAAGACCAGAGAACCATCTCTGCAGCCATCAAATCAGCGGCCGCTCGGCTCAAAGCATGCAAGAAAAACACTGATCCGAAACTCTGGTCGAAAGCGGCAAGACTCGCGAAAGACGCTCAATGTATCTTAAAGGATCCCGATCAGAAGGCGCAGCTCGACGCTCGATTCGGTATCGTTGCGATGCCGGAAGAGGTCGCAAAACCGTCCAGCTCGGCGGCCAGCGGCACCGGTACAAAGGACCCACTCGCCAACCTGTTGCCCACGTCTGATCCTCTGGCGAACCTGCTTCCGACCGCTGATCCTGTCGCCCCCGTCCCGACCTCGGTCGCACTGCCTCCACCCCCGCAAGCCGGGCAAATTGGCACCAACCCTGAATCGTTACCAAGCCAACCCTCACCAGTCACCGACGAGCACGCAGCGATTCCCACAATCAAGGCGGAGGAAGATAAGCGGGGGCGGGCAGGAGACCGGGGCAGCTATCGGCGACGTCGCTCGTCAAAGGGTGTATGGATGTTCGCCACCTTCACGATCGCGATGCTCGGACTGATTGGTGGCTTGGTATATGTATTGATCTACAAAGACGAAACGCTATCCATCGCCCAACAGGGTGAGCCCGCAGCCACGGAGACAAGCAGCGAGAAGACAGATCCCGAAACAAAGGACCAAGAACCACGTGACTCCGTCATGGGAGATTTTGCCGATGACTTCAAGCCAGGACCCAACGCAGGTCGCCCCAGTGGAGTCGTGAGTGAGCCGGGTGACCAGAGGTCTGCCGACGACAATCAAGGACCCAATGCGGGAATGCCCAATACGGGAATGCCCAATACGGGGATGAATCCTAATCCTTCACCCACGCCAGAGATGGATCCGGAACCAACCCCAACCCCAACCCCAACCCCAACCCCAGAACCAGAACCAGAACCAGAGCCAGAGCCAGAGCCAGAGCCAGAACCAGAGCTAACCGATGAGATGATCGCTCAGGCCGACCAGCAACTTGATCGGGTCGAACAATTGATCAAGTCTGCAAAATGGAAAGAGATGCTGCCGGCTTCCGAGGAAGTCTTGCAGCAGCTAATGAATGAGGAACAACAGCAACGTGCGGATGCACTGCACGAAGTCGCCGACTTGGCGACTTACTACCGCGGGGGAATTGAAAAAGCAATTAAGGACCTGGCGGTTGGGAATGACTTTGTTGTCACCAATGACTTTCGTGTGATCATCGTCGAAAAGGGTGATGACCTACTGGTCGTTCGATACAACGAACGGAACCGTACGTTTCGCTTTGATGAACTTCCTTTTTCACTGGCTCATAAACTTGCTACGTTCGCGATGCCGGATTCACCTGGTGCCCAGGCGGCAAAGGCGGTCTATCAATCAATCGCTCCGAAATCGACCGACGATCATCGCGAGGAAGCACTTGATTGGTTGAAAGCGATCGCCCCCGAAACGGAGGAACTCGATGTCGCTCGAACGATTGCAACACTGGAGTCCATTTACAAACGGTAAGGATGACTGCATTACAAACCCCCGTCGATTTGCTGCAAAAATTAATTGCCTACCCGTCGGTCAGTTCGACCAGTAATCGAAAAATTGCTGATGAGGTGAGTGATCGGCTGGAATCTCTCGGGTTTTCAGTCGAGCAAACGTGTTACCTGGATGACAATCAGGTAGAGAAGGTGAATCTAGTGGGAAAGCGATCCCCTACATCACCTGCCCCACATATCCCTGGGCTCGCATACTTCTGCCATTTAGACGTGGTCCCCGTCAACGGCTGGACCGGCCCGGGCGGTGATCCTTTTAACGGAGTCATCCAATCCGATCGCCTCTACGGACGGGGATCCTGCGACATGAAAGGTTCGCTGGTAGCGATGATGCAGGCAGCCGCTGACGTGCATCCATCGGAACAATCGGGGCCGCTGTGGATTGTTTGCACCGCCGACGAAGAGATTGGTTTCGGAGGTGCCAGACATCTCGTCAACCACTCGCAGGCCTACCGCGAAATCGTCGATCACCAACCACTGGCGATCATTGGTGAACCGACTGAGTTGTCAGTGGTTCACGCACACAAGGGCATCATTGGGTTGCAAATCGTCAGCCGGGGCAGGGCCGCCCACAGCGGCACGTCGGATGGGTTCAATGCCAACTTGGCAATGGTGCCGATGCTGCAAACGCTGCTCGAGTTGCACGAGGTCACTGAGTCCGACCCCGCTTATGCCGATACCCGCTTTCATCCACCCGGTCTCTCTTGGAACTTCGGAGTGAGCGATGGTTGCACCGCAGTCAATGTCACGCCTGGCGAGTCGGTCGCGTGGGTATCGTTGCGACCGATGCCTGAGATCGATGGCGAGGATCTAATTCAGCAGGTTCGCGAACGGGCTGAATCACTGGGCTTGATCTTCCGCCGAATTGAGAGCGGCCCACCGCTTTGGGTTGATCCAGCCGCTGAGTGCGTTCAGCGAATGTGTCAATTGGCGGGAGGCGAACCACGAACGGTTTGCTATGGCACCGATGGAGGAGAATTCGGCAATCTCCAGAATCGCATCGTCTTCGGGCCTGGCAATATTGCCCAAGCCCACACCACCGACGAATGGATTTCCCTCGAGCAACTTCGCCGCGGCGTTCAACAATACCGAGCTGTGATCCGAAGAGTGGCGTGAGCTGCGACTAGTCTTCTTCAGTCGACGTCGCGACACCAAGCTGCCGCATCTTTCGATACAGGTTAGACCGATGTAGACCCAATCGAGCAGCAGCGTCGGTCATGTTGCCATGACAAGCCTCGATCGCCGCGTTGATATGCCCAACTTGGAAATCACGCGTCGCATCTTTGAGATTACCGACATTCGCGGGCGTTGAATTCGCCCTCAGCTTCGACCCACTGAGCATCAAATCAGCAGCATGTATGACATCTTCGTCACACAGGTAGCAAACTCGTTCGATCGTGTTTCGCAATTCGCGGACGTTGCCTGGCCAATGATGGGAGAGTAGTGCATCCCGGGCACCACGATCCAACGACGGTACTTGCCGGCCAATCTGATAACAAAAATCTTGCAGAAACTGATTGGTCAGCAACAGCACATCATCGCCCCGTTGGGCAAGCGGCGGTAACGTGAGTTTGACTACATTCAAACGGAAGTACAAATCTTCACGGAACCGCTTCTGCTCAATTAAATCTTCCAGTGGTTGATTTGTGGCGGCGACGACTCGGACATCAACCGGGATCGATTGGGAACCACCGACCCGCACAACAATCTTCTCCTCCAGCACTCGCAACAATTTGGCTTGCCCGCCCGGACTCATGTCGCCTACCTCATCCAAGAATAGCGTGCCCCCGCTGGCCAATTCAAACTTGCCAACATGCGTCGTATTCGCATCGGTGAACGCGCCCTTCTCGTGGCCGAACAGCTCACTTTCAAGGAGCGATTCAACCAATGCGGCGCAGTTTACGGCAATAAAAGGACCGCTTCGCCGCTCGCTCTCAAAATGAATGTGGCGAGCCAGTACTTCTTTACCAGTACCGTTTTCACCCAAGATCAAGACGGACAAATCGGTACCAGCAACTTTGGTTGCATTTTGCCGCACGCTCTCGATCGCTGGATTTTCACCAATCAGCGGAGCAACTGAGGCGGCATCATTGACCAATCGATCACGTGTCTCGGTCAGCTTCCGACGAGTCCTTTGACCAGTGATCGCAACCGCAGCATGCGTTGCGAGATCGGCTAGCAAGACCGCATCGAAGTCATCGAAACCCTCGCCACGATGATTGATGGCCTCGAACACGCCGATCAGAGCATCTCGCTGACCTTGCATCGGTACAGCGACCAATGAGCGGGTTTCAAATTCAAGCGAACGATCAACCTTACGGTTTACCCGCGATTCATCATCGGCACCGCCATTCCAGATTTTGGCTTCACCGGTCCGCAGTACTTCTCCGACAACGCCGACATTGTCGTCCACTTCCAACACGCCGCCTTCGACACCAAGCGCTGGTCGCCCGATCAATTTCTTACGACGCCGGTCCCACAAAAAAATGCTGGCTCGTTCACAGTGGAGCAATTCGGTCGCAGTGTCCGCGATCCGTTTTAACAGCGCATCATCGTCGTCAAGAGTTTGCCACTCCGCAGCCGCCTCAAGCACCGTATTTAACTGATGAATCCGCCGAATCCTTTGGTCCCGAGAATCAATCGGTTGCAGAGCGGCGATCAAGAAATCCGCAATCGTCTGCAGATTCTCACGACGCGGGGCATCACGCTGCCACGCTTCTTGTTCGTCGATCGGTATTCTCAGAATCAGCGCTGTAGCAGTGACCTCTGCGGTTGCCGACGAACCGCCGTAAGCCTCTGTCAACATTGGCGTCGCACACCAACCACCAGCAAGAAGCAGCTTGCCCTGGTCAAGACTATCCCCAATTAACGCGTCTGGTAGCGTGACCGATTCTTCCCCGGTCCAGAAATCGCAGTGCCATCGCCCCTGCTGTTGATGGACGATTCCGCCCGTATCCGCTCCCATCGCTTGCAGGAGGCTTGGCAGCGTGGCCGCCAGAAACTCCGAGCGTGTCGAATCTGTCCGCAGTGAGTTGATAAGCTCAACTGCCAGCCGAACTTCGAGCGATTCAGAATCGTCGTGAGCGTGATGAGGCAAATCTGTCCTCGTCTTCCTCAAAAGCTTGGGATCAGCAGTTTTGCCGGTGAAGGGTATTGGATCAGACAACTTTACTGTTCTTTCCGGTGTTTCGGTAGGCAAATAGACGAACATCACTCGACTGCGGTATGTTGTCTCTCGCACGAAGCGGCGGCCGATCAATCCCCGCAGGCAGATCAGATCAGTTCCAGGAAATCGACACGATGCAGTTCAACGGTAAAAAAGGGCTTATTCTCGGCGTAGCCAATGACCACTCGATCGCGTGGGCGATCGCAAAACAAATCATGGAAGCGGGTGGTGAATGTGGGTTCACCCATTTGCCAGATCGCGAGGACGACGCTCGGCAGCGCAATCGGCGGCGGGTATCCCAATTAACGGATAAGTATGAAAACGCGAAGTTTCTCATACCTATGGACGCGCAGAACGACGAAAACATCCGCAGTGTTTTCGAATATGCGGCCAAATCCTTCGGAAAAATTGATTTCGTACTTCACTCGATCGCGTTTGCTGACCGGGATGACCTGTCTCGTGACACGATTTACACCAGCAGGCAGGGCTTCCAATTGGCAATGGATGTCAGTGTTTATTCGCTGCTTGCCTGTGCAGCAGCAGCCAAGCCGATCATGAATCCGGGGGGAGCGATCGCCACAATGAGCTACTTCGGCGGGGAAAAATGCGTCCCGGGATATAATGTGATGGGAATTTGCAAGGCTGCCCTCGAAGCCGCCATGCGTTATCTCGCTTACGACCTCGGAACCGACGGGGTGCGAGTGAATGCCTTGTCAGCAGGGCCAATCCGTACGCTAGCTGGTCGAGCAGCCGGCGTGGAAGAAATGCTATCGCTGTACCAGCACATGGCTCCACTAGGCCGAAATGTTAGCCACGACGAAGTGGGGCGGACCGGGGCTTTCTTGCTATCCGAACTGAGCGATGGCATCACCGGTGAGATTCTGCACGTCGATGGCGGCTACCACGCGATGGGGAGCCCCGGCCGCCTGCTCGACCAAATCCCGAAATAAGCTCGCCCCATCCCTTCCACAAATACAACTCAGCATTTCGATTTTTGAGAGGTTTTGCCATGGTCCGCACTGCCAGCACCATGTTGCCGCTGGGCACATCCGCACCAGATTTCTCGTTGCCCGACACCGATGGTAACTCTGTCTCCTTGAGCGATGTCTCGGGAAAACGAGCTTTGCTAGTGATTTTCATGTGCAACCATTGTCCTTTTGTCAAACACATTACCGATCAGCTTAAATCGCTGACCGATGAGTACTTGGCCAAAGATGTCGCCGTCATCGCAATCAGCAGCAACGACGCCGAGAAATACCCCGACGATTCACCCCAGGCGATGGCAGTGGACAAACAGCGTTGTGGCTTTCCCCTACCTCTACGACGAAGACCAGAGCGTTGCGATTGCCTACGCTGCAGCCTGCACGCCTGATTTCTATCTGTTCGACGGCAACAACCAATTGGTGTATCGGGGACAACTCGATGCCAGTCGTCCAGACTCAGGAATTCCAGTCACGGGCGAGGATCTTCGAGCTGCGATGGATGCCGTCCTTTCGAATGCTCCGCTCAACGAACGACAGTCACCGTCGATTGGGTGCAATATCAAGTGGAAGGAAGGTAACGAGCCACAATACTTCAATCCGCAAGGAACCGCGTGAGCGTTCCCTACCTGCAAGACCTGACACTGAGGTTGGCCCTCGGCGCCACCCAGCTCGACCCTTCGCAACGTGAACACCACGCGAATTGGTTGCGTGAGCAGCAACGTGAAGATGGGGGATTCGCTGGGCGGGAAGGCAACAGCGATCCTTACTACACCGCTTTTGCGCTGAGGGCTTTGTGGATCCTTGATGCAATCGACCCACCACTGGGCCGTCGGGCTGCCGAATTCCTGCGACAGCGGCTCCGCGAAAAAGAATCCATTATTGACCTGATCTCGCTGATTTTCGCTGCAGCGATTTGCGAACTGTCGGTTGGGGAGGTCGCGATTGCCGACGATGATCACCAATGGCGAACCAACGTTGCTAACCTGTTGAGCAGCCTCCGAACGGACGATGGCGGCTTTGCCAAAACTCCCGAAGGCCGAGCTGGCAGCACCTACCAGACATTTCTTTCCGTTTTGTGCCATCAGCTCATCGAAATCCCGCCGCCTGACATCGAAGGGATTGAATCTTTTCTGAAATCTCAGCAGCACGCGGAGGGTGGCTATTTGGAAATCCGCGCGGCGAAACGAGCCGGAGTCAACCCAACCGCTGCCGCCATCGGCACTCTCAAAGCATTGGACCGTTTGGATCCCGCCGAACATACGCAGACAGCGGATTTTCTTGCCGAAATGCAATCCGATGAGGGTGGTTTGACCGCAAACACCCGAATTCCGTTTGCCGACCTGCTCAGCTCGTTTACCGGGTTGTTAACCCTATGCGACTTGGAAGCGACCGAACTTGTTAACGTCGATTCGATCGCCCGATATGCTTTGTCCATGCAGTCACCGACCGGTGGTTTTGTCGGGTTTACGCTTGATCAAACTGCCGATGTGGAATACTCGTTTTACGGTGTGGCGACCGTCGCACTGTGTCAGTTAATCAAATGAACGATCCTCAACCAAACAACGAACTAACGGTCACAGACCTGAGCAAGTCATTTCCGACTGCCGACGAACCGTTGCAAGTTCTGAAAAATCTGTCGCTGGAATTAAACGGTGGAGACTCGGTTGCCATCGTCGGACCAAGCGGCAGCGGCAAAAGTACGCTGCTGCAAATCTTGGGAACGCTCGATCATCCTGACTCCGGACAAGTCATGATCGATGGCGTCGACCCGTTCAAGTTAGACGAGAAAAAACTAGCCGCCTTTCGAAATCAAAAAATCGGTTTTGTCTTCCAAGACCATCACTTACTGCCGCAATTAACCGTCATCGAAAATGTGCTAATACCGACGATCGCCGATGGGAAGCCAAGTAAAGATGATCTGCAGCGTGCCACAGAATTGATCCATTCGATTGGCCTGAGTGATCGCCTTGGCCACTTACCAAGTGAATTATCCGGCGGAGAACGCGAGCGAGTTGCGATCGCAAGATCGCTGTTAATGAATCCAACGCTCATTTTGGCCGATGAACCGACCGGCAACTTGGATCGCACTACTGCTGATGCGGTCACAGAACTGTTGATCGAACTGCAACAAGCGCAGGGCGCCATCTTGATCACAGTGACGCACAGTGATGCATTGGCGAATGCCATGAAGCGAAGACTGGAATTGGTCGACGGGCAACTCGTTGGTTAGCCTCATCCGCCTCATCCGCCTCATCCCGGTGCTTTGGCGGCTTACCCGATAGAACAACGGGTACGCGGGGCGGCATCGGGCAGGAATTCTTTTGAAAAATCTTGGCCGCAGCGCCTTAACGAGGTCAAGTGCCATGCAGGTCTATCGCTAGGCAACGTCGCCCAGTGACAATCGCTTCCCATAGCGTCGAATCACTTGCCCCTTCAATTCGGCCAACTCGGGATCTGTTAAGTCGGGATCTTCATCGATCATCTGCTGAGCAAGTTGTCGCGCCACCTGCAGAAGCTCTAAATCGCGACTCAAATCTGCGATTCGCATGGGTGGCAAACCACTTTGCTGCCGGCCGAGCAAATCGCCGGGCCCCCGCATCACAAAATCAGCTTCGGCTAATTCGAATCCATCCTGGGTTTGCTCAAACGTTTTGAGTCGTTCGTTTTCTTCGGGCGGTTGGTCCCCATCGGTAAAGACACACACATGTCCACCATGAGCACCGCGGCAGACACGGCCCCGCAACTGGTGGAGCTGCGCGAGCCCGAATCGCTGGGCGCCTAAAATGGTCATGATCGTCGCATTGGGGACATCAATCCCAACTTCGATGACGGTCGTGCTAACCAAGACATCGAGCTCTCCATCGCTGAAAGCCTGCATGATCGCCTGCTTTTCTTCATTCGGCATTCGGCCATGCAATAATCCGACTTGGTAATCTTTTAACTGTGTTTGCCTTAACTCCACAACAACCGCCTCAACCGATGAAACATCCTCACCGTCTTCTGGTGAGGAATCCTTGTTCTCAACCCGTGGAGCGACCACGTACGCTTGCCGCCCTTCATTCAAACGCTGTCGTACGAATTCCCACCACCTTTCTTTCCATCCATCGCGAGCCAAATAGGTATTCACTTTCACCCGCCCAGGTGGTGAATTGCGCAACGTGCTTAAATCAACATCACCAAATAAAGTCATCGCGACACTGCGCGGAATCGGAGTGGCTGACATCACCAGATAATGCGGATCGACGCCGCCACTGCGCAACGCTACCCGCTGGGCAACACCAAATTTGTGTTGTTCATCAATCACACATAGACCGAGCCGATTAAATTCAAGTTGGCCGTAAATGAGTGCTTGGGTTCCGACAATCAAGTCGATCTCCCCAGCAGCGACCGCTTCAACCAATTCACGCCGCTCTGATGTCGTCAACGAACCACAAAGCAAACCAACTCGCACACGGCTGGAAGATAACATTCGTGATAACGTCGCATAGTGCTGCCGCGCTAACACTTCCGTTGGTGCCATCATCACAGCCTGATACTGGTTCGCCACCGCCAACATCATGGCATAGACCGCAACGATGGTCTTGCCACTCCCCACGTCACCCTGCAGCATCCGATTCATCGGAAACTGTCTCGCCATATCTTGCCGAAGCTCCGCGACGACCTGTTTTTGATCGGCTGTTAATTCAAAGGGAAATCGTTGGATGATCCGAGCATCGATCAAGGCCGACGAGGGAAGTGGCGGAGCACGCAATTCGGTGGTCAATTTACGCCGACGCATCGCCAGGGCCAGCTGCATCACCAGCAGTTCCTGAAACACCAATCGGGTATGCGCCATTTTCAACTGGGGCTCACTCTCTGGCCAATGGAGTTGTCGCAGTGCGACTTCGATGTCGACGAGTGGATGATCTGCCTTCCATAGCCCTCGCTTACGGAGTTTTTTAGCGCAGAGCTCACGGAATGACGCCGGCATCACTTCCGTGAGCTCGCCAGCCAACTCGGCAACTAACTGACCACTGAGCCGGCGAAGATCCGCTTGCTTGATTCCGTCGGTCAGTGGATAAATGGGCAAGATCAGTGGTTGCGGAACTTGATCGTGCAGATCGAGAACGGTCACTTTGGGATGAACCATTTCCATCCTCAGTCCATTTAACTTCGGTGTTCCCGACACCATTACCTGGCAACCCAACGTTAACTGTTCTGCTCGGAAGGATTGATTAAAAAACAGAATCCGAATTACCCCAGATTCATTCTCGACAAGCGCACTGAAGATCGACTTACCGGGGTTCCGCGTGACTAACTCTGCGTCGATGATTTCGCCAACCAAAGAAGCCGACACACCTTCACTTAAGGCATCCAAATTCGTCGTCGGCGCTGGGAACTCGTAATCTCTCGGAAACAAAAAGAGGACATCCTGGGCAGTTCTCACGCCTAGCTTCAGGAGCCGTTCCGCGCGTGATGCTCCGACGCCTGGCAGATATTGCACAGGCGACGAAAGCTGTAATGTCGAACTTTCGGCATCCATGATGATCGTGGCGGATTGAGAAGGACAAATCTTCGCCGATCAGTCTAACACGCAGATCATCTTGCAGAATGCCACCCCAAGCTGGATGACTAACCTCCACTAATTGGCGGATTTCACCCGATAATGTTTTGCCAGGACTAGCAAACTGATCAGCCAGACGGTGCCGAACAAAAGTGGTGCAAAATCATCAAAAAAAACACTGACCAGCGCAACGGCAAAAAAACCGATCCCGCATATCGCAGATCCACCCCACACATGCCCAGCCATCGCGACAAAACCAAAGCCGCTCAATCCGGCCGTGACCGGAAATAAGCTGGCCTGATCTAGACTGCCAATCACTGCCAGTAGATTCACGGTACCCAGCGTCAGCAAGTAACCAAGCCAAATCGACCAGACGGGTCTTTCGGCTACGCTACGGGGCAATAAAGATCCACCTCGCGCACGGTAGATGATGTAGAAAATTGCTCCCAGCATGCACAACCGGGGAATCCAGAACGCGACCCAGCGAGGGAAATTGGAGGAGGCTAGCATGAAGATCGCAAGATGGCTGGCAAAAATAACGAAGCCAATCACCATCAATGCTCGCCCCCAATCGACAAAGTGCGTTTGGTGTTGGTCGCGTCGAATCTCGCGCGCGAAACGATCCAATAAACCACTGCTTGCGGCATGAATTGAATCACCGGTGAGATACCGTTCCAAATCATCAGCCATGGCTTCGGCGGATGGATATCGCTGCGAAGACTCGTATTGGATCGCCTTCAGACAAATCGTCTCCAAATCTACTGGTATCTCACGGCGTAACGTACGTGGCGGGATGGGCTCATCTTGCAGCACACTTCGCAATACCTCAGCAGCCGAGTCGCCAACATGCGGTGGTTGACCGGTTAACAAGGCATACAAGATCGCACCAAGCGAATAAACATCCGTGCTCACATCGCCAAGCCCCTGACCACTCGCTTGCTCAGGGCTCATGTAGTGCGGCGTTCCTAGTACCTGCCCAGTCCTAGTCATCATGCTGCCATCACGGTGCCATTTGGCCAAGCCAAAATCAGTGACCAGGGGACAGCCATCTGGACCGATCAGGATATTCTCGGGCTTGAGATCACGATGAATGATTCCATTTCGATGGGCGTAGCTGACAGCTTTTGCAACATCACGAGCCAAGCGTACCGATTCACGATCGTCAAAGGTCCGATCATCAACACGTTTCTGCAAAGTCGGCCCATCGACCAGTGTCATCGAAAAATACTCATGACCCTGCCAGGAACCAATCTCGTGAATCGAGATGATACCTGGATGGTGCAATCTCGCCGCAGCTTCTGCCTCTATCCGAAAGCGTCGTCGCTCTTCTTTCCCTGCCAACACACCACTGGAGATCAGTTTTAGGGCAACCGGGCGATCCAATCCTTGCTGCCGGGCACGATAAACGACCCCCATACCACCGCGGGCAATCTCAGCTTCGATCTCATAGGGCCCAATCGTCATTCCAGCCAACGATGTGACTGGTGGAGGTGCCGATTCATCCAACCAATGGTGGTTTCGAAAGAATGTCCGCAACTCGGCACTGTGTTGTGGAAAAGCGTTTAAATAGGCCTCCGGCGAAGGCGCTTTCCCCTGTTCCCGCAGCTCGATGTAATCGGCCATGACCGATTCCAAGGACGGTCCGTCACCCAGGGTTGATGGTTCGCTGTTCCAAGATGGGAGATTTTCCATTTTCTCATTATAAGTCGAGATCGCGCTCACATCCGCTATGGACAGGCACTAGGATGAAGTTCGCCATCCCTCGGAAATAGGTTTACAGATGATTGACGTCATTTTCGTCGTCTTTCTTGCGTGGGCAATCGTGACCGTTGTCGGACACGTAAGCTGGGTGATCGTTCGAACCTTGCTCCGAGTCATCACAGGAACACAAGATCACACCGTTCCGCTACCAAAACCAGACCAGCATTCAGATCTGGCTGCCACGCGTCGGACCATCCGAAGACTGCACGAGCGGGAATTAGTAAGCGGGGATGAATCGCTGGAATTGCAACGCAAGTTGCGGATCCTGGAATCTCGACACCATCCCAGCACCCCGCATCCCAGCACCCCGCATCCCAGCACCCCGCATCCCAGCACCCCGCATCCCAGCA
>JARGNK010000016.1:0-19828 GCA_029213145.1 Rubripirellula sp. | reverse complement strand
CCCCGCACACCGCATCCCCAGCGACCGACCCGCTAAAGACGAGCCAAGCAACCGACTCCTCTCAAAAAACTCCGATAGATCTGGAACAAAAATCACCGGTCGATTCGGAACAGCCAATCTCTCTGGAACGTGTTGAAACGAAGCAGCAGCGACCGCTGGCTGAATCACAACCTCTCTCCTCACCGATTCCCGTTTCAAAGCCGGCTGTCCCCGTTCCAGCTCACCCGGTGCCAACGGAAGTAAATCCGTTATCGAAAGCAGAGTTGATCCAATCATTTCTAGCCGCCCACAACATCCGCTGGGGTGAGTTGGTGGCAGGGATGTTGATCGTGGTTTGCTCGATTGGGTTGGTGATCAGCCTATGGAGTCCACTGGTAGCGAAGCACCGCGTAGTTCCCTCGTTAATTTTCCTTGCCGCCAATGCAGCTATCTTCGCTGCCGGACTTTACACGCTATCGCGTTGGAGGTTGCGTCACACCAGCCGGGCAGTGCTGGTCATTGCGACACTACTAGTCCCGCTAAGCGTCCTAGCGGGGCTCGCGGCGGCACGAGCATCGGGGGAGGCGGTGCAATTAACTGAACCGATCACACTCGGCGCAATCGTGATCGGCGGCGTTGTTTACTTAACGCTGCTGCGTCTCAGCGGTGCAGCGTTGGTTCATCGCAAATATGCCCTGCCGAATATTTTGGCGGTAGCCGGTCCCGTGGCGGTTTTACCAGTCGTTCCAGCGGCGGTCCGCACGTTTAACAGCAATGCAGGATGGTTGCTCGGATTTGGTTCATTGCTTGTTGCAATCGCCTGTTTGTGGATGATTCGAGCTCGCCGTGAACAGATGACATTTGGATACGCAGGCAGCCGAGCTCGATTGCTTGTCGTTGGTTTTGGCGGATTTTCACTCTCGATCGCCGTCGGCTATACGGCTTTCATGGCCCGTGCATTCGGCCTGGAGGGCTACTTAGCAGTGGCACTTGCGTCGATTCCAGGCGTCGTCGCATTGGCAGGTTTGTCACGCTCGTTGATGAAGGGAGCAAGAGATAGCACCCAATCGATGATCGGCGGAACGCTTTACGCGGTTCTAATCGGATTGGCCTGGGTAACAATACCAGCGGCAAACCATAGCCCAGGTTGGTTATGGGCATGGGCAGGCATACTCTCGGTGAGTTTGCTGCTACTAGGATGGCTCGCAAATCAGCCTCGCCAAATTGCTTTGGCAACCATTCCACTAGGGATGGCCGTGGTGATGACGTCGACGATTTGGTTGGGCGAACTTGAATGGGAACAAATCTCATTCTGGCGTCGAATCATCGGCGGTGAACCGATGGTTGCAATGGGAATCGTTTCCATCGCGGTTGGCTTAATGGCCGCCGTGTCCCGTCGTCTTGAACTCCGACAACCGCTGGAAATCGCGGCGGTTGGCTGGACACTGCTGCTGCTAATCAACACATCGATTCTTACTGTCGCCCCTCCTTCAATGCTCGGCGAGGTGAAAGCCTGGGTTGTCACCCTGATCCTGGCAGTCACAGTCGGAGTGAATTTCTTTTATTCGCTTCGCTGGAAAATTTGTGATTACGGCACCTTGGTCGCAACGATATTTGCATGTTTATCTTTCTTTCGACCAATTGGAGTCGGCCAAGAGTTCGCAGGTGCAAATGCATCGATGATGACCTTGTTCGCGATCGCGATCACGCTCGCTGTACTCTCCGAGCTAGCACGACCCCTGGCAGCATGGCGGCGCACACCACCAGCAAGAGTGATCGAGTCTTGTCAAATCTGGTGGAGTGTCAATGCGGTCAGTATTTTACTCGCCGCCTTGATTGCATGTTTCACTGCGACTGATGACTGGCTGCGCTCGACAATTTACCTGGCCCTTGCCTCAGTCGTACTGGCGTGGATCTGGACGATGTCACGCAATCTTTTCTTCTTGCGTTTGGCACAGATTGCATCGATCGCCATGGCGATCGCTATCGGCTTTGGTCAATTCGAGGAATTGCTGTTTAGCAGTGATGCGTGGAGGCGATGTGAAGCCCCCTGGGCATGGGCAATCCTGGCTGGATCGGTTGCCGGCGGCTGGATCTTCGCTCGTGCTGCCATCTCAGTGTTAATCAGATCAAATCACCGACTGAAAAAGCGATTGGGTTCATTCACCAAATCCAACGCAACCCCCATCTTGATGATCGACGGATCGTTAATCGGCATTCAAACATTCCTATTAGGACTCAGTTCAGCCTGGGTGTTGGCATCGCTATTCGCCCAGACCGCAGGCAGTGAAGTGATTCAATATGGTGCATCAACTTGGCTGCCAATGGCGTCTTTGTTTCTAGGAATTTTGGTTGTCTGGTTTGCACGTCGGCAAGAGAGTGATTTGCTGCTCGGCGATTGCACTCTATCTATCGTTGGTATCTCATCACTGATTTGGGCCTCAAGTGCGTTTGCAGCAGTGGTGGCCACCGATGCGTCTGGTCGCGTCATCATCGCGACGACCTTGACCGCGATCGGTGGTTTCAGTATTTCGGAGTTTCTTGGCAAAACAGGTCTCTCCTTAGCAAGACCTGCCACGCTGTTGGCTCCGATGATCTCAACAACCATCGTCGCGGTCGCTTCAATCGTTTTGCTGTTTTGCGATTGGTACACACCCATTAGCAAAGGGGGGCTAGCCGATTTCACGAGTACGACTGCCGTATCGGCTTGGTGGTTAACAGCGGCCGTGGGATTGCTGTGGTCCGCAAAACAGAGCGAGCCAAAAACTGGCCTTATCGGTTCGGCATTGCTGACCCCACTCGCTATCACCATCCTGGTCCCAGCGATCGCTCAAACGAGTGGATCGACGTGGATTCAGATTGCGGGACTCGGTTCAGTCGGCTGGCTGCTCGCAGTGCGATTTTGGCTTGGCCGCGACAAGCGAATGGATCCCCACCCTGGAATCATCGGCTCGTCAACCTTCGTGCTGATTGTGGGTGTTGGATCTGCCGTCTTGGTCACGCTCGGATCGCTATTCGATCTACCCCAGCTAGTCAAACTTTCTGGCATTCCCTGCTTTTTGATTTCGTTGTCGGCATTGGGGATGTGGCTTTTCGATGACTCCCCACTCGAGTTTCAGCAGCCACTCGTAGCACGTCCAACATGGCCCGTTATGGTCACATGCATGTCGGGGCAGGTCACTTGGTTAGCCGTCATCGCAGGCTGGACCTCGGGCGTTCAAGTCTCCGAACTCACAGCCGCTGTGATCTTGACAGGTGGTGGCATGTCGTTGATTCAGTACTTCAGATCAAAATCGACCACTGATTTTGTGCACGTCACTGCCGTCACCCTCACCCTTTTCATCACCTGCATTGTGATTGGAAATGCATCTGATCTGTTACCTTGGCTGTCACTCCTCGGCATGACGATGACAGGACTTTGCCTTCCAATCGCATCGAGTAACCAAGGGACCACCGAATCGATTTTGAGGACATGTCGAATCCTCGGCTGGGTGATCATTGGGGCGGGAATCGGGATGATCCTATCGCGAATCGCAACCACTGCCAGCGAGGAAATACAGTGGACGATTTCGGTCGCCTGGTCAGCGGCCTGGGTGATCACTTGGCGTTTATCACACGCTGATCGTCAACAAGACAACGTGGAACGCCGCCGCCAGGCAGTGTTGGCGTTGCCAGATATGGAATTCGCCGGATTGCTGTTCGCTGGGTTGCTAATGGAGACGGCATGGGCGACGCTCACCGGCAATCATCGCATGGCCAGCTCAGCCTGGATGGATCCACTACTGTGGACTCGAGTCATCATTTACTTGGGAGTTGGTTTTTCGGGATTCGCACGGGGCAGACGCATCAGTACCTGGACGATGCTACTCGGGTCCATCATGACGGCAATTTCGCTGATTGCAGCACACGTCGCTATCTCATTCGGAGTAAGCGACACTCAACGATGGGTGTCTGCCTTGCTAGCCGCTGGGTTTGCTGTCTCGCTCGTCGCTCATTGGATCATTCCACTCTCGGCGTTGATTGCAAAATTCTCCGGTGGGACATTGAAAGATCAATTGACCCATATCGCTCAATCGACATGGCAACTCGCCGCCTTGGTTGCCGGGTTAGGGATAGCATCCACCGTCGCCATGATCATCATGATGGCACCTGGCATCGATGCTCGAATGAGTACCCTGTCAGTCGTCCTGGCGACGTGGGCGATCGCTGTCACTGCGGACCTAAGCGACAGCAATCGCTTGCGACATGCCGCGATCTCACTTGGACTGATTGCACTTGGCTTATTGGCGAGTGTTTCCGACAGCCGAGCGGTATACCCGATATTAACGACCTCCATGCAGTGGCTCGTTGCCACCGTGCTGGCACTTCCCACGCTGGTTTTCTTGCTGCCAAAACTAATGGGCACTTCGATGGCAGCACGTTGGCGAGAGCCGCTGGCGAATGGGGCAAAAGCTACCAGTATCGCTTCACTCGCATCACTGGCTTGCATGATCACTCGTGAGGGGATGCTGCGAGATCATGGGCGAATTGAGGGAATCGCACCACCGTTAATCATTGGAGTTGCCGTCACTCTCGCCGCACTTAGTTTGTTGGCAGCCATCATCGCAATCATCAGTGGCCCGAGTTCAGCATGGCGAGAACGACTCGCACTGACTGACACAGAGCGTCGCATCCTGATCGCGGCGGCGCAAGGTTTTGCATCAATGACGTGGCTTCATATTTTCTTATGCAATCAAGAGTGGGGATTCTTGGGGCTTAAAGATTATTGGCCCTACATCGTGTTGGCATTGGCGTTCACCAGTGTCGGTGCCGTTGAATGGTCACGGCGACGACAAGATGAGGTGATGACGACCACACTCTCCTATACTTCTCTATACCTACCGTTGATACCAGTCCTTGGATTCTGGCTGAGCGGGTCACTTGCCAAATTGGAATGGGCCTTCCCGGGCGGCGTTGTGCGGTACGACGTCTTCCTACTGCTTGGTGCTGCTTACTACCTGTTTATTTCGGCACTTTGGAAACAATTGATGCCGCGGGTCACCGCCATTTTGCTCGCCAATGCTGCTTGGTGGATTGTCTTAGCACAACGGCCGGGCTGGGGGTTTTTAGCGCATCCTCAAATTTGGCTGATTCCGCCCGCAGCCTGCGTGCTTGTGATGGTTCACCTGTACCGCGATCAGTTGGCTCCCAGCGTGAGGGCGCCGATTCGTTACGGAGCAACTTTGATGATCTATGTCAGCAGCACAGCTGACATGTTGGTCCAGGAAATCGGTAGCCATTTGAGCGGTCCGATCATTTTGATTTCATTATCACTCTTCGGAATGCTGATGGGGGTGGTGCTGCGGATACGACCATTTTTGTATCTCGGAGCCATGTTTGTTTTCCTTGGTGTCACCAGCATGGTGTGGCACGCCCACCAAGCCCTTGAAGCAGTTTGGCCATGGTGGGTATTTGGCATCACTACGGGTGTCTGCCTTTTGGCCGGCCTGATGGCAATTGAGAAGAACAAATCGAAACTGCGTCGCTATGCGGAAAACGTCACTGCCTGGAACGGTTGATGCGCACGTTGAACGTCCCGTTCCCGTAAACTAGGGTGAAACAGGCTTGAAACCCTTGCGGAAATGACCTGCAAACCCAAGCATCAAATAATCAACCTTTGTTCGGGTCATGCGATCAATCGTCAATCGCAAAACCAGCAACTGCTGTATACAGACACAGAAACTCCCCGCCCCACGACGCTTACCAATTTCCTGCAAACTTGGGAAACAGGTGTGGGACCATCAACAAACACCCCAGCTAGGCTTTAATACAGGTTCATCACATGATTTTGTTTCGTTGGCTTGGCATTGCGTTGGCGACCATTCTGAGCGTGAATTCTGGATATTCGCAAACAACTACAAAGCCCAACGTGGTTGTGATTTTGACCGATGATCAAGGTTGGGGTGACCTCAGTCTGCATGGGAATCCCAATCTCTCGACCCCAAATATTGATGCGATGGCACGTGATGGTGCGGAAGTCGTGAACTTTTACGTGTGTGCTGTCTGCTCACCAACACGAGCCGAATTTTTGACCGGCCGGTACCACCCACGAATGGGCGTTCACAGCACGTCGACTGGTGGGGAACGTTTCAACGCTGATGAACAGACAATCGCTGAGTTTTTTCGCGATGCCGGCTATGCCACGGCGGCTTACGGAAAATGGCACAGCGGTATGCAATACCCCTATCACCCGAATGCCCGTGGCTTCGAAGATTTTTACGGTTTCTGTAGTGGCCATTGGGGTAACTACTTCTCCCCGATGCTGGAACACAACGGCCGCCTGGTTCAAGGCGATGGCTTTTTAGTAGACGACCTGACAACGCGCGCAATCGAATTTATCGATGAGCATCGCAACCAGCCATTCTTTGTCTACTTACCATTGAATACCCCACATTCTCCGATGCAGGTTCCCGATCCCTATTGGGAGAAATTTGAAAACAAAACGATTGTTCCCGATCCAGCCCCTGAGAATCAGAAACGCCAAAACTTGACTCATACACGAGCAGCTTTAGCGATGTGTGAGAACATTGATGCAAACGTGGGGCGACTGATTGATCATCTGGAAGAGCTCAAGATCGCGGATAACACAATCGTCGTTTATTTCTGCGATAACGGACCGAATGGCTCACGCTTCAATGGTGGATTGCGGGGACGCAAGGGATCCACATTCGAGGGTGGCTTGAGGTCGCCCTGCTTAATCCGATATCCACAAAAGGTTCCGGGAGGGACCAAGGTAAATCAAATTTCGGCAGCCATCGATCTGTTGCCGACCCTCGCTGATTTTGCCGGCATTGCCCCCGCACCGACCAAACCACTCGACGGAATCTCTATCGCCCCTCTTCTTCATGGCAAGCAAATCGATTGGTCCGACCGAGAAATATTCAGCGTGTGGAACAATAAAGTTACAGTGCGAACCGAACGGTTCCGCAAGCAACTCGGTGGTCCACTGCACGATATCGCATCGGATCCAAGAGAAAGAACAGACCTTGCCGAAGAAAAACCTAAAGTGGCCGCTCGATTGGAAAAAGCCATGAAACAATGGGTCGCAGAAACAAAACCTCGCTCTTCCCGCGACCCGGAGACACGTCCGTTCAATCTGGGGCATCCCGATGCAATTTTCACACAACTACCTGCTCGTGATGCCACACCCCACGGCAAAATCGTGCGAAGCAATCGCTTCCCCAATTGCACGTTTATGACGGAGTGGACCAACACCGAGGATCAAATCACTTGGGAACTTGAGGTCCTCGGCGAAGGCAAATACGAGGTGGAAATGTACTACGCCTGTCCAGACTCAAGTGTCGGAACCATGCTTGAGTTGGCCTTGGGCGATGAGATAATCCGAGCTTCCATCGAACAGGCGAACGAGTCTCCGCTGTCCGGGATGCAAGACGATCGCTTCAAACGAGTCGAAGGGTACGTCAAAGATTGGAAACCGATGAAACTGGGCGTCATCGAATTGAAACCTGGTCCCGCGACGCTGACACTGCGAGCATCCAAGATGACAGGCCCCGAAGTCGCCGACATGAGACTGCTGCTGTTTCGAAAGTTACCCTAAGGCGAGTATGAGGCCCCCTTTCGGTGTAGCACCCCAAGCAGCGCGTTGCGATCAGCCCAGCCGTTAATCTGTGCGGGCTGTTACGACTGGGAAATCAGCAGATCGACGAACGTCAAAAACGATTGCTCGGAAAAGGTATTCTCCTTGCTTCGAATGTGACGATTTACCCATCTGACTGTTCTTTCAAAGAATTTGTCGAAGCAATTTTGGCGGGACACTTCAATTCCGATCACGATCGGAAAGCGGCACTTTCAGCCAACACCGAGCTCGATTGTCGTAGCAAGAAATCCCATCCATAGTTCCTCGCAGCAGAGATACTTGTGGCCTCAACCTTGAACCTTTTTTGCGGTGACGGTGACGATCTTCCAAATTTGCGTGTGGGTCGTCGACTGGATAAGTACCGAATCCAAAAACGTCTCGGCGAAGGTGGGTTCGCTACCGTGTTTGCCGCATTGGATATGATCGAGGGCCGCAAGGTTGCCTTAAAAATTCCTCATGGGCATCACGTCTCCGACGAACACAGCCTGGCTGATTTGCAACGTGAAGTTCGGATTATGGCCAAGTTGGATCATCCCTGCATTTTGCCACTGAAAGATGCAAGATTTATTGATGGACACTTCGTGATGGCATTTCCACTCGGAGAAGAAACCTTGGCCGATCGTCTTAGCCGACGAATTTCACGAGCCTCTGCGATGGATTTTATCGCCCAGATGATCAGTGCTGTCGCCTACGCCCATCAGAAAAGAGTGCTGCACCGCGACCTGAAACCAGAAAATTTCATCTTATTGCCTGGCCAGATTATTCAATTGAGTGATTTCGGGTTGGCCCGACTCGAACGCGGTTCCCATGATGTTTCTGGTTCGGGCACGATTGGGTACATGTCGCCGGAACAGGCGATGGGGCGTCCGAGTTTTCGTAGCGATGTCTTTTCGCTCGGCTTGGTAATTTATCGCACCTTGGCGGGCGAGGTCCCTGAATACCCGTTCGACTCGTTGCCCGGGTTCAATCGTCTCCGTCGCGGAATCTCCAAGGAATTCGTCGCTTTGGTACGAAAAGCCATCGATCCCTCACCGAAGAAACGATTTCGAGATGCCGTGGCAATGCACAATGCATTGAAAAAAATTCGATTCCCGCTCACGGATCGGTCCGTTTCATTACGAACCGGTTCCAACCCCCACGTCATCACCGCTCGTCGAGTCGCATGACCTCGCCAATCGCTCGATCACCTTTTGGGCCACTCGACCAGCCTGCGTGATGACAGGGGCGATCCCAACGCCGTGAAGACCGTTATTGACTAGCGAGAGCCCCTCGATTTTTTCCATCTCTTGCTCAATTCGCTCGACGCGGTCGAGATGACCAAGGTGGTACTGAGGCATCGCATCGTTCCATCGGACAACACGTGCCAGCGTCGGCTCCCCCGTCAATCCGATTAATTCGCCGAGCTCTTCCCGTGCGATCTGAATTAGCTCTGGATCGGTGTGCTGGAGCAATTCCGATTGCATCGCCCCGCCGATGAAGACACGGATGATCACCTGACCTTCCGGCGCTCGACCCGCGAACTTGTGGCTGGCAAAACTACCCGCCAGAATTCGTCGGTTTTCGCTGAGCGGAACAACAAAACCGAAGGTGTCGATGTCTTCAGAAATTTGCGTACGGGGAACGCCCAACGCTACGATTGCTGCGGAGGCCATTTCAATCGAGTCGAGTTCGCTGGCTGCTGCAGCACTCAGAGGTCGGAGCAAACCAGAAGCGACCTGAGGAGGAACCGCGACCACCACCTCATCGAATTCTTGCGAAGTTTCGTCTTGCAGATGAACCCGCCATCGACCATTGCCCCCTTTTTGACCTTCGCAACGCTCCAATCGCTCGATAGGGCAATGGAGATGGATAGTGCCTTTGGGGAGTTTCTCGGCGAGGCTATCAAGAAACTGCTTCATCCCTCCTGGGAACGAGCGAAACTTTCCATACCGAGCACCTGAACTGGACCGCTCAATTGAATCTTCACCCGATCGCCGGCGAGCGGCAGCCGCTTTGGCCAAGGACCCATATCGTTGCTCCATCGCGACAATCGGCCCCATGGTCGCCCGCATGCTCAGTTTCTGGATGTCGGCCGTGTAAATCCCCGCCGCCAATGGCGCGACGATTCGTTCCAAAACCTGCCTTCCCATCCGCCTCAACACAAACTCGCTGACCGACTCATCTCGATCCTCTCGCAGAGGCGGAACAAATCGCTCAGCAAAAAAACGCAATTTCCCGGTCACGCCCAACAGTGGTGTGGTCAACATCGGCAACCATGCCGTGGCTCGCATCAAAACGAATCCCTCGGGTACCGGCACCAGACGACCGCGATGAACAATGCGAGCACCACGGCGCGTCAATTCGGGCTCGATCAACTGATTTTCTAAACCGAGTTCTCGGATTAGCTCGATTGCAGCGGGCGGTTGGGTTGCGAACATGTCCGCGCCATGATCAAGAATAAATCCATCAGCTGACTCAGTGTGGATCACGCCGCCGGTCCGCGAACCAGCTTCGAACAGAGACAGATCGAGCGTGGGATCCATCAAGGAGAGCTTGGCGGCTGTCGTTAATCCGGACAGCCCGCCACCAATGATCGCGATGCGTGGTGGATTAGGATGATTCAAGCCTGGGAAGCCTTGCAAAAGAAGGTCAGCAAAAAACGATCGGAAACATCTCTGTCAGACGGTTATCCGGCAGGAATGCATCATCTGAGGAGGTACCAGCACTCTGGGGAGCTACCCACTCTGGGGAGCTACCCACTCTGGGGAGCTACCCACTACGGGAACTGGCAATCAAGTGAATAAAAACCACTACTGACGTGGCTCACCACCTCCGGCACCAAACCCGCCGGGGCCAAAACCGCCGGGCCCAAACCCACCGGGGCCACTGGCATCGCCCCCGCGAGGCCCGCTTGAACCGCCACCGGAACCGCTACCGCCGGCGCCGAAGCCGCCAGGACCGAACCCACCAGGACCGAACCCACCGGGACCACCAGGACCACCTCCGCGAGGACCGCTGGAACCGCCACCGGAACCACTTCCGCCAGCGCCAAAGCCGCCGGGACCGAAGCCGCCGGGACCGGGACCACCGCGAGAGCCTCCCATGTCATCCCCGTAACCTTCTTCCATTCCCATTTCGGCTTCGTAGTCAGCATCCATGCCCATTTCGTCCTCATAGCCATTTTGATCGCCGCTGTCGGCTCCCCGACCTTGGGACGATGCCAACCCACTACTTTGACCCATCATCGCCGCAACAGACGAAATCATCGTTTCAGCAATCGGGAAAACGGGTTCCATCGCAGCGTGAAAATCTCCGGAGTTCTTAGCATTGGCCAGCGACTGTAACGCCGGTCCGGCGACCGCCTGGATTAAGGCTGCGTAGGTATCGATCGAAGCCGCACCGTTGCTCAGCTCATTTTTCCAGTCCTCCACCAGGTTGGGCCACTGATCCGCCAAGGTCTTTGGGACCCAGTGCCCATCCACCGAAACATAAGTCACTTTGCTGGTTTGTGAATCCTGAGTCAGACTCACCTGAGCAATTCCGTTCTTCTCTGATTCGACAGTGATGGCGCGTGCAAGTGAGTCGTCATATTTGAATAGCTGAGCGATGTAAGGAGCCACCTCTTGGTCGCGTTCTTTCAACCATTCGGAAAACGGAACCGCTTGCATTCGGTCAAGTTGGGTTGCCTCGGGACTCAAACCAACCCTCAAGGCGTTGGCCAACGCGAGAACTTGCCCACGCACTTTTTCAACTTGATCCGCATCGAGCGATTTCATCCGCGGACTACTCAGAAACCAGTTTTGGCGGGTGACCATCAAGTCGCCAACCTGATGCGCAGTTCCAGTGATCGCCTGCCAGGTCGCTGGCTTGATTCGCTGCGCCGCGAGCTTGACCAGGGAATCAATATCCGCCCGGTAGTTCGGCGGCAGGGCGTCATAGATTGCTTGGATATGGCCAGCAGCCACTGCATCATCGAGCTGCTCCAAGAACTGAGCAGCATTCGCCCCGGCAGTTGGCGGAACGTATTTTCCAGCGGCCGGGACCTGTGGTAGTGGATCAGGAGCAGGAGACGCCTCTGCAGCAGCCCGTCCCTGCAATTCTCGAATGCGTTCGGCGCGTGAGGTTTCCAATTTCCTCGACAGTTCTTCGGCCTGAATCCGGCTCTCGCTCCGCAGCGACATCAGAGGTACAGAGACGCGTCGGCCGTTTGCAAGCTGCAACAACACCTTCCCATCCCACAAGCCGATCATTCGTGCCTCCACCGAATGCGTCCCCTGGAGGCTGGTCCAGGTTTCTGCTGCTGCCTTTGGTGACCAAGCCTGAGTGAGTGCGAATAAAAAGACGGCGGAGGCCGTAAAAAGTCGATTGAGCAACATGTGACTTGGGTGGATGAAAGAAAAGGGATTCAGGCTCAACGTCTAGATCGCTGAGTCCAGATTTCCGAACGAGGCTAGGTTTTTCGGCCGACAATTCGATTTCGCCTATCGCCAGCGAACCAACGCGGACCAGGATTAAAGCCGGGTACGCATCGACGCCGACCGATCCATTATATTGAGGAATCGCCGTCGTTGCGGCCCCGAAAAACGGACGATTTCTATGTCATCTTGAACCGGCACCAGTCGGGGAAGCGTTCGGAATCGAATGCAACGCTCAGCCCGGTGGAGGAATCACATTGAGCGACACAATCGACTCGGCACCCCTCGATGCCGAAGAAATAAGCCAACTGCGAGAAAAACACTACAACGGGGAGATTATCGAGCGGATCGACTCACACAGCGACTTGTCGAGATTCCGGATCCGGCCCGATCTCCCGATTCCCCCATTTCAACCTGGCCAATATGTCGCAATTGGCCTGGGAAATTGGGAACCCCGCCTAAAGGGGACGCAAGCGGAAGAAGTTCCAGAGAAAAAATTACGAAAACTTTCTCGCCGTGCCTATTCAATTTCCTGCCCAATGCTCGATGGCGACCAGCAGTTGGCTCCCGTCGATCAGATTGATTATTTGGAGTTCTACATCACGTTGGTTCGCGAATCCGATTCGCCCGATAAGAAACCACCTGTTTTGACTCCTCGCTTGTTCAATCTTGGAGCGGGCGATCGCCTGGAAGTACAGAAAAAAATCGTCGGCACTTACGTCCTAGAAAATGTCGCGCCCGATGATACTGTTCTCATGCTGGGCACCGGCACGGGTGAAGCGCCTCATAATGCGATGGCCACCAAACTGCTGGCCGACGGACACCGTGGGAAAATTGTCAATGTGACCAGTGTCCGAAAACGAAGCGACCTCGCTTATGCGTTGGAACATTCGGCTCTATCAGAAAAGTTCCCCCAATACCGCTATCTACCTTTCACGACCCGTGATCCGGAAAATCTTGATCCATCGCATCCCAACTTTGTTGGAAAACAGTACCTCCAATCGCTCTTCACTTCAGGTCAACTCGCAAAGGCCGCTGACGATCCGCTCTCGCCCAAAAACACGCATGTCTTTTTGTGCGGCAACCCAGCAATGATCGGCTACGTCGCGCCGGGTGCTGATCCTTTGCCAACCCCAGGCATGCTACCGCTGCTCAAAGCAGCCGGCTTTCGCGATGAGTCCGATGGCGAAGTTGGACCGGGAACTATACGGTTTGAAAAGTACTGGTAAACTCACCATTCTTTTCCTTCTCCGTTCCCAAATGCTGAGGGTCAACTCCATGGATCTTTCTCGCACCATCGCGCTCATCCTCGGTGGTGGTCGCGGATCCCGTCTTTTTCCTCTGACCAAGATTCGTGCAAAACCGGCTGTACCCTTGGCAGCCAAGTACCGCCTGATTGATATCCCAATCAGCAACTGCATCAATAGTGGATTGAATCGAGCGTATGTGCTGACGCAGTTCTTGTCCGAGAGCTTGCATCGCCATCTGCGACAAACTTATTTCTTTGACCACTTCAGTGGCGGTTTCGTCGAATTGTTGGCGGCTCAAGAAACCGTCAACGTCGGCTCCGACTGGTACCAAGGCACGGCCGATGCGGTCCGCAAAAACCTAATCCACTTGGAAGAAGATTGGATCGAGCATGTTCTGATCCTCTCGGGCGACCAACTGTATCGGATGGACTTTCGCGACATGATGCGAACGCATATCGAATCGGGTGCCGCGGCGACCATCGCAGGCATTCCCGTCAGTCGCAAAGATGCATCTGCACTTGGCATCATGCAAGTCGATGATGAAGGTCGAGTGAAGGGATTCGTCGAAAAACCCCAAACCGAAGAAGAACTCGCCACCGTCCGAATGGATCCAGCCTGGATCGATGCTCGAGGGATTCCCAGTCAGGGGCGAGATTGCCTGGCCAGCATGGGCCTCTACATCTTCAACAAAGATGTGATGGTCGATCTGCTGCGAAATTCCGATCACCAAGATTTTGGCAAAGAAGTTTTTCCCTCGGCAATCAACTCACACAAAGTGCAGGTTCACCTGTTTGACGGCTACTGGGAAGACATCGGGACCATCCGTGCGTTCTACGAAGCCAACCTTTCGTTGGCCAGTAAATCACCACCATTTGATCTTCGCGACCGCACCGCACCCATCTACAGTCGCCCCAGGTACCTGCCCCCCACGATCATGGACAACACCACCGTGCGGAACAGCCTGATCGCAGATGGGTGTTTGATCGGTAACAACGTCACCATCGAAAATAGCGTGATTGGATTGCGCAGTGCGATTGGCGACAACGTGACCATTAAAGATACGGTCATGATGGGTGCCGACTACATCGAGAAGCCCGGTTCTATTCCAGCAGGCGTCGTTCCCATTGGCATCGGTGAAAACTCGCTGATCTCAGGAACGATCCTCGACAAGAATTGTCGAATTGGAAAAAACGTCCGAATCGAAAACACCAACGGAATTGAGCATCAAGGCGAAGATGAAGCGTTGCAAATTCGCGACGGTATTCCGATCGTCATTAAGAATGCCCAGATCGACGATGGATTCTCGCTGTAACCACCGCGAGAAACGGAACCCACCCCTGAAGCCGATCTCGAATATCGCCAAGTGACGTCCACTGCGTGCAGATCAAACACGCTTTTCAGCAAATTGGTAAGAGCGTGATGCCAGGCTAACGGGCACGTTAACGAGCCGGTTTTAAAATCACCAACGGGAACAATCGACAACGCCGCAAAGGCCTACATTGCCGTCATCCTGCTGTGTGACTGAATTACGGAAGCTCCAACAGACGCTTCGATTCTTTCAACAGAAAATCAACGTCCATGAAGGGTTCGTAACTGATGTCTTGCCAACGAACACGCCCTCGGCCGTCAATCAAGAAGGTGCCGTGTAACGGCTGATCTTCAAAGTCGTCCCAACAGCGAAAGCTGCGAAAAACGGCCTGCTCCGAATCGGACAGCAATTGCACTTCCATTTCACGATCAAAATTCTTGATCCCGGTCTGCAACTGCTCAACGTTCTCAGTGCTGATTCCAACGATTTCAATCCCTGCCCGACGGAAATCATTCACACGGGGCGCGAACTCGTGAAGTTGCTCGACGCAATGCAGACAGCCGAAGCCTAGGTAAAAAATCAAGATCCGCGGCTTGCCATCAAACTCTTCTCCGCTAACCAAATCACCTTCGGCGGTTACAGCACCCCACGACGGTGACGTGTAGGGCTGCCAGCGAAAGGGCCCCAACTCGTCCAATGGTGGGCGATCTCCCAAGTCATCAGCCGGTGGTGGGACGATCCGCCAATCACCCTCGATCCCGGCCGCCTTGGCGACTGGCTCGAGCTTGGCGAGCAACGGCGTGTCGATGTCGGCTACCGCGGCTATCGAACGTAATGATTCGAATTGTTTTTTCGCCTCGTCCTTACGGTCTTTGCGCCATAACAGATCGACCAAAACGGCAAGTGGGCGAACCTGGTTGGTGCCAGTACTGACGGCTCGTTCGGCCAACTTGATCCCTTCATCAAATTCACCCAACTCTCCCAACCACTGAGCTTGGAGGAGCGAATTCAAGCCCGCTTCTTTGGCGTTTAGACGATAAGCATCCAAGTCTTTTTTCTTAACAGCGGCCGCAGCAGCAACCCTCGCGATTACCTTTTTGATCGACTTGATGTGCCCCTTCAGTTCATCCTCACTCGGCAAATCTTTTTTCTCTTCTTGATCCTCTGCGTCAAGTTTTTCTGCGTCGGGTTTATCTGCGTCCTTCTTCTCTGACGAAGCAGTTTCGGCAGCGTCCTGCACATCTAATAACTGTATTTCCATCACCAGCAGTCGGCGTCGCAGCGACCGCAGAGTGCGATTGGCCGCCTTGTCGTCACCGGTCATGAATTGGGCAACCCCCAACCATGCCAACCATTCTTCCTGTTGACGCTCATCCTCAGTCGGTGGCAAGTAGTAACCACCTGACTCACGAATCAGTTCTTCCCAGAGACAATACTCAGACAGAGTCTGCAGTAACCGTGTACGCCCATACTTATAGCTACCGCGTTTGCTCAGGGTGTTGTATCGCGGGTGCTGCGGAAGCGAGACCAGGTTCCGTGATAAATCGAGGGCGTCTTGGACGCGTCCGATAAAAATAAGGTTCCGAACACACCACTCATTGTTGTGCGCAAAGTTGTGAATCTCGTCGGGCATCAATCGCGTACGAATCATATGAGCATGATCGACCCGAGCCGATGCTTCTTGCTGCCAAGCCGCATCCCCATACCGTTTCAACCTTGAATAAATATGCCCCGGCATATGCCACATATGCGCGATGCCCGCGCTGGAGGGGCCACATAACGCAGCTGATTCCAGAGCATTCGATGGTCGTGGCGAATCCCACAGATGGATTCGGTAATGGTGGGCTGGATGCATCGGGTTCGCATCGAATACGTCACCGAGAAGGGCATCGACAGCATATCGGCTGGTCATTTTGACACCCTCCCGTTCGGAACTCCAAAGCCGCAAAGCCAACAATGTCTTGGCCTCAAGATCGTCGGGGAACTCATGCATCAGCTTTTCCAAGTCGGAAACATAACGTTCTGCCCGCTTTTTCTTTTCCTCTCGTTCTTTATCGGCCGGTTTCGGCTTCTCGTTTTCCTTGGGCGGTTTGGGGATGTATCGATCGAGTGCTTCGATGTAAAGTTTTTCGCGTTTATCAGCCGAATCATTGCGACGTTCCATTGCTTCATCAATGAAACCGCGGGCACGCTCTTTATTGTTGATATTCGCCATCGCCATGCCCCAATAAGCGATCGCAAGTTCGGGATCTTCTTTGGAGGCTTGTCGAAACGACCGCTCCGCTTCGAGATACCAGAACCCATGCAACTGAGCGATGCCTTGCTCAACAAACTTCTGCGCGGCAGGAGAATCGGACGAGGTGGGAAAAACGATCTCCGCCATTCCGGGAATGATCTCGGCCGCTTGTCGGGGTCCGGCATTAAAGGCTTCGCCGTGATAGCTGTGCCCAGCCAGCACGGCGTCATCCGCTGGTGATTCACCAGCAGGTTCCGCTCCGCTGGCAACCATCGACAGGAACAACCCCAAACACAACCCAAGCGAAAATCGCATGTTCAACCTTTCGACTCCGAATCTAGATACTTCAGATTGATTGTAATCGAACGACCGGTTGGCCCGGAGGCATTGTCGGCCGGAAGCATCGTGAAATTACGGGAGCCTCAAATGAGTCAACTCGGAACGAGTGGATTTTGACAGGTTGAGAAATCGTGCGGAATCGTTGGCTGTTGTTGGGAATCCTCGCTTTTAGGAATCCTCGCTTTTAGGAATCCTCGCACTTAGGCGGAAATCCCACACGCAGGAGGAAATCCCCGCCCAGCAATTCCGTCAGCCATAGGAAAACTAGCCTCTTCGCTGCCAAACAACTCGCACGTCACGATCGGCTTGGTAGCCAAACTCTTTGGCATACACCTGAGCAGCCGACTGGAGCGGAAACCAGGTTGCGTAGTCCGCCGAGCACCATTGACCGGTCCCGATTTGCAAAAACCTGGGTGAATCATCGTCAAATTTTGCTCTGGCAGGATGGCCGATTCGCTCAATCAGCCAGCCCTCCGCAGGCGATCCATCGCAGCATCGCTGGGAATTAGAGGCGTCCGCTGGGGTCATTTTCCAAAAGGGAAATTGGGTTTCGTACATCTTGTACCTCCTGAGTGAGATCCGATGGGAATATCCTGAGATCGTGACGTACCTGAATGACACCTTTGGTCACTGACGGCATTACAATGTGATTCCAGGTGTCTGCTTCTTCCCGCCCCATCCCACCAGTCTGCGACGCCCCTCTGTGTTTTCCAAATCACCTCGATTTCAGGTTGTTCCGTTTCCCCACGGGGAAGTCGCGATCGTCGTCGATGGCCGCGAACGTCTGCGCTGGCATGCAGGAAAAGATTCCCCACGCCCCTTTTTTTTCCCGTTGGTAGGACCAGCGGGACTCCCTTTGACCCGCATGGGGCACCCGGGCGCACCCAACCATGATCACCATCGCTCCATTTGGTTCGCACACAACAAAGTCTTGGGTGGCATTGATTTTTGGTCCGATGAGAGCGAAGCGAGAATCCGACAACACCAATGGCTGGCTTACGAAGACTCAGACGAAGCAGCTCGGCTAGCGGTCGAACTTGGTTGGTATGACGGCCACAACCCGGAGCCATTAATAAAACAACAAATGATCGCATCAGTCTCGCTGGCAGATGACGGTGGCTTGTTGCTCGAAATCCAAACCTCATTAGCCTCTGTCGCTGATTCGCTTGAGCTTGGGCAGACAAATTTCGGTCTCTTGGCGGTTCGGGTCGCCAAATCGATCTCGGCTGTCTTCGGTGATGGTGTAATCACAGGAGCAAATGGACTCCAAACCGAATCAAAACTGTTCGGCAAACCCTCACCATGGATTGACTACAGCGGTTCCGTCAAACCAGGCGTGATCGAAGGAATCACCTACTTTGACCATCCCGACAACCAAAGCTTTCCAAGCAAGTGGCACGTTCGTGACGATGGTTGGATGGGAGCCTCGATTTGTCGTGATTCGCCCGTCATGCTGACTCAAAAACCGACCTCTTGGCGATACCAATTGCATGCCCATGCAGGCACGCTCAATATGCCGGTTGCGCAACAATTGGCAGAACAATTTCGGCAACTCGCACCACTGATAGTAGAACGATCCAAACAACCCCATCATCACGCAACCATTCGGCGAATGTCATGACGAAACCAGAAGAGCTTTTGCGAAACAACACCCACCGCGATCGGCGATTGTTTTTAAAGGCTGGTGCTGCTGCCGTTGCAACCACAAGTAGCTTCGCCAACCCGCTGCTAGCGCAAGAAGAGCAAGTAGCCGAATCCCCGGGCGAAAAAATCTTGATTGGCATCATGGGGGTCAACGGTCGCGGTGCCGCGATCGCCAACGGCATGATGGCGGCGAAAAACACAGAAATCGCATACATCTGTGACGTCGACACGCGGGCGGCGGTGAGAGTGGGACAATTGGTCACCGAACGCCAGAACAAACAACCGAAAGTAGTCGATGATTTCCGCCGCATCCTTGATGACACGGCAATCAATGTTCTCGTCGTCTCAGCACCCAACCACTGGCACGCGCCTGCCACGATTCTCGGTTGCTCGGCGGGGAAGCATGTGTATGTCGAAAAACCTTGCAGCCACACACCTCAAGAGGGTGAATTAGCGGTGCAAGCGGCTCGCAAGCATCAACGGATCGTGCAAATGGGTACACAACGGCGATCCTGGCCCGGAATTGTCGAAGGGATCGCCAAGATCCATGAAGGAGCGATCGGAAAAGTGCTTTATGCCCGCACCTGGTACAACAACCGTCGACCCTCAATTGGCACGGGAAAAGTCTCTGCAGTTCCCGATTGGCTCGATTGGCGGATGTGGCAAGGTCCGGCACCTGACCGGCCATTCAAAGACAATATCGTCCACTACAACTGGCATTGGCACTGGCATTGGGGCAACGGTGAACTAGGCAACAACGGGGTGCATGCCATCGATGTCGCCCGCTGGGGCCTGCAGGTCACATACCCCAAGCGAGTCACCGCAGGCGGCGGCAAATATCGGCACGATGACAGCCAAGAAACACCCGACACCATGATGGTGACGTATGACTTCCCCGAAAACAAAACGATCACCTGGGAAGGGCTGAGCTGGTCACCCCTCGGACCTCATGATTCCGGTTTTGGGATTAGTTTCCACGGGACGGAAGGCTCACTGGTGATTCGCAGTAATTCCTACACGATTTACGACATGAAATCGGCC
>JARGNK010000210.1 GCA_029213145.1 Rubripirellula sp. | reverse complement strand
ATTCTGCCCTTCGGGAGACCATCTTTCAACTTTCAACAATTATTGGGACGCTTCCAGATAATAGGTGATGGTTCATAAAGGTGGTTGTTGGAGGACCAGAGTCTTTCTCCTGTGGCGGAAAGACAAACCGTTTCATGCTCGGGAGATCCGCCACTTGCAAACACTTTATCATTGGTGGTAACGATCGTTCCGCAGGTCGCGGTGAAAATGCAGGGGGTCTTCCAGAACTCATCACCGAATGTTGGATTATAGCTGGTGACTGCATCACCCCCGCTGATCAAGAGTTGATCAACGCCACCCACATTAGCGATAATTGGGCTCGAGTAGCTGCACACGGGCGATCTTGGAACACGCCACGCAGTCTTTCCAGTCACTCCATCGAATGCTGTGATGCAGCCTCCTGCAATATGATCGACGGAGAAAACAACCAGAGACTTATAAACGATTGGAGAAGCTGCGTAACCAAAAGGTGAGCTGTAGGCTGCAATCTCTTTTTGCCACAATACTTCGCCGTGGAAGTCCAACGCTGTCGCAATGATCAGTCCCGAATTATACATCGCCGCGTAGAGACGATTACCATCACTAACAATCGTACTATTGGCGTTTGAGGTCTTTTGGTGTATCTCGCCTGGGCCAGGAAATTCACATTCGTGGAGGACAGTGCGCCATAATTCCGACCCGTCGGTCCGCCGGTAAGCCAATGCCAGTTGTTTCCCAGGCTTATCAATTGCAGAGGTAACGAACACGGCATCGCCCACCACGATAGGAGAGCTATGACCACGTCCTGGTATATCGGCTCGCCAAATCACATTTAATTCCTCGTCCCAGGTTGTGACCAATTCTTGTTGGCGTGCAATACCATCACCGCTTGGACCTCGCCAGGCGCCCCAGTCCTCCACGCTCAACGCCGATTCGATATCAATCACTTTCACACCACTCTCCTCCGGCGAGATTGCCGTAAGAGCATTTTGCCGTGAGCACCCCGAAAACGTCACGAGTGTTAACGGCATGGCGATCGTGATAGTTCGAAGCAATTGTCTTCTCATCTCTCTTCCTAGGCTGCTGAAAGCGCCGTAGCAATTCAAACTTGGAACGGGACTGCTTATCCATGCGTAATACACAATTACGATCACCCAATCCAATGAAGCTGGCGGATAGGTTTTTTCCAAACCTGTCCTCATTTTAATTAGTAATGCCCCGCCGCGCGTGTTGGAATTGATATCTTCACTTTCCAAACCCTGCAGTGTTCTCGAGTGCTTTGATGGTTGGTGCACAAAATAAACAGACACGATGCTCAAGGCGGTGTATGGTGTATACACGCAGACCGAGTTGTTCGGAGTCTCCCAGTGAAAGAGGCACAATGAATCATCCTGGATCCAAGTATTTAAGATGTCGCAGCAGCGAAGTGGTGACGTCAGCCGACTTGTTGCGAGTCACTCGTCGCGGGGTTCTGTGCTTCTGTGCTTCTGTGCTTGAAGCGAGCTTGTTATCGGTTGAAGACCGACACGGAGCCCTTGACACGATGGGGGATTCGCTGGAACTGGAAAAGCGAGTTGGGCGGATTGCCGCTGCGGCCTTGGCAAAGGGAAGAATTTGTCGACGTTAGAAGCTGATTTTATCGTTGTTGGCGCAGGGACGAGTGGTTCGTTGATCGCGAGGCGTGTTGTTGAGCGAACCGATGCGAGTGTGTTACTCGTAGAATCCGGCCCGCGTTATCCACGTTTTCCCCTCGATGTGCCTCTGGCTGGTTTAAGTCTGAGACGGCCTTGGTCTTGGTCGCACGAATCGGTGTCTCAAGTTCAATTGCAAGGACGGAAGGTCTCGTTTCCGATGGGCCGCGTTGTAGGGGGGAGTTCATCGGTCAATGCGATGATTTGTGTTCCGGGAATGCCGCAAGCATTTGATCAGTGGCGAGAAGCTGGCTGTGATGGTTGGGGAGGTGATGAAATGATGCGGGTGTTTGGCCTTGCCGCTGCGCCGGGTGGGCGAGCACCGATGGGCATCTCCGAAGCGCGTCATCGTGCTCCGTTTTCCGAAGCCTTTGTTGAGGCATGCGTCGAGTATGGGTTGCAGCAAACTCCCATGCTTTTCGGAAATACTTCCAATTCCTGTGGTTGGTTCCCTGTCTTTCAGCGTCAAGGCAAACGTCAAAGTGCCGGGCCTCAATTTCTTGGTGATGTTCGTCAGCTAAAGAGATTCCGCATGTTGACGCGGAAAGACGTGCGTCGAGTCGTTCTCGAAAAAGGAAGGGCAACAGGGGTTGAGTTTTTTGCTGGCCGGAAACGAGTTCGGGCTCATGCGACGCAGGGCGTGATTCTGGCCGCGGGCGCTCTCTCATCACCTACGTTGTTGCTCCGATCCGGCGTTGGACCTGCGGATGAGCTACGGACGGCAGGCGTCGATGTGGAAGTCGATTTGATGGGAGTGGGGAGGAATTTGCAGGATCATTTTGGAGTTCCAATGGTGTTCCAATCGACGCAGCCAAGCCCTGGTCGCAAATCTCGATGGCTGCTTAGTGCGTTGCAATATCTTTGGTCGCGTAACGGAGTGATGGCCTCGACTTGTGGGGAAGTCGGTTGCTTCCTAGCCGTTGACCAAGAGATTCAAGAATCGAACATCGAACTTTTTGCCATGATTCAAACGAATCGAGCAGCTCAAGCCATCGAGTTGATGTGCATCCTGTCAGAACCCCAAAGTTCTGGGACAATTCGCTTGAATCCAGACGATCCCTGGGGAGCTTCATTGATCGATCCCAATTATCTTTCCCACCCACAGGACTGGGATTTTATCATGAAGGGAATGAACGCTGCGCGGGGCATCGTTCATTGCCCTGCGCTTCAAAATTTTGCACTGACAGATGAAGTCCTGGCAAAAGGTAGAAGTGATCGTGAGCTCATTGCAGCCGAGGGAACCACTTTTCACCATCCGGTCGGAGGTTGTTGCATGGGGATTGACCAGCAGGCGGTTGTTGATCCGTGTTTGAGAGTTCAGGGCGTCGAACGGTTGTGGGTCGCGGACAACTCCATTGTGCCCGCGATTAGTAACGCCCATCCCGCATCGCTTGCGCTGATGATCGGCGAGAGAGCATCCGACCTGATTCTGGCTGAATCCTAGAGCAACTAAATCTGGGTCATCGCAGCGACGTCAAGCACTTCAGAATTTTCGAGGCCTTTAATGCGCCCACTCATTCTTTGACGCAGTTGCCGAAACGTGCCGCGGGTCCAAGGGTTTGTCAGGATAGCACCCCAGCCTGGATGTGGTAAAACGGCGACACGAATGGGAGTCAAATCGAAGCCTGCGCTGCGTTTGAATTGTGCCAAGGAACTCAGAGAAGGGATCGAGTCTCGTCCAATGCATACGAGTGATATGCCGGGGCGGGAGATCATTATCCGGCCAAAGCCATGAATTATCTTGTGGGTTGGGCGATAGTCAGTAAACGCTACATCATGGTGCATCATTAATCCATCGCATCGCTCGTCATTGATCCAGCCAATGACGAACGATGCCAGCTTTCCTTTGACAAAGCAACCGATTGCTAAGAGAGTTGGATCCTGTGCAACCGTATCACAGAATTCAGCCCAGTTAGACGACTTGGTGTAGGGGGCATTCGGTTCGTTGCGTTGCCTCGCAGTGTCGCGATTGACCGAAAGTCCTTGCTTAAATAGTTCATTGGAATCTAGCTCACGGACCTCGGAGTGTTCAGAGCCTCGCATCAGATGTTGCCTAAACTGTCTTTTGACCGACTTGGGACCATAGTTCGGGTCTCTAATCGTGTACGCGACCGACTCAATGCCAGTTGGTAATGCTGTGGCGAAGGTGGCCACCAGCGCGCCTGATTCCCGTAGGAGATCATCAATTTCCCCACGATCCATAACGAAAGGAAGTCCACCTGGAGATGTGGTGAGTGAAAAACGTCCTACGTTGATCCATAGGTGACCGTCGCGCTCGTAAGTGCGATGCCCGAGAGAGCGGAATAGAGGTTGAAGCGGATGCATGGATTCGATGAGGCGTGAGTGAGCAACGATGAATCTGTTGGAATCCTATCGTAATTGGGAAAACTCGGCAGTCTTGAGTTTTCAGGATTCGAATTAGGCAATGGTGGCAGCCTCTAAAATCGGCAACGAATTTGGTTGCTCCGTGGCAAACATGGGAACAGGCATTGCCGTGGGAAACATGGAGACAGGAATTGTCTTGTTGCCATGAGGGCCGCATCGGGTGCTAACAACGGATTGACGCGTGACGTGAAACTTTCGTTTGCCTTGTTGCGCGGATTTGGATCTCGGTGATATACCATGCGCAAGGAGATGTTCGCGATAGGTTTCACCAGGAGCACGGCCTATCCCCTACATTTCTTAAATCACAGAAGCTGCCCTCAGACGCTCGGCCAAGGAAAACCTGCCCAGCATTCTATGCCTGTCTCCGTACTCCCTACATAGCTATCTCGTTCGTCACCGTACCAAGTACAGATCTATCCCGGGAGTATCCGACCCTCCGTCTTTCTCGTTTCATACGTTGGCCAGAAATAGTTACCATCGAACTCTTCGATGACCATAAAAGCGTCTGGTGCGAGGGGCAGTTTCGCAAGGCTTCCATCATCGCGAAGTTCATGCATCAATCGGGTGATTACCTCACCGAAGACTGCATTGAGTTCCTCAAGCGAGTCTTCTTCGATAGCTTCGTCTGGATCGGCATCAGGAAAATGGACTTCCTTGGTTAATCCGTCTGGCAACTTGACGGCACATGCCTGACCGTCGCACGCTGCCTCGTACCATTCGCACCAATCAGGAAATGTCAGGATGTTCTCCTCCTCTTCCAGGTGCAACGTCCATTCACCGTCCATTCACCGTCTACCTCAGCGTCAGCGCGTGTGTCGAGAATAAGAGCAGCGTAGCCACCCTGTTCGGCGTAATAGCCAAGTGTGATCAGTCGGATCGGGTTACCTGGTTCGCCTGGGCCGAGATTCTCCGAGTCTGAGAATTCAGCAATGCGGTGGTGGATGTACTCGCGTAATGCCTGCTCGTCTCGCTGTAAATCAAGTTCCATGTTGTCTCCAGCATTAAAAGAGTGAAGGCTTACTTCGATATCTTACTGAGTCAGAGATGGGCCCGCGAGGCGATCTTTTTCGCAGAACCTGCGCCGCAGCGTCTCCGTTACGACGGGGAATATGCGCGGAGAATGACGGAGAATGGGGCGGAGAATGGGAATAGACATAGAATACTGGGCAGGTCTTCGTTGACCGAGTGAGGGCAGTTTCTGTTTTTTAATGGGATGTAGGAATAGGCCATGCTTTGGTTGAACCCTATCGCGAACATCTTCATGCGCAGCGCATCTCACCGAGATCCAAATCGGCACAACAAGGCAAACGACTTTCTCATCCCCTGTCACGCGTCAATCTGTCGCTAGCACGCGATGCCACCCTCAAGACAATGCCTGTCCCCAGACTTGCCGCGTCGGCTCGGATACTTGCCGCACAGACAATTGGAACCCAGCTTTTTGTCGTGTTTAATACTCGGCTGAGTATATTACCCACACGGAATCTCAGAATTCAGAGCGCTGTCACGCTTGCCTGATTTGGACCTCGTAAGTTAGCGAAGTCGCTTTTCGGTTCTGCGAGTGAGATTCGAATCATTATCAATGGCATAAATCAGTCACTCTCAAACGAAATCTAAGCGTTGGTGGGTGACGCGTAATCGCAAAAAAATGATGCATTCGTGAAAAGACCGAAGCGACTTGAATTCCAGACGGAATCTGGTCGGTCGATGGATCCGCCGCGGTTTACGCCGAGCGCAATTGGTCGCTAACGCGACTAATTGCACTCTATTAAGTCAATGCACTCTATTGCACGTCCTTGACGCTAAGGGTGATCTTCTTGATCTGACCGGTGAAGCGGGTCTGATCGCGTCCGATGCCGATGTCTTCGGCAACCGGCGTTTGATTGTCGAGACCAACATCGGCCGTTTCATCTGCAGAATAGATCAGCGACTGAGTCTTCTCGACCCGACCTTCGGCGACCGTCTTTCCGTTGACGGAAATCGTGACCTTTCCACCTTTTCCAAGGTCTTGCTTATTCTTGCCCTCGTAGGCGAAGTCGAGCACAACGGTCGCGGCGCCTGGGGGAATGGCATTCGGAGATGCAACCGTAAATCGCTCAAGTCCCAGGAAGTTGTAGGTATACACAGGCTTGCCGTCTTTCATGTACAGACACCAGCCACCAAAGCGACCACCCTGAGTGAGAATCACACCGTTTGCTCCACCTTCCGGAATTTCGAGCTCGGCGGTAATCGTTTTGGAGCGATTCTTAACGTTCATAAAAGTGTTTTCCAGCATGCCGTCCATGCCATCGTAGAGCGTCAGCGAAGTGCGATCTCCCATGATGTCCGGGCGGCCTGCCAGCGCTGGATTCATCCGTGCAATGACCCGGTCGTCAATTGGCAACGCGTGATACTTTTCTGCCTCGCTCATGAACAGGGCCTGCAGCTTGGCCAGTCTTTCCGGATGCTGCTTGGCGAGATTGTTCGTCAAGCTGAAGTCCTTGCGAACGTCGTATAGATCCCACACATCGGTTTCCAGGGGAGGCATATTGGCGGTTTGCCAGGGGGCCCGGTGAAGCGTACGTGCGAGCCAGCCCTCGTGATAGATCGCCCGGTTGCCAAACATCTCGAAATACTGGGTGGTATGCTGCTCCTCTGCTTCCGCATTGTCGAATGTGTAAAGCAGGCTGGTGCCCTCGATCGGTGTTTGTACTGTTCCATTCACGCTGGTGGGTTCGGGGAGCCCGGCTGCCTCAAGAATGGTTGGCGCAATATCAATGACGTGTCCAAATTGGGTGCGTAGTCCGCCTTGCTGTTTGATACCGTTTGGCCAATGAATAATCATGCCGTTACGGGTCCCACCAAAGTCTGACGCAACTTGCTTTGTCCAGGAGAAGGGCGAGTCGAACGCCACCGCCCAGCCAGCAGCCATGTGCGGGAACGTTTCAGGACCGCCCCATTTGTCGATCAAAGGTAGTAGATCCTCTACCTTCTCCGTGACGCCGTTGAAATAGGTCATCTCGTTATACATGCCGACGAAGCCACCTTCGGCGCTGGTCCCGTTATCACCAGCGATGTAGATGAACAATGTATTGTCCAGTTCACCGATGCCTTCAATCGCTTTGGTAAGTCGGCCGATCTCATGGTCTGTTTGCTCAAGGAATCCCGCAAATACCTCGGCCTGACGCGTGAACAGACGCTGTTCGTCACCGGACAAGGCATCCCAGTCTTTGATGTCTTCGGGTTTGGGACCCAAGTTGGTGTTCGCCGGTATGACGCCGAGTTGCTTCTGTCTCGCAATGGTTTCGGCGCGAATTGCATCCCAACCTGCATCGAACTTACCTTTGTATTTATCCGCCCACTCCTTGGGTACATGGTGCGGTGCGTGAACAGCCCCGGTCGCGTAGTACATGAAGAAAGGTTTATCCGGCGTCATCGATTGTTGAGCCTTCATCCACTTGATCGCCTGATCTGTCATGTCAACGGTAAAGTGGTAGCCCTCCGTCTCGGGTGGGGTGATCCTGGTAACGCCGTCGTAGATCAAGGGGAACCACTGATCGGTCTCGCCCCCGATGAATCCGTAGAACTTGTCAAATCCCTGACGTGTCGGCCATCTGTCGAAGGGCCCCGATACACTTGTCTCCCACGCGGCGGTTTCATGCCACTTACCGAAAGCACCTGTGCTGTATCCGTTCAATCGGAGCATCTCGGCCAAGGGAGCCACACTATTGGGAACCTGCCCAGTGTTGCCGGGAAAACCCGTTGAACTCTCCATGATCGAACCGGTGTTGGCGGTGTGGTGATTCCGCCCCGTTTTGAGTGCCATCCTCGTCGGCGAGCAGAGCGCTGTGGTGTGGAAGTTGTTGAACTTCAAGCCGCCCTTGGCAAGCTTGTCTAGTGTGGGTGTTTGAATCGGGCCGCCGAACGTGCTGGGGCCCCCGAAACCAATGTCATCAATCAATACGATCACAACATTGGGAGCATTCTTGGGCGCGGTGACTTCAAAGAATGGTGGTTTGTCTTTGACATTGCGAACGTCAAGTTCGCTGTAGGTAGCTCGTTTGGGCTCTTGAATCGGTAAATGAGTGCGATCTAGTTTTTCTTGTGCGGAAACAACTCCGACAGAGATGACCAGAAAAGCCATGCCCAGTGACAGGCACGTGAGTTTTGTGTTGGACACTACAGGTTTTCTCCAATGTGATTGAATGAAGGGGGTTATCTATTCTTGGCTGTTAAGGCGTGAGGAGGTCGGCCGTAAAGTGTGCCGCTCCAAACGTGATACATTGTTTCTAAAACGTCGCTCGGATCGTCGTGCGGATGTCTCCCAAATGCGGCTACCACCAAGTTCACATCGAGCGAGTTAAGCGCCTTGGCGATCCGCTGCGCGTTAAAGAATGGAATTAGACCGTCCTGCTGTTGAGCGACAATTCTGGCTTCGACCGCGTCATCCCAACGCCGCATGAATGACTGCCACTCCTGTTCGAGACGCTCATCAAGCGGGGCGGCCTCGACGATTGCGCGTACGATGTGGCCATGTTGGACGCACGTTTCCACGACCCCTCGAATCGATTCTCGCAGTGCCGCAATGGGTTTGCCTTCGCCCTCAATCCAAGGGCTGGCAATTTGGTGCATGACTGTCTCGACATCACGCAATAAAGAGATGATCAGATCGTGTAAGTCCGTGAAATACTGGTAGAAGGCTGGGCGGCTGAGCGTCGTTCCCTCCATAACCTCACCGACCGTCAAATTGCGAAAGTCGCTTTCCTGGAGGAATCGTGTGGCGCTGTCGAGGATCTCACGGCGAGCCTCTTCCGCGGAATGGCGGTGTGAGCGTGCACGTGCTGGGGACGAAGCAGACGATTTTGACGTTGTTTCTGACATGGTGTCAGTCACATTACTGACGCCATGTCAGAACGTCAAGCAGTACGCGCGAATAAGGCACTCATCAGTAACCGAAGTCGAAGAGGGTGGTGAGGGGTTACTCCATACCGCAATGAAGCTAGCGAGCGGCGCGCATTTTTCCGTTCGCGGATCCGCTTAGTGATCCGCTTTCGTGCATTCGGTTCGACCAACCGCATGGGCTACCCAAAGACACATATTGCCGTTGGTCGTAGACACCGTTGACAGTTGCGTGAATCTCATGGGTGGAAACCAATCCGGCAGTTTGTTACCCCCCCCACCCGCTGCGCAACTCAATCCATTACCCGAGCGATCCGCCGTACATTGATCTCCTTGAGTGTGTCTGGGCCCGACTCAATTGAACGCGACTCAACCCTCGGCAGAAACAGAATCGACTCTTGAATCTTAGGAGCCAAGTGCACGAGCTACATGATGATAGCCATGTGCGCGATGGTGACTTGGGTGTAACAGGCCTGCTCCGAATGATTCTTGATTGCGCCCTCACGAATCGGCTATCGGGGACCGGCTATATGGGCAGGCCATGCGGAAGGAAATGCTAGCTGTGGGATTCAACAAATACATGGCCTGTCCCCAGCATCCCCTAAGGAAAAATGCACAAGGTCAAGCCTTCACGATCGATAGCAATTAGGTGCAAGTGACCATGAATATCATCGTTGATGCGGCGTTAGCCGCTCCCGCTTGCCTTGCCTCTTTCCACTTTGCAACAAGGTGACTCGCGACATCTTCTGGTTCCGCAGTCTTTAGTAACTGAATCACTTCGTAATTGCTTCCACGAAAAAGGTGCAGTGTTGTGTCGCGTTCAGCTATTTTCAGTTGCTGGATTGCTTTGTAATCCATGATGCCGGTGATCAGGTCGTAGCCGCTTTGCTGACGAATTTCTGAGTAGAGACGCCCACCAAAGGTTTGTTCAGTCAACGACATGTTTCTATTCCCGTGATCGCATTTGCTTCAATTAATAAAAAACAGTCTCTTCGCACACCTTTTTGGAAGATGCGACCCAACCGTTTTTTCTGCAATGAATTACACCGAATTGTGATTGCATCCGACTGTCTTGGTTGTTCGTTCGTTGCCAACGTCACAATCTTGGCACAGCTCGCTACTATAATCTTCGCAATTCAAACAGCGTGATTTCAGGTCTGGCATTAAAGCGAACCTGCATCAAGTGGCCAATTCCGCGATTGATGTACATTCGCCGCCCGCCTGCTAGTGATAGATTGCCACTCGTATAGAGCGGGTTTCGTACTGGTAGCCGCGGAGGCGGAAGAAAAGGCGGCTTACACTGACCGCCGTGAGTGTGGCCAGCGAGAATCCAGCCGGAGTATGAATCCCAACCCATTTCGTCGACCGAATCTGGGTTATGGACTAGTGCGACCGATGGATCATCTGCCGTTAGTCTTGGTAGCACGATACTCGGATCGAACCGATTGGCCCACAGGTCATCCATCCCTGCGATTTTCAATCCACCTATATTTGCCACTTCGTTTCGGAGAATGCGGACACCAGATAATTCAGCTAATGACACGACTTGCTGAGCGGAGCCTTCGTTACTCCAGCCTGATCCGTAGTCGTGATTCCCCAGTATTCCAACAGTACCGATTGTTCCGCAGGCTAGTTTCGAAAGCATCCTCGGGGCATGCTTGTTAAGGTCGGTGTTATGGCTGACAAAGTCACCGGTGTAGACAACAATTTCGGGTGCCATTTTCCTCATGAGATCAAAAACTCCTGAGAGGTAAGCGTCGTCAACCTGTGGCCCGATATGAAGATCACTCGCGTGCAGGAGAGATGCACCAATCAGTTCTCGTGGAAGGTTGCGAATGCTCATTGTCCGGTGCACGATCTGCAACCAATGTGGCTCAATGCGCCATGTATAAACGCCAAGCGAACCGACGCTTGCCGTGGTCAAAGCAAGGAAGCGTCTCCTTGTTAAATGGCGTCTGAGTTTCATTCGCCCGCTTCCAAGATGATGGCTTGTTATTGAGACAGCAGCTTAAGCAACGATTTGATAGATGGTCAAACTCAATACAATGAATTTTATTTTTTGCAACCTCTTCGAGAACCAAGGTAACGCCACTGCGGTAACCCTCTGGCTATCATGACGATTAGGAGATGACAGCAAGAATCAGGACGATTAGGGACAGGCACG
>JARGNK010000209.1 GCA_029213145.1 Rubripirellula sp. | reverse complement strand
GGGCGAACAACGCGGAGGCTGATTACGCAGCGGAGTCCGTCGAGGAAAGGAACTCTGCGAAGAAGAATGGCGGCGAGGTCGACCTCGTCTGCGCACCGAAGTGCAAGGGCATAGGGACAGGCAACAACTCATAGGCTGACTTGCGGTCAACTCAATTGATGCACGTGCCAAATTCGCCTTTCAACTCCCGTTTCGGGAACCGTTCAGCGTGCGGTCACGCCGCCTTCAAAATCCGTTGCGGTCGCTGCAGTAAATCGCATTCTTCCCTCGTATCCCTCGGCGGGGAGGCAAGACGTATCTGATTCTCTGTGCCTTCGGATTTGATTCAGCAGACTCCGTAAAACCGGTGAGTAAGAGCTGCCGTTTGGAACGCTTGCGTTTCGCGCAGCAACAAGACGAAACTTGGATCCTCGTCCTGCACGAGATGCCTCACTCCTCGTAAACCCACCCCCGATCCGATTCAACCACGGCCTCACACCTTCTTGCAATGCGAAACAAGGCGACTGGAATGGGAGTCGGATCGTATCGATACAGGTCGGGGAACGCTTCGCGAATCGAGTCGGTCGCGCGTTGCGCGTGATAATGTGGAATGCGGGCGTAGATATGGTGCGCGACATGCGTGCTGCCAATGCGGTGATGCAATTCGTCCAGCAGCCAGCCGTAAGGTCGATCGACGGTTAAGAAGGCGCCCTCAACCCACGTCCATTCGTCTGAATCGAGATGTGGGATATCCACGTCGGTGTGATGCAGCCACGTATACAACACAAGCCAGAAGTTGACGACCAAGTACGGGCCGACATAAAGAGCGAGCACAGGCCACGCAGAGCCGGCCATCCAGCCCCAGGTCACAAGCCCAGCCAAAACGACGCCAACGCCGAGCGTTGAAAGGAGAACTTTCCAACGCCATCGGCCGACAAACATATCATTCTGAAAAGGCCAATGCGGCCAGAAGTGATTCGTAATGCCCCTTGATGGCCCGCCCGATACCCCAAAAAGCAGATACGACGGCCAGCCAACGATACAGTACCGCAATATCTTCATGATGGCGAAGGCATCGTCACCCAATGAGCCTAGCATTCCCTTCCGCGGACCCGAGCCGCTATCGGATCGCGCCGGCACATGGGTTTCACCGTCGTCCAAATGATTTGTTTTCGCGTGATGGATGGCATGACTCCGCTGCCACGAGAAATAGGGGACCAACAGAAACGAGTGCAAGATGAAGCCGACCGAGTCCTGCAAAGCGGAGTTTTTACAAAACGCTCGATGCCCACATTCGTGAGCCACGACCCACAAGCCCGTCGCCACCGTCCCTGCCACTATCGCGTAGCCGATCCACAGCGGAATTGCCGAAACGGTGTACGGGATGAAAAGTGCCGCCAGGACGCCGGCCGCGATCGTAAGCATGAGTGAACGCGTGAGATAAAGAAGCGAACGAACGAGACTTCGCTCAAAACATGATTCCGGAATGGCCGAGATGACATCTCGCATCGTTGGCATCGGCTCGCCGTTGGACCGCAAACGCGGCAACGCTCCATTTTCGGATGGAGAGGGTGAACCCTTTGCCTGCAGGTGCGAGGGAAGCGGTGTTGCAAATGACAATATTTTTATCCTATCGCGGCGTCGCGGCTTCATTACAAAAAGGGCGTCCAACACGATGGTGATTGCAAACTGCCATCAGATGAGAACGCCCCGGAATTTTGGCTCGACAGTATAAAGCGGACAAAGGGACAGGCAAAAGCGGACAGGCACAAACTTCAGCGGCTGATTTTCTATAAACTCGATCCCCGTCGATTTGTGCCTGTCCCCAATTCGATCCCAATTCGCTCCCGTACGCCCAGCCCCAATTCGCTCGCAATTCGCTCGCAATTCGCTCTCCAATTCGTGGTATCTTTCATGCCCGTACGGCCAGGTCTTTCTTTCCCTGTCCCAGAAATGATGTCCCAGAAATGATGATGTGAAACCCGTTGGCAATCGCTGTTCTCGCGTTTGTGCCCTTTGTCACCAGCCGACGCGGGATGTCTGGCAAAGACGAATCAAGATCATGAGAAAAATGAAAACTAAGAAGATCACTGCCATCGTCGTCACTGTATTTTTGACGTCGCCACTGATCGCCGCGGGCAATCCGCTGGAGAAACAAATCCTCCGGTTACAACCGCAGGCCGACAAAAATGGAGACGGCAAGTTATCCAGGGCCGAGGAGGAGGCGTTCAACAACATGATCCTGAAACGCTTTCCTGAATCAGACAAAGATCGCGACGGCGTTCTTTCCTTTGAGGAACAGCAGTCTGCCATTCGGCAAGCGGCCACCCCAGAGGGCAAGGTTTACGTTTACAAGCAAGTGGATGGCGTGAACCGCGAAATGGAAATCTATTTCCCTGAGGGGCATGACGCTTCGAAAAACACAGTCCCCGGTATCATCCTGTTTCATGGCGGCGGTTGGGGCGGAGGCAGTCGTGTCGCATTCAGCTATCAGTGCAATTATTTTGCCAGCCGCGGAATGGTCGCCGCGACGGTCACCTATCGCTTGCGAACCAAGGAAGATCAAGCTGCATTAACCAAGGGGCAATCGACTAAGCGTGTTTGTATTCCCGATGTGAAGAGCGCCATACGTTGGTTCAAACAGCATGCCAAAGAACTGGGCGTGGATCCCAAGCGTATCGTTGCTGGTGGCGGTTCAGCGGGCGGGCACATTAGCCTTCTGGGCACGACTAATCCCGGCCTCAATGATCCCAATGACCCGCAAGGAATCGACACGAACGTAGCCGCGTACGTCTTGTTCAATCCCGCACTTTCAAAGAGCGATGCCAAGGATCCGGATGTCGATTTTTTGCAGCATCTAAAAGCCGACTTTGGACCAGCGATCGTCTTTTTCGGCAGCAAAGACAAGTGGTTGATGAACGGCTGGACGCCCGCAACCGCAAGAATGAAGTCGCTCGGCATCACCTCCGTTGAGATGTATATTGCCGAAGGGCAAACGCACGCTTTCTTTAACAAGCAGCCGTGGAAAGATCTTACGCTGATTGCCGCAGATCGATTTCTAACAAAGCTCGGATACCTTCAAGGTGAGCCCACACTCTCGATGCCTGAAACCGGTGAAAAGTTGAGCGTGAAGCCTTAGCGGTTTCTCTAAAACTCATATCCCTATCAACAATGAATAGGAAGTCCTACATCAATCACCTATCACTTGCTCACCGGTGCCTGCTGCAAGTGGTATTTTTTTTCAATGCCCGTTGCAGCGAAGAAGGAAAGTAAAAGACATCAGGCGGACCAAGGGACAGGCTTAAACCTCCAGCACTAGATTGCAATCAATTGCCACCGCCAATTCGTGCCTGTCCCTATTTAACCGCTCCCTGTCCCCTTTAGCTCCACGTTATCGCTCCATTCGCCAAGAATATCGATGTACGGTAAGCTAAGACCGCAGGACTCGCTAGCAAATGTAGGAGCACGAAACATTCGTCGTGGCCCCTAAAATGCATCCGAAGTAGTGCCAATAAACTCACCAGAAACAGCTTTAAGAACCGCCAAAATAATGAACCCAATCGAATTGATTCCCACACTTCTCATTCGAAGACGCAATTCGTTCACTCGGTGGTTTATGGAGGATGAGACTGGCAACCTAGAGTGGTCACGGGTCGCGATCGTTCTTGGCGTACTGGTTGGTTTGGTTGTACTAAAGCGTGTTGTAAAACTACTTAAGGCCTGAGGCAACGGATCGATTGGCTCGATTTAGTTGACTCCTACGGCATGCTGGCCATGGCACACAAAACAACATCATGCTCACCAAGCAAATTCCAGCACCTCACTCATGAATGACCTCGAAAGCACAACTTTCTGTGTCCAACAATGAGAGAAAGTTTCAAAATCAGAAATTGCGCCGACGATCAATTTCACACACCTGAGTCGCTCAACAAGGAAGCCGAACCTGCCATCGCATCCCTCTTCTTAACCTTCACGCCCCATCCTCTCCGCAGTTGCCACTGACATAATCGCTAGACGAGGTTGCTGAGGACAGATTGTTAGCCAGGATTACTGGTAATGGACCGCCAGGAATGGATCACTGGGAACAACAACGGGGTCAGCGACTAAAACGAGCATCCTAGGGAGGGATGTTGCGACCAGTGATCGTGCCATGCGGCAAGACGCACCTCCCACCCCCAAAGCGATGGTTACTTATCGATTGAATGATCTTCCGCTGCACGCAACCAGCGGGACATTCCCAGCCAGACGTCTCGCATGATTGGCGGATTCACGTAAGCGTCCAGGAACGAGTGTGGGTGATCTGGCTTGGGATTGCCGCTTCGCAGGAGCGATATACGCGCTAAGGATCGCCAATCTAATGGGAAACAGATCCCTTCAGTCAGAGAGGCACGCAGATCGGTGTGTGCAGATCCCTCTGCGTTTGCGGTAATTAGCCGAACGGCAAGTGTATGCTTGCGGGGCCGTGATGGAGTATTCTATAGATCACTGAAGAAGCTACCGGTAGCGTGACGAAGCCGGCAAAGCACTGCGGCGTTTACAGCGAACCACTCCGCAGACGTGAAGCCTGCTCGACGCGTTTGCAGGAGAGTCCTGACTTCTGGATTACCTTGTTTTAGACAGATTCAAGAATCAATGTCCAAGTTCCTAGTCCAATCTTCTCGCTTTGCACTTCGTCGATTGAATAGTGACGTGCGCAATCTGAATATTGACAAGCACTACGCTGGGAGCCAGCGTTTCCACCCCCACAAATGGCTTCTGCTACCGCTTACCTGCCTTGGTTTCTTTACACTGCTTTTCGAGGTGGAATCTGCTTCTGCGGAAGAACCGTTTGAGGCATTTTTAAAAAAACACTGCATCGCCTGCCATGGTCCAACTGAGTCAAAGGGCGACATTCGAGTCGACCTGCTGTCGCGCGACTTCAAGGCAGGCGTGGACAGTCACCACTGGGCTGAGGCGATCGACAAAGTCAACAGCGGCGAGATGCCGCCCCAGGAAGAAACACAACCGACCCAGGACGAAATTGCAAGCTTCGTCGTGAATCTCAACTCTCTTCTCAAACAAGGGCGGGCAGCACGCATGGCGGCGCGGCCTGCGACAGCACATTATCGGCTCAGTCGCAGAGAGTTTCAAAATACCGTCTATGACCTCCTTGGCGTGCGTTACGATCCGACCAAGCCAGGAGAGTTGAACGAGGATACGCTCTGGCATGGGTACGAACGTATTGGATCGCAGCTTTCGCTTTCCCCATCGCACGTAGACCGCTACTACCGAGCCGCCGACATCGTACTCGAACGCGCTTTTCCGACCACACCTGGCCAAGCTCGCAAAGTCAGGAAGACTGCTGCAGACCTACGTTACGCCGGAGGCAAACAGGAACAGGAAACACTGGAGCGATTCGGTATCAATCGGCCCCTGCGTTACCTTCATTTTCCTGGTCGTGTGCAAACGGCACTCCAGCCGAATTGGCTTGGCAAGATCGGCCCAGAACACAGCGGACTGTATCGCCTCCGCCTGCAAGCCAGCGGAATCCGCCCGCCCGGCGGCCAGCCTGCTCACCTCAGCATTGGCAAACAGACCAGCGAGGAAACCGTTGATGGTCTCATCGAATTCGACATCACGGCACCAGAAGACAATCCACAGATTTATGAGTTCGACGTGTTTCTTGAAATGCCGACCAACCTGCATTTCTGTGTGGTCGCAACGGATGGCGTGGACAGAAGAGGAGGAGCCGCCTTTCGCAACGCGATCGCCAGCCGAAGCTATGTCTTCACGCACAGTAGCGAGACCCTGCTGCTGAACCCAAATGCTCCGCAAATGTTTGATGATGAAGGGAACGGAATCTTTTCCACAGTACTGCTCGATTGGATCGAGTGGGAAGGGCCGATAACAACAGAGGCTGAAGCATCTCGGCGAACAGGGGTGGTACCGCCCGAGAATGCAACACCTGCGGAAGTTGGCCAGTATCTGCAACGCTTTGCGCAGCGGGCATGGAGACGACCGGTAAACCAGCAGGAGTTGCAACGCTATCTGCAGTCTTACAACGCTGAACGGGACGCTGGTGAAACAGTAAATAACGCCTATCGAATTGCGCTGCTGGGTGTGCTGACCTCCAGAAACTTCATTTATTTAGTTGAAGGTGAGCCACAAGCCCGCGAACACCTCACCGAGTGGGAACTCGCCTCGCGACTCTCCTACTTCCTCTGGAGTTCGATGCCGGATGATGGCCTGTTCACTGCGGCCCAAGATGGCTCCCTCAATGGCGACGGCCTAACTCAGCAAGTGGATCGGATGTTAGCAGACAGTCGTATCAATCGATTCATTGACGACTTTGCCCGCCAGTGGTTGCAGTTACACCGCGTAGGCATGTTTCCGCCAGACAAAAAACTCTATCCCGGTTACGACGACTGGCTGGAAACTAGCATGCGAACCGAGCCAGTCGAGTTTGTTCGTGAGCTGTTCGTGAAAAACCTACCGATCGAAGCCTTGCTTGATTCCGACTGGACGATGGCCAATGCTCGCCTGTGCGATTTCTACGGATTGCCTGAGCCAAACGTGGACGGCTTCCATCGCATTTCGCTCCAACCGGAGAACCACAGGGGCGGACTGCTTACGATGGGTGCTGTGTTGGGATTGACGTCCGATGGAACACGCCATCGCCCGGTACACCGTGGCGTTTGGATTAGCGAAACGATTTTCAACAAAAGTCCACCGCCACCTCCCGCAAACGTTGACCCAATCGAGCCCGTGCCACCACAGGGTACCAAGATCACCATACGCGAAAGAATCGCAGCCCATGGCAGAGACGCGAACTGTGCTGCCTGCCATCGCAACATTGACCCACTCGGCCTCGCATTTGACCAGTACGACGCGATCGGCCAATATCGCACGCACGAACGAGTTGTGACCGGAGTAGGGAACGATCCCTTCGTGGATGCCTCCGGTGTCCTGCCCGACGGTCGGTCCTTTGCTGATTCAGTCGAATTCAAGCAGCGACTGCTTGAGGATCGTGATCAGATTGCACGCGCTTTTATAGAACACCTCTGCACCTACGCGCTCCGCCGAGTGCTCACGGTTGATGATGAAGACGATCTCCAATTAATTGAAGAGACAGCAAAGAAACACGGGTATCGGGTAAAGGACATCGTCCGCGCGGTGGCTCTCTCTAAATTGATCCGAAAGAGATGAATCATCAAGGATCATTAACGACGAACGACCAACGCGTCCGACCTGCACAAGAACCTCCCTTCAAGAAGGCTAAACCATGAGTAACTTTCTTTCGCAATCTTGGCTGATTGACCGGAGGCATGCTCTTCGTGCTTTGGGAACTTGTATCTCACTGCCGATGCTGGAGTGCATGATCCCTCTTCGAGCTGCGGAACCAATCGCTACACCTCGGCGCAGCGCTTTCGTCTATCTTGCCAACGGCGTTCATTCGCTGAATTATCAAATCACATCGCCCGGCAAGGATTACCAGTTTTCTCGGTCGCTCAAACCCTTAGAAAAATACCGGCAAGTCATCACGCCGATCAGCGGCTTGCATCATCCGGGAAGCCTAGGACACCACCACAACTGCATTGATATCTGGCTGACCGGCGGAAAGATTGGAGCATCGGAACGCAATACGATTTCCGTCGACCAAAAGATGGCCGAAGCCACCGCGCAATATACTCGCTATCCCTCGATCGAAATTGCCATCACGCAAGGTTCCTTGGCTTGGACAGCGGATGGGGTTCAGCTTCCCGCGTTGCGTCGTTGCAGCGAGATTTTCGCGGCGTTGTTCGAGGAACCCAAGGGTGGCATCGCTGCTCAGCGGAGGGCCCTGCGGCGCAAGGCCAGCGTACTCGATGACAACCTTGCCGAAGTTCGGCAGCTCGAGCAAAAGATTGGGGCGGCTGACAAAGGACGACTTGATCAATATCTCACCTCCGTTCGTGAGGCGGAGATTCGTGCGCGGCGGGCGGACGCCTGGCTTGACACCCCTTTGCCTGAAATCTCTGAAACCGATCGTAAACGAACGAATCGGAATATTCCTGAAACCCAAGCGGGCGACTATTTCCGTACCGTCTACGATCTGATGGTACTTGCGTTTCAAACTGATCTAACGCGCGTGGCAACCTTCAGCTTGGGAGGTGAAGGACAGGCGATTGCGATTCCCGAAATCGGAATCACCGAATCGCGGCATCAGCTCAGCCATCACGGCGGCGATCCAGGTTACATGGAAAAGCTAACTAATTACGACACTTTCGCGATTGAACAATTTGGTTATTTCCTTTCGCGGCTTGAGGAGACGAAGGACGTCAACGGCAAGCCGCTTTTGGGATCGACCATGTCGTTGTTCGGGAGCGGCATGTCGTATGGCCACAGCCACGGAAATGCGAACCTCCCGCTGGTACTTGCTGGTGGGTCAGAGCTTGGCCTGAATCACGGTTACCATCTCGACTTCAACCAGGGGCACTTTGACGGATACCAACTCGATAAACCTGGTGAGCACTATGGGCTTTGCAGTCGCCCTGCGAACACAGACGCCCACATGAGCAATCTGCTGCTCTTGATGGCTCAGCGTATGGGTATCGAAATCGACTCCTTCGGTGATAGCAACAAGGCGATCGAAGTATGATCCCATCACGCATAACAGGCGAATTTGCCCGCTGCGATCGGTCGCGTTTCCCGGTCCTATTGCTTTGGGCGCAGATGTGTCTACTGCTCGGATTGCTGCTGCACCCTGGGACAGCTTGTGGCCAGGACCAGGGAACGAGCAACATCGAATCCGAAACTGAATTCATTCGTCCTCGACGCGGGGAATTCCCCCCAATTGAAAAAGCACATGCGTATCGTGGTGAATTGGTGTTCGTGGATCATGCGAACCGGCGTGGCAGCATCCGCGTGCAAGGGGAGGGAATGTTTTTTCGCAATGACCCGCACCCCTTCGCCATGCTGCCTTACGGCGTGATCCGCTATCACGGAGCACCAGCAGATCTCCGGGACATCCCGCTCGGCACCGTCTTACACCTACGAGCCTTTTTGCCACCCGACCCTGACCGATCTGTCGTGCCGGTTTTGCCAATCAACAACAAAGAAAAGGACGCAAACCACAATCGTGGGGCAGGAATTTTCCCGGCCGAAAACCATGTTCTTTTACTCGAAGACGAACCAAGCTACTGCCGACGTGAAGGCAAGATTTGGAAGCTCAATCAGCTGGATATCCAAAACAATCAAGGAACGATCATCGCCACCCGCGATGTGCAGGGTGGTGTAGATTCACAGGCTAGCGAGGAAACGCTGACCTTTGATGCGGCCACCCGGATTTGGCGTGGCCGAGAGCGTCTCGGCATCAAGGATCTGATTGCCGAGGGCAGCTGGCCCGCCAGTGGAAAACAAACCCTCGAACAACAAGAGGTCTGGCTCGGAATCACATGGAAACCCACTCCAAACGGGGTGTTTACCCGCTTCCACATTTCCGACATCTGGTTGGATGAGCTTGCAATGCAACGTGCCACCGATAATCAAAACGAAACGCATCAGGCGTTCATTCGCAGTCGCTGGATGCCCGCCTGGGTCGATTCTGTCGAGTATGGAAAATTCGGAGACGCCACCATTACCGCAACCTTGTTCGGTGGCATGGACCAATCGCTTTACGCTGACTTCATAAAGGGAAACCATGCACTAGTGAACTCAGTCGAGAGCACACTGAAGCACACGCATGGTGCTTATGGGCCGGCGCACATGGCATGCCAAGGGCCGATCCTTGAAATCGTGAAAGCAGATGGTGAACCACCCATTGGCAGCAGTGGTATCAAGATCCGCGTTGAAACGGATCTCATCATCGAAGGTGTCCGTCCCGGGCGAGTCGTTCGTGTTCGCCCCGCCGAATGGCCCAAGGTCAATTTGCCCCGTGAGGAATACCTTCGATCCTCTTCCGCTGAAGAACGCTTTCCTACTGCCGACATTTTCCCGAAGTACTAACCGTCGTTTGAAATTTTTTCCTACGCTTGGTTCGAACTGCTTGTGAAGCGGCATTCAATTGAGAACCGAAGTTCGCTTGTTAGCGGGCGTCTTGCGAACTTAAACGCGGTTGAAGAACAAGCCAAAGCAACGTGTAAAGACTCGGAGTCTTGATGACCATCGGTCGCATCTTTGTTTCCGCTAGTGTCAGCCTGTTGCGATGGCCGTGCGTGATTTCGTCTCGATTCTGGCAATCGTGCAGGGAGCGTCGTTTTTCCAAAGCTTCGCGGATTCGCATTCATGGTTTCACATTCCTTTGCCGTCGTTCCTCCCGGTATTCTGCCCCGGCGTCCCAGCCAGTGTCCCTGCAGTACTGTGTACGCTGGCATTTCGAGTGCGGAGGCGTCGAACCTTCCCATCTTTCAGATGCCCGGAATCCAGAATCTAGATTGCTGGAGCATGAACAGCTTCCAGCCGGGGGTGAAATCAGTCTGTTGAGGTTCTGAAAGATGCCTTCCGATCACGGTGCTCGGGTCACCATGCTCAAAAACGGGAACCGGAAAATCATCGCGGTTAATTCTCCGCTCGAATTGCTTTGGAAACTCACCGACCGTGGTTTCCTATCCTGGCCGCGCATCGAAGATTACAGACACACCTTGATGGACCGGGACGTTGTTCCGATAAAAGGTTGTCGTTCTACAGATGACTTCGGGGCTTCGATTTATTTCGAAGGAATCAAACTGCACAAAGGCTTTCGCACCGGACAACCAAGGCGAAGGAGCAGTAAATCGCGCACTTACCTTGCCACCTTAGCCGAGGTCTGAGACTAGCCCCGCACGACTGATCTAACGCAGGGCATAGCCACCAAGCACGAGGCCAATCAAGCACAACACGAATACCCGCGATCGAAGCACACGAATTACTCACCGCATTTGAATAATCACTCGATAAGAATGAGCGAATCATGCCAACTGGCAAACACGGAAACCATGCGGCAACGAACCAAACCTGTCCCAAGAACCTATCCCACTGGTAGCGTGGCGACTTTACCGACCTTGCTCAAATCGAAAAAGTATTCAACGCGTGATGGAGGCGAGCTTGTGCCGCGAGTCGAGCTCAGGAATTGTGGCAGATCAGGAAGGGAAACGACGCCTTGCGTTGATCTGATGGTTTTCGC
>JARGNK010000015.1:69839-76231 GCA_029213145.1 Rubripirellula sp. | reverse complement strand
CCCAGCAATCGTTGATCTCTTTGATCAAGTAATTGTTGAATCCGTAGGTGTTGCGGGCGTCAGCACCGGCACCATCCTCGGTGTCGAGATAATCGCTTTGTGCGATCCACTGCAGGCTATCGGTGATGTCATACTGGCTGACGATCGACTGCATGTAACCTTTCTCAACGCCATTGTAGCGAGCCTCGCCGAATCGCCCGAAGGTCGTCGCGTAGGTCACGTTCCAATCGCAAGTCAGCTGAGCGGAGACGCCACCGAGGAACGCGTCCCCGTTGTCGTCAAAGCCGCTGTCCCAGCCAGTTACCCAGCCACCGTACACCGTCAGGTCGTCGCTGGCGTTGTAGGTTGCCAGTGCACCGGTGTGGGTGAATGGCTCGCTGTAATTGAAGGTGTAGGCGTGACTGTAGAAGAAGTTCCCAGTCGCACCGACAACTTCATAGCCGATCAGGGTGTAGAAGTGACCCGCTTTGATCGACAGATCACCGTAGCCAGCTTCGACGTACAGCTGTGGAAAAGCTTGGCCGTACTCGCCATTGTCCATGCTGTTGTCCCAACCGCTCGGATCAGTCCCGAAGGCTTGGGTGTTTTGGGCATCGATACCGTAGAGGTAATCGACACGACCACCGATATCGAAACCACAGCTGGTGTCGATCGCTTTTTCGGCGTAGAGCCATGCTTGATGGAGGTTCAGCTCATTGGGACGATCGTTGAAGATCGGCAATGACTTGGAGTGGTAGCCGGCCTGCAGCCAACCACCAACCGAGATGCCGCTATCGCAGCAATCGCCGAACAGGCTGTACGGGTCGCCCAGGCAGCAATCACCGCACATCGAGCCGATGCAGCAGTCGCCCAAGCAGTTCATGTCCATACGGTCGCCAAGGCCGCAAGCTGAATCACAGCCTGAATCACAGCCTGAATCACAACCGGTGTCGCAATCGACAGGTTCGCAACCACAGACTGCTTCACCGCAATCGCAGTGAGCGACCTGCGTAATCGCAGCTGATTCGTGATTTTCGTAAATCGGTGTTTGCCCAGTGGCCAGGGTGGCGCTGCCGCCAATTAGGGCCGCCATGAGGGCTAGTTTGCCAAGTCTCATTGCTCTCTCAACTCCATTTGGAAAGGGTGCGTTTTCTGACGCACCGTCGAATATCTTTCGCTTAGCTGTTGAAGGCTGCGGGCCGCCTCGCCGGGCCATCCAAGCGGTGTAATCACAACAAGCTATCGACCTGTTTTTCCGCAAAACTCCACCCCATTCGAAATGCGAAAGCCCCCTAAGCGTTAAGGTTTAACACCGGCTGGCAAACTTTGCCGGTTGCATGATCTATTGGGGTGGTTTGCGGCTCTTCAAGCGGGGATCTGGAGTGATTTATTTCGAGCAAAAACGAAAAAGCCCGGTCACCAGAGTTGGTGACCGGGCTGAAGGGGCGACTTGAATCCGCACTCCGCGGCGGTCCGATACTTCGGGGAGAATCGTTCGGAACAACCCCCCAGTACGGATCCAGACTTCAGGCTAGAAGGTCAAGATGCTATCGATTCCGAAGGTGGTCTGGTCGGTTCCATCTTCGAGGTCGATCAAGCCATCGTCATCCCAATCCCAGCGGATTTCTGGACGAACCACGACGTTGGCGTGAGGCTTGTAGTTGGCTCCCACGGTCAAGGCGTAGATGTTGCTGCGAGGACCTGCTCCGGTTTTAGTGGACCACCATTCGAAGCGGCTTCCGATTCCCCAGCAATCGTTGATCTCTTTGATCAAGTAATTGTTGAATCCGTAGGTGTTGCGATAGTCGATACCGCCAGCCAACTCGGTGTCGAGATAGTCGCTTTGTGCGATCCACTGCAGGCTGTCTGTGATGTCATACTGGCTTACGATCGACTGCATGTAGCCACGCTCGTTTGAGCCAAGGTCCGTGACCTGTTGCTCACCGAACCGACCGAAGGTTGTGGCGTAGGTCACGTTCCAGTTGCAGGTCAGTTGAGCCGAGACGCCACCGAGGAACGCGTCCCCGTTGTCGTCGAATCCGCTGTCCCAGCCAGTTACCCAGCCACCGTACACCGTCAGGTCATCGCTGGCGTTGTAAGTTGCCAAAGCACCGGTGTGTGTGAAGGGCTCGCTGTAATTGAAGGTGTAGGCGTGACTGTAGAAGAAGTTTCCAGTTGCACCGACAACTTCATAGCCGATCAGGGTGTAGAAGTGACCCGCTTTGATCGATAGATCGCCGTAGCCAGCTTCGACGTACAGCTGTGGAAATGCTTGGCCGTACTCGCCGTTGTCCATGCCGTTGTCCCAGCCGTTAGGATCGGTCCCGAAGGCTTGGGTGTTTTGGGCATCGATACCGTAGAGGTAATCGACACGACCACCGATATCGAAACCACAGCTGGTGTCGATCGCTTTTTCGGCGTAGAGCCATGCTTGATGGAGGTTCAGCTCATTGGGACGATCGTTGAAGATCGGCAATGACTTGGAGTGGTAGCCGGCCTGCAGCCAACCACCAACCGAGATGCCGCTATCGCAGCAATCGCCGAACAGGCTGTACGGGTCGCCTAAGCAACAATCACCGCAGGATAGTAAATCATCCATGCAGCAGCCCAAGCCGGTACCGCACATTGAATCGCATCCGCTGTCGCAGCAGGGCTCTTCGTCGCAGCCGTTGGTCGCTTCGCAGCCACAAACGGGCTCGTCGCAATCGCAGGAGACTAATTGAATGTCATTTGGCTGAATGGCGTACGCATTGCCTGCATAGGTTCCGCAAGCAATGGCGGCGATCAGCGCTAACTTTGTAAGCTTCATTTGCTTTTCTACTCCCCAATATCCATGACGGGTGAGATACGATTTGAATCGTACCAGCATGGTTTTCAATGACAGTTGATCGCCATCGAAGCACGCGAGAAGCATTCTCGCGTCCGGTTGCTCAGTGCCACGTCATCCGCCCCTGAGTGACGATGACCTACCGAACCACGCTATCTATTCAAGGGTTGGTATCGGAGTTGTTACTCCGTCTTGAGTTGTAATCTGATGAAACATTGATCGAATCCAGGCATTGTGGTTGGGCCCGCGCTCGTTACAGAAACCGTGCTTGTTGATCCTCAAACGTGGATCGGTAAAACTCTGCTTTTGTTGACAATTGTGCGGATGGTGCCGGTAATTCGGTTTGGGGTTGTACCGCGGTGCTTCGCCAGCACGCTGAAGCCAACAAGGGGCCAACGCGGGGCGTTTGGCCGGGCGATCCCTGATGTGTGCTGGCCGATCGGAGGTTGATCGCTAAAATTCAAAGCTTTGAGTCCCTCCAGCCCCCCATCGACGACCATGGCCTTTTGGCGCAAGAAGAACAATGATCCTGAGGCGGCGAATCCCGCTGGGGAGAATGCCGATGCTGTTACGCCGAAGGTTTCCCCGCAGGAAGTGGGTGTTTCGTCTGACCAATCGGGTGCAGCCCAGCAAAACGAGGAAGTGAAAAGTCCACCGCGATCAGGTGGTCTACTCTCCAAGATGCGGGGCGCTTTGTCGAAAACACGGCAGGCTCTGAACACCGATATCCGCGATTTGTTCAAGGCCGAAGGACGCCTCGTCGATGACGAATTCCTCGACGAGTTGTTTTCGCGGTTGATTCGTACCGATATGGGAGTTGGCCCGGCCGAGACGATTCGGGATGACGTGGCCAAACGCCTGCGGGCTCGCGTGGTACAGCTTGAAGAGGTGTTGCAGACAATCACGGCCCAAACCCAGTCGATGTTGGAGCAGGAATCATCTGCTTTGAAGATGGCTGAGTCTGGGCCTACCGTTATTTTGGTGGTGGGGGTCAACGGCAGCGGCAAAACGACTTCCATCGGGAAACTTGCCAACCTTCTGCAGAAATCGGGCAAGCGAGTCGTTTTAGGGGCGGGAGATACCTTTCGCGCCGCAGCGGTGGAGCAGTTAACTGTGTGGGCTGGTCGAATCGGGTGCGATATCGTGACCGGGAAGCCAGAAGCGGATCCCGCCAGCGTCGCCTTTCAAACGGTCGACAAAGCCGTGGAGATTGGTGCCGATGTTGCGATCATCGATACCGCGGGACGACTACAGACTCAGACGAATTTGATGCAGCAGTTGGAAAAAATTCGCCGTGTCGTTCAAAAGCGGATGCAGACCGAAGAAGCGCCGCATGAGGTGCTGCTCGTGCTCGATGCTACCGCGGGGCAAAATGCCATTAGCCAGGCTCGCGGGTTCAGTGACTCAGCCGGTTGCACCGGGATTGTTTTGGCCAAGCTTGATGGTTCGGCCAAGGGCGGTGTGATTCTTCCTATCCGCGAGCAGTTCCAGTTGCCAGTGAAATTTGTCGGCCTGGGAGAAGGAATTGAGGACATGGCCGAGTTCGACGCGAGTTCGTTTGCCGAGGCTCTTTTCGCCGAGTAGTTCTGATGTTGCATCTACAATCCGATTCAGCCACGCAATGGTTGCACCAAGTTGATCAGTATTTAGATGAAATCCTGATCGATCACGCGCACTGCGAGCGGAAAGCCGCGTCGACGGCGATGAACTTGATGAACTCGTACACCGAGAATCGAGATTTGTGTCGCGAAATGACTCGCATCGTCGAGGAAGAGCTCGAGCACTTCGAAATGGTGCTTCAGATCCTTGAGAAGCGGGGGATCTCGTTTCGTCGCTTGGCATCAGGACCCTACGGACGGCGGCTTAATAAGCTGGTTCGAATGGCGGAACCGGAACGGGCCGTCGATCGTTTGTTGATTGCCTCGTTGATCGAAGCCCGTAGTTGTGAGCGATTCAGCTTGCTCAGCGAGCATGTGAAAGAGAAAGAGCCTGAGCTAGCCGATTTTTACGCTGGGCTGTTTGAAAGTGAAGCGAGGCATCACACCACCTATGTTCGCTTGGCAGAGCACTTTGCCTCGCGTGATGCGGTTCGTCAGCGATTGGACCAACTGTCCGCTGAAGAGGCAGCGATCCTTGCTGAGGGAAGTGATCTGCCCCGGATGCATAGCTAATCTTTGGTTTCACGTTGATTCATTGCGGTTGCCTTCGGCTGGTTGAGTGTTTCACGCCGAGATCCATGACTCGGAGGGCGTGTTTAGCTGTCGCGGCGGATGCCGAGCCGAGGCTTGCTACCCGAGGCGTGGTTGATAATCTTGTCGTGACGGCACCCGCGGAACATCGCGTGGTGGCAACGGTTCCTTTCCTGGATGGAGAGGCGTTCATTTAGGAGCGTTGGCTGTGGTGTGGAGGATCCAGCAGTCGACGGCGAGCGTCTCGGTAGCGTGATCAGGCGTTCGCACAGGAGGGGAATCAAAGATGAAAATCTATTCGTTTACTTGTGTTTTGTTGATGTCCTGGGGTTGCTTCACTACTGATGAAGTGAGGTCTGAGTCACCGATTCATTTTGACCTGCCCCCGACGGCAGTCGCCACCGATACAGGCGACGCTTCCGTTGTCACAGTCGAATTGAGACTGTCATCGATGATTGATGCGGCCCATCGTTTGAATGTGGATCAATGGATTGTGCGGTGCGAACCGCGAGATCACCAGTTGTCACTGGTTGATTACGCTCCTCGTACGGAGACTGCTAGTCAGCTAGACGGTTCGATTCAAATTAAATCGACCAATGAAACCAGCAATGGGTTCGGTGCTTCGATTGACGGTGGTTATGGGCGGTTGGTGACTGGTCATGCGGGAATTGATCAATCTGAAAAGCAGATTGAAACCCAGCAGTATGATCGCGTTGCGCCTCATCAGGTTGTGGTGGCAGCGGGAACGATCCATCGGGGGCGCGGGGTCTATTTCAAACTCCGCTCCACCGAGCGGCAGGTGTTGGAGGGCGAAAAAAAATTCTCGGTGACATTGCGAGTTCCCTCCACCTGGCGGGGTGGATTGATGGATGTTTCCGTCGAGGCACAAACGCAGAAACGATCGATCAACCCCTGGGACCGAGAAACCAAAACGATTTGTTCTCAGCAGTTTGTGGTCGCGGTTTATCGAGACGGAGATCAACCGGCTGAAGTCGCGGCCGAATCACTCGCTGAAGCGGAGCGAGCGTTACGCGCTCTCGAGCGTCAATGGCAGGCCTCGCGGTCGTCGGTGTCGCTTTCAGCGGTTGTCCGACATGTCGCGATGACGTTGGATGTGAACGGCCCACCACAATCTTGGTTGCAGCGTTTATTGATCGATCAAGCGGATCCCCACTTGGACAAACAGATTCGTCATCTGCCAATGAACGTTCGAGTCGCTGTCTTAGATTATGCCGAACGACGCGATGACTTTCATTCGCTCAATCGTCTGTAGCCGATCGTCGTCCGATTTGATGTTCACTCGTTCGCCGTTCCGCAAGCGATTGCTGCACCACTGCGGTTACTGCACCACTGCGGTTACTGCACCACTGCGGTTACTAGGCTTGCTTGCTGTGGAA
>JARGNK010000015.1:67906-69739 GCA_029213145.1 Rubripirellula sp. | reverse complement strand
CTGCACCACTGCGGTTACTGCACCACTGCGGTTACTAGGCTTGCTTGCTGTGGAAACCAGCTTGGCAGTTTGTGGCGACGTGACTGACGCCCCAACGGCTCGCAAGCTGTTGGGAAGTCACTATCAACGTCGCATCGCTGCGCCCGCGAGACCAACTTGTTTTTAAAGCGGCGGTGCTCGTTGTACGGCGTTAAACGCCGGCTGCTTAGTTGTTGCTAAAGCCGAGTGCCAGCATCGAATCTCGGCCAAGCGGATTCTTTAAAAATTGTCGATGACATTCAGGACACAGATCGTATTGCCCATGGTGGCTCGATTGAGCCTCCTCGTTCAAAACTTCTTGATTCATCCCTTCGAGCATCTGGTGGAGTTCCGCGAGATGATCAATGTCCTCTTCCATTTCGACTTGCGAGTTGTCGACGACGGATTGAATATCGATCTGGATGACGTAACGCGTTTGGTCGGCCGTATTGATTTGGCGCTTACAACGATCGCAAATGTAGTGGATCATTCATCAAGTGCCCGTCGTGTAGCACTCACAACGCAATCGGCGACAACGCGCGATCTGGAATAAAAAATGATATGTGAACGCTGTGAGCTTCCCTCCATCGTAGTGATGAGGCGAATCCGTTCGCAAGGTAAATAACTCGCACTTTTTGCCGAGAAACGGTCCTGACTTGACAGCGGCCCGATCGGAGAGTTCGGTTTTTTGATGGTCGTCGAATTGAATCAAGCTACGGATTTGGATCGGGCTTGGCATTGCTGTCACTCAAATTGCCCTTATCGTCGCTTTGGGGTTCGTTCGCTCGCATGGCGGCTTCATCATCGTTGGTGGTAAATCGGCCACCCGAAACAATGCTGGTATTCTGTGGGGGACGAATTTCAATCAGCATTCCCGGCAAAAAATCTTTTGGCAAGGAATCGAGTTCACGTTCATCAAGTTGTTTAAATTCAAATCCACGTTTTTCGGCTTCGGTCTTTAGGCGTCGGATCGCGGGGACATGTCCGTAGGCCAACAAGCAACGGCCACCGGCATTCAAACGTTTCGGCAGGCCGTCCAGCAGCGAGTCCATTAAGGCAAAGCTGGGGTCGTAGAAAGCGTGGTCAGCTGGTTTTGCAACCGTGCCGTCCTCCCAAGGAGGATTCGAGATGATCAGATCAAAGGTCTGGGTTTGGTCCAGCACGCTGTAGGCGCTCGGATCGGAGGCCGGAACTTGGCGGACATCGAGAGATTGATCGGGCAACAACATTGCAGCGTTGTACCGGGCACAAGCGACCGCTGCCGGATTGATGTCGGTTGCGATGACTGACTTGGCGCCGTTTTGCATGCACAAGATTGAAATTAGTCCCGTCCCCGTACCAATCTCCAAGACATCGCGTCCGGAGACGCTCTGGTCATTCACGATCAGTTCACGCAGCGAGACGGAGTCATCGGGTTCCCAGAACACCGATTCGAATTGAACAATTTTCCCGTCGAACATCAGGTCGTCGAGTGACCAAGTCTGAACGACGCGATGTGAATAGTCCAAATCGTCACGGTAGGCATCGCGACAGCCACAAGCCAAGCACGACAGAGCACACAGGGCATACAGAGTGACGATAGGCGGAGGGGTGACGACAAGCGGAGGGGTGGCGACACGCGGAGAAACCATCAAAAGCACCTTGGACACACAACTCGTGTTCGAGTGAGAAAGGGTGCCCGCGATGAATTGCCACCGCATCACCACAACCCAATCAGCGCAAACTGATCATCGCTGGAGAGCAGACAGATCAGAGCATGCTGATCAGAGTCTGTTGGCTGCGGCTTGTTGGCTGCGGCTTGTTGGCTGCGGCTTG
>JARGNK010000015.1:66382-67806 GCA_029213145.1 Rubripirellula sp. | reverse complement strand
TGATCAGAGTCTGTTGGCTGCGGCTTGTTGGCTGCGGCTTGTTGGCTGCGGCTTGGTGGCTGCGGCTTGGTGGCTTGACACGCAAAATCGATCACGGGCTTTCGCCCGCATTGTAATCGATCCGTCGTCAGACGGGTTTACCGAACTTTGCACTCAAAGCGAATTGTCGCCTCTTCGCCAACTTTCAGCGGCTCTTTAAGTTTCCACATCAGTCGCAGCGATTGGCCATCGTTCGGCTGGGATTCGAAGTTGGCCTCGCGCGTCGAGGTTTCACTTCCGTCAACATATTCCAAACGGGTGGTCAGGTTGTCGATCAGGGTCACATCGCTCACTGCTGAGTCACCAACGTTTACCACTCTCAGGACGAAGCGGACGATATCGCCCGGTAACGCATCGCTACGGTCAGCCAGCTTGGTGATCTGCAATCTTCCCGCATCGGGGAATTCGTAGATCGTGAGACCTTGCAGATGTTCATCACGTGTCAACGTTGGTGGCTTCAGATCCTCAATGACAACTTCTAGGCATTCATCAAGTTCCCACGTAATCGCGGCCAATGCATGTTCGCGAAGAAGTGCTTTTTCCTCGTCTTGCAGCAGTTGCAATTCAGCCATCGACAGTGCTGCTAGAGCCTCGAGGACGTCGCCGGTCTGTTCCAGTTGCAGGACACTTTCCACCGGTACGCCACGGATTTGCTCACGCATTGCATCGATTCGTCTCGCCACATCGGCATGCCCCAGTTCGGTCGAATCGGTGATGACGAGTCCTGGGATTTCGTGAGCGAATCGTCCTGCGCTGACTGGCCTATCGACTTGTGCCAAGCCAATTGTGCGGCCTCCCGCCAATGCACTGGTGATTCGCCTTACAGAAGCAAAGCGTGGTGCATATAAACAGGTGCGGTTGGAGGCTTGAAATTCGATGTCGCCATCATCGGTGACGTAATGGACGACGGTATCTTCAGGCTGCAGCCCATCCACTAGGTCCTGGCGATTGAGTCGGGCGGCCGGATGTTTGTCACCGCCGTCACAGAGGTACTCCTGTGGGTCGTGTCCGTTCCATACTCCCTGGGGCAACATGGCGTAGCCATGAGGTTGGGTGGGACAGCACTGGTTGCAGCCGCAGTCACCAACTTGACCGCCGAGGATCGGTTGATGGAATCCAACTTGCGCGACAGACCCGGGGTCGGTAGAACTGACCGATGCGATTCGGTTGTTTGCTACCTGTGCTGGTAACGCATCACCTTGAAAACGAGCTCTTGTGTCGACCAACGGCTGGGCTGTTGGCGCGGAGACGGGCATTCCACTCTGCATCATTCCGGGTGGCATTCCACTCTGCATCATTCCGGGTGGCATTCCACCCTGCATCATTCCGGGTGGCATTCCACCCTGCATCATTCCGGGTGGCATTCCACCCTGCATCATTCCGGG
>JARGNK010000015.1:44697-66282 GCA_029213145.1 Rubripirellula sp. | reverse complement strand
GTGGCATTCCACCCTGCATCATTCCGGGTGGCATTCCACCCTGCATCATTCCGGGCGGCATTCCACCCTGCATCATTCCGGGCGGCATTCCACCCTGCATCATTCCGGGTGGCATTCCACCCTGCATCATTCCGGGCGGCATTCCACCCTGCATCATTCCGGGCGGCATTCCACCCTGCATCATTCCGGGTGGCATTCCACCCTGCATCATTCCGGGTGGCATTCCACCCTGCACCATTCCAGGTGCCATTCCGGGCATGCCGCCTTGCATTGCTGCACCCTGCATACCCGGCGGCATCATTCCACTAGGTCCACCGCCCAGAGGCGCGGACATCATTCCGCCAGGTCCGCCCGGCGGTGGGCCTGGCATTCCGCCAGGCGGTGGTCCGGAAAGTGCGCAGCCTACCGACAGCAGGCTCGGCGCAAGCAGTAAGCAACCGATCCAACGACGAAGGGTTGATTTCGATCTGTTTCTCATCAGTCGTGTCATGGTTGGGAGGTCGAATCGGGTTGCGGATTGGGTGCCCACTGCGGATCGCCGAACAAAAACTGCGGCATCAATTGTGGAGATCTGGGCGGCGTGACAGATCCGATTCGCACGATGGCAACGGGGCGTCCCAAGCGATCGGCGACTTCCAGGGGATCTTGGAAGGAGGAGATTTCCATGGGGCGTCGAGTTGCAGGTGTCTGCAGCATCGGGGTCGCCGTTTGTGGATCTTCCAAATAGATGACTCGTGTCACCATGCGGCCCGCCAAAGCCGCATCCAGGTCTTCTTGATCCAGTTGAATCTGAATCGGATACTTCCATGCCAGACCGGTTGGCGGAAAAGTCCGATCAATCGCTTCGACGGTTGGGTAGAGCTCAGCACCTTCGGCGAGCGGTATCCGTGTGATCCGAAAGCGGTAGACAGCACCAATCAGCAGTCCAGCTTGGAGGACCGGATTGGCATCTGCGAAGGATCCGGAGTTTGACATTGCAAATTGCGTGCTCCCCGGGCCAGTGATCTGAATCGGTTGGAAGTAGCCAGCGACAGGTCCTCGACCAGCAAGTCGTGCTTGTCCGAGCGCGCCGGGTGGCATGCTAGCGGTCAATGGTCGATGTCGACTTGCGTTCCCCAGATAGTCGGCAGGATCAGCTGCCGTCGCTCGGGAAAGAAGTGCCGCGGAGGCCATCATCATGAGGCCGCGTCGCGAGATGTGATGAGAATGCTTGGGCATCACGGGTTGGCCCCGAATGGCAAGGTCATGAAAGGGTCACCGGCATCCTTTGCCAGTGGCGTAAAGAAACGCGGTGAGATTGGAAGCATCTGCACCGCGTTTCGTCATGTTTTCCGCGTTTCGTCAGTAACTGACGTTTACGGTTGGCAGTTCGGATCCACCAGCTGACTTTTGTGCTGGTAGAGTCCGCGGGCCTGCGGAACACCTGGGTGGATGTTCTGCTCGGTGATTCGGACCCGGCTAACCGGATTCGGATAGCTCATGCCTGGTTGCATTCGCACGTTCATCTTGACCTTCTCAACCGGACGCGGAATATTCATGTGCGTGTGGTTGTGGATGACGTGTTTCTTCAAACCAGCTGGATGTCCCAATGGAATGTGTGGCGGTCCAGGCAATCCGATTGGTGTGCCAGTCATTGGCATGCCATACTGAGGAGCGTTGACGCCCGCGATCATCCCAGGCAGGGATGGAGGTGCGGTATTGCAATTCGCATCATTGCATCCACAGCCATCGGTCATCGCTGGAGCGAATGGAGCGGGTAAGCCGGCGATCGGAGGACCGAAGCCAGTTCCCATCGCCAAAGTACCGGCTCCCGCCATCTCGACGTCCTTATCACCCAGTCGGATGATTGCCAGGATGGAACCGCGACGATCCGCTTCGACGATTGGGTCGATGCCTGGATCGAGGCGAGTGCTGACCAAGGTATCGATGCCGGCCAGTGCAGGCCCTTGGAAGTCTGGATCCGGTAGATAGATCACTTTGGTGACAAAGTTTCCGGTCAGAACCTGATCGAAGTCTTCCTCGGTGAATTGGATTGGCACGGAGTTGTGAGCTAAATAGGCCCCCGTTCGTGGATTGGCGTAGGCCAATTCAACCGTTGGGTAGAGCTCGACTCCTTCTCGGGCCGGGATATTGGTCAATTTAACCCGGTAAAGTCCGCCTTGCGGGAAGTTTTGTCGTGCAGGCACGACTAACGGTTCGCTGTCGAACAGGCCAGCTCCGCTCACGTCATACCGAATCTGCATTCCTTCGGGTTGCCCGAAAGTAAGTTGCAGAGTTGGTGGCGTGCTCGGCATGAGTGGCCCAATCGCTCCATACTGCCCGACTTGACCGCCGTTGACGACTCGTTCGCAGCTGACCAGCTTGGTCTCACCCGAGTCGGTGGCGGCAGTCGATTCCATTGGCACGGCTGGGGTTGGTTCAGCGGGGGCAGCAGGTGCCATCGCTGGCCCCGAGCCCATCATGCCAGCGGCGCCCATCATCATGCCGGGGGCCATTGGTGGTGGGCCAAGGACTCCAGGTCCAGGGCCTCCCACGCCGGGGCCCGGCTCGAGAAGACGTTGTTCAGGCGGCAGGTTGTGGCGAACCGGCACACACCCGGTGGCGAGGATCGCCGTGGCCGCCAATAGCGACAAATGAGTGACGATTCGTTTCATCGTTCCCCCCGTTCCTTGGGATTTGCTCAGTCTGAGTCTAGGTATGGTTGCTGATCAATCTGGCTGGACTTACCTAGCGTTCGGAAACTAATATCCGCGCGAGGCTTTCATCCGTGAAGTCGATTAGGACGACTCCGTTGTTGGTCATCGGCAAGTTCTAGGTGGCATCTTTGAGAAAATCGACATAACCGGATTATGAAGACCGATCGTCATAGCCCACGAAACCATTTCGACGCCGTGAAACTCAACATGACAAACGCTACCACTCTGCTCGTTGTGGTCCTGTTTCTGGCATTCTTTGGGGCTCTGGACCCGCGATCGAACATTGCACAGGAAACACCGACGCCAACGGAGCGTTCCTTGCAGCAGGAAAATAAACAGTCCAGCGGCGCAATGCAGCCTCCAGCCAACTCATCAGCTCAAGCCAACTCATTGCTGCGTCAAGTCATTCAAGCCCTCGTCCATGGTCCAGCATTCGATGCCAAAGTTCGTGAAACCGTTTGGACCGGAGGAAGACAAGTTGTTGGCGTCGGCACTTACGAGCAGGCTGGATTGGGGTCCGGTCGCTTTAATTTGCAGGTCACGATGCATGATGGAGACGGAAAGCACCGTTTGCAGCAGATCAGCGACGGTCGTTTGGCGTGGACACGTTCAGAGATTGCTGGCAACGTTTCTTTACGACGTGTCGATGTTGGACGCTTGGATCAGTGGGTCCAAGGCGTTCATTCGCCGTTGCCGATCGCACCCAGATTGCAAGTCGGGGCGTGGGCCGAAATGCTCACTTCCTTTCTTCGTGACTATCAGCTGCATGTCGAGGGTGCTCACTTGAAGGGGCAACCTGTTTGGGTCATCACCGGTCGGTTGAATCAGCAACGCCGGGATCAAGTGATGGCGGAAGCCGGCTTGGAACAGTGGCCGATGTTATTTCCGACCCGGGTCCGCCTCGCGGTGCAAAGCGAGCCCGATTCCGAAACGCAGTTTGGGGCGTTCCTACCCGTTCGCATCGAGTTCTGGAGCGATCCACTACGCAATGTAGATACAGCTGAATCCAAGTTGAGCGGAGAGGGACGATTGATCACTTTGATCGAGATCTATTCGCTCCGCCCAATTTCTGCACCCCCCGTGGAGCGGTTTCGATTTGAAAACCAGGATGCCGAAGTCAACTTTACCAATGATACCGATCGGTATATTCAGCAGTTTGGAGTTGAATTGACCGAGCGTCAGCGTCGGCAATTACGGCGTTAAGCCGCTGCCGGTGTGATTGATTCCAGAGGTTGGCTGGACTGAATATGTATGCCCGAGTCAGCTGTGTCTTTGCTCATCGCCTCTGCAAGCCCGCCGCGTCAGAAAGACGTTCAGTCGCTATGATATCGGGATGACTAATTTGAACCCCTCTGATGCTCCTGGTTCACGCTGGTTGGCGTGGGCCCAGTTGGTGCGATTGCCTAATGTGTTCACGGTGCTCGCCGATGTTGGTGCCGCTTATTTGCTGATCTCCGGTGGCCCGCAGCCTTGGGCTCCTTGGCTTGCGATCATCCTGGCGGGGGTCGCTCTATATTGGGCGGGGATGATCCTAAACGACGTCTTCGATGTCGAGCGTGATCGTGAAGAGCGGCCCGGTCGTCCGATTCCGGCGGGGCTGATTTCTCAGGGGCAGGCGACCAAAGTAGGCTGGGGCTTGCTTGCCGTCGGTGTGCTATTGAGTGGTGTTGCTGGCTATCTGCGGCAGGACGTTGCTGGATTCCATTGGTTGCCTTTGGTGATTGCGGTCGCCTTGGCCGGCATGATTGTCGCGTATGACGGCCCCTTGAAGCGAACGCCTCTCGCTCCAGTTGCGATGGGAGGATGCCGAGTATTGAGCTTTTTGCTGGGAGCCTCAGCTGCCGTGGTGGTCGAGCCGGGCCAAGCTTGGCTGCCCACTTACGTGGTTGCGATTGCATGCGGATTTGGTGTCTACATCATGGGGGTCACAACGATGGCCCGACGGGAAGCGACAGGGGGACGAAATCCCAATTTGTTCGTCGGTGCGGGCGTGATGATTCTGGGAGTGGGGATCATGGCATTCGCTCCGCAGTTGAAAACGCCACCTCTGGGATTTCAGATTCGACCTGATGCCTTCGCGATCTTGGTCGCTGCGGTTGCAGCACCAGCGGTCTTGCGCGGCTTGCGTGCGATCATCGAGCCGACGCCAATCAAGATCCAAATGGCGATTCGTGTAGGGATCTTAACGATTATTCCCTTGGCTGCCTGCTTTGGGTATCTGGGCGCGGGGGCCATCTGGGGTCTGCTTATTTTTCTGCTGACCTTTCCGTCGCTCGTCTTAGCGCTACGGTTTCGTGTGACATAGCTAGAAGGGAACGAGTGCCTTGCGCGGCAAAAATGTCTTAGCCTCGGTAGACGAGTTGTCTATCCGATGCGGTGAAAAACGAACTTGGCGTGAAGGGTGGCTGGACCAGTAAGGGTGGCTGGACCAGTTGCTGTACCGAGCAAAGCCGCGTTGACAGGTTTCGAGAGATGAGGAGACCACTGCCATGATCGCCGGTTTTCACACCGCCAGTCTGCTGTTGCATGATCCATGCGCGGTGGTGGAGGAGCTTGCCCAGCTTGGATTTGGCTGTGTCGCGATTCGTCCGCATCCTTGCAGCTTGAATCCTGGGTCGAGCGAGTTTAGTGAGCGATTGGTTCGTCTGAGTGCTACCTTGCAACGTCACTCAATGCGCGTGGTGGTCGATTTAGATGCACCCTATTTTTGTGATCCATGGAAAGTCGATGGCCCATCGCTTTCGGCATCCCATCGAGCAGAGCGAGAGCGGGCTTACGATTGGGTTGCCAGTTGGTTGGCAGTGGCCGCGGAATTGAATGCAGAGGTAGTGACCTTTGGCAGTGGTCGACTGGCTGAGGATGGCAGTGCACCACTCGAGCAGGCATTAGATCGCCTGGCATCACAAACGGAGCGTTTGCTTGCGGGGATTGATCCGAGTCGACTTCAGGTTGCGATTCGACCGAGGAGTGGGGATTCGATCGCTACGGTGGCACAATATGAGCGATTGGGCCAGTGGCTCGGCCCCGAAAGTAGTTTGGGATTGGCTGCTGATGTCGGTGAGATGCTGCTCGGTGGTGAATTGCCCCTGATTGATCGTCTGGAAAGGAACCTGACTTCGCTGGCCTGTGTCTATCTCTGTGATCGCAAGGCTGGGGTTCTGGGCGACCAACCGCTGGGCGAAGGCGATGTAGCGTTATTTCGGATCGTTCGCTTCTTGGCTGATCAGCCGTTTTCTGGCCCCGCGATCCTCCGTGTTGAGGGACACAGTGAACTGGGGTTGCTGTCCGCCCGCGCAGCAATGAAGCTGATTCAGGAGGCGGTTCCAGGACAATGAATTGACATTGCGTTGTGAAACAACCGACAGCTGCCGTGAAACTAGAAAAAGTGGTAACTAGCGTGTGAAAATCCTGGACTCTCACCACTGGACACACCTAAGATTCCAACACAGACGGGCGGAGGAGAGACCGGTGGACGGCGCGAGCCAGACGTGGCCCACGCGACGGTGACCGCGAGCCTTCCTGAATGATTGAACAGGCAGTAATCCAGCTAGCCAGCAATCCAGCTAGCCAGCAATCCAGCTAGCCAGTGAGTTTTAAGCGAGCGTGGCTGGAAGTGGCTGTCACCACGAACGCGGATTTGGTGGTGGGGGCTGGGAAGCCATCGACGAATGAGAGCAGGATAACGGTTATGCAAGATTTTTTTGCATCTCCCAGTGTGCGAGTTGGAATTGTGATGCTGGTCCTGTGTGTCTTGATCGGCTTTAGTTTTTATCTCGTGTCAATCTTTCGCGGCTACGCGGATGAGGACCATCAAGACCCCACTGACCCACTCGCAAACTTGGAAGAAATGCACCGCAAAGGTGACATCAGCGACCAGGAATTCCGAAAGATACAAACGAAAACCAATCGGTTTCCTGTTGGACCCGATGCCGTCGATGAGTTGACCTCCGATGCCGACTCATCAGCGAACGAGCAAAGTTGACCCGAACAAACCCAACACGCTATCAGGTGCGATCCTCAAGATCGTTCCTCACGGTTGAACTGGGATTGTTTTACTCGCTTTTTCCCGTTCGGCGGCAACGACCAGGGACCTCCCTAACAGGAGCCGAAAAGGATAACCAATCCGTCTGTGCTTGCCTCCCAATTCCATGTGGGCATTCATTTGCGGAAACCATAACCGTTTGAAACCTAAACCACGATTGGCTCGAGCTTTCGAGGATACGGATGACCCCCCCAAGTCCGTTGCCCTGCGGGTAGCAGAATTGGGAAAGCATTCGAGCTGTGGACTGAAATCGTTTGACACGCGATTCGGATGGCTGATCCGGTCTATAATGGGTGCCAGAGCTCCGGCTCACGAAGTTGCATTCGTTGATGACTGGTCGGTGATTCAATCGCACAATCAGGAGTCGTGTATGCCCACGAAGGATAACCCAAGTTCACGCCACGGAACCTCAACGAACAAGAAGAACGCATTCTGTTCTTTTTGTCGGAAGAGCTACCGTGATGTAGGACCTCTCGTTGAAGGTCCCGGTGACGTCTACATCTGTGGAGAATGCATTGAGCTCTGTCAATCGATTCTCGATCAGGAGCAGCGCCGCCGCGGTCCAAGTAAATCGTTGTTTAATGAGATCCCCGCGCCTCGGGAAATCGTTGAACACTTGGACGAGTATGTAATCGGCCAAGGTTCTGCCAAACGCGTGTTGGCGGTTGCCGTGCATAACCACTACAAGCGTCTCACCAGCGAATGGGAAGGTGGATCAGAAGTTGAAATCGAGAAGAGCAATATTCTGCTGGCCGGTCCGACCGGAAGTGGAAAAACACTCTTAGCTCGATCTCTAGCTCGTATGCTGAACGTTCCCTTCGCCATTGGCGATGCGACGACGCTGACCGAGGCGGGGTACGTTGGTGAAGATGTTGAGAACCTGCTGTTGAAATTGTTGCATGCGGCTGACTTTGACGTCGACGCGGCCCAACGCGGAATTCTCTACATCGATGAGGTCGACAAGATTGGTAAGACGAGTGCCAATGTGTCGATCACGCGAGATGTTTCTGGAGAGGGTGTTCAGCAGAGCCTGCTGAAAATGCTTGAAGGAACAGTTGCCAATGTGCCGCCGCAAGGTGGTCGAAAGCATCCTGAGCAACAGTACATCCAGTTGGACACGAGTAATATCTTGTTCATCGTCGGTGGTACGTTTGTTGGGATCGAGGATATCATTCGCAAGCGATTGGGGCACAAAACGCTTGGCTTCTCCGGTGACAATATCCGCAACGAAGATTCGGATTCGGATTTGTTAGCGCAGGTGCAAACAGAAGACATCCTGCAGTTTGGGTTGATTCCCGAATTGGTCGGACGTTTACCGGTTGTTAGCTACTTGCAACCGCTTGATGAAGAGGGTCTGGTACGAGTGATGAAGGAGCCTAAGAATGCTCTGACAAAACAGTACGAGGCTTTGTTCAAAATGGAAAATTGTGATTTGCACTTCACTGACGAAGCACTCCACTATGTTGCTCGCAAGGCCCTCGCGAAACGCGTCGGGGCGAGAGGTTTACGTGGAATACTCGAAGAAGTGATGCTGGACATCATGTACGACCTACCTGACCAAGAGGATGGCACTCAATTCACGATCGACGAGAGTGTCGTGTCGGGAGCCCGCAAACTATTTCATCAAATGCCGGCCAGCAAGAGCGCGTGAGTTAGAGAGCTTGGCTAACTAGGAGCAATGAACGCCAAAGTCGGCAACGGCTTTGGCGTTTTTTGTGTCGATCGAGAGTTCGCTACTGCTTTTGCAAGTGTTCTGACTGTTGTTCACCAACCTTGACTGGCGTTCGTCGCGATCGCACATCGGTGACTCGGAATTCAGTTGGTTATTCTTTGCCCGGATCTTTGTAGAACCGTGTGATATCGATTCCTGCTCGTCGCTCTTCTTCCATCAACTTGATGCGCATTTCCAGTCTTTCCATGCGACGCATCAATTGTGGAATGGCATCTTGGTTTTCATTCGGTGGTTTGGGGCGCGGGACCGTGGGGTAGCCAAGATGACGTTGCATCGCAGCAAACAGGAAAAGAGGTTCTTTCTTTCTGTTCCCGAGGGCAATGCGGCCCTCCCTGCGTCCGAATAAGAAAGGTCCCTTGCCGTCCTTTGAATGCCCGGCATCGTCCAGTCGCGCCTCGTATTCCTCGCTAGCCAGAAAAAGTAGATCAGCCAAGTCGATCAATCCGATCTGGGCCCGTAAGACAAGGATCCACTTCGCCCAAGCGGTATCAAATGCTGGGTCACTGCTGATGGCCGTGAGGCCTTTGTCGTAGTTCAGGCGATTTCGACACAACACCTCGAATTGATAGAAAAACAATCCGGCGGGAGTCGCGTCTTTTACGCGGTACTTGGCTTCCGCCTCCAGCACTTCGAGGGCCGTTTCCATTGTGAATCGGCCAGCTTCCATTTCGGCTGATTCGACGAGGAAGGCTTGGAATGGGCTGAAGTAATGGCCCATCTTGTACATGGCCGGTGCCATCTGCCCAGAGTGCTTCAGTTCGGTGAGCAGGTAATCGACCGCGATCGGCAGTTTGGTCGTCGTCAATAGTTCGTAGCGAATCTGCCCGAGCAATTCTTGCATCGGTATTTCGGCAGCGGTCCGTTCTCGCAATAACTCGAACAGGTAGCCTTGTTCAACATATTCAACCCGATCCAGCAGACGCGAAGGTTGCGACATATCTAAGCGTTAGCTGACTTGTGAGATCGTGGGTTATTCATACTTGCGGAAGATGACGCAAGCGTTGTGTCCGCCGAATCCAAAACTGTTGCTCATTGCGACTTTGACGTCGGCTTGCTGAGCTTCGTTAGGGGTGTAGTTGAGATCACATTCGGGATCGGGTGTCTCGTAGTTGATCGTTGGTGCGATGGTTGAGGTTTCGATGGTCTTGCACAAAATGGTCGCTTCGATTCCACCACTTGCACCAAGGGAATGTCCGAGCGAACTCTTGGTGCTACTGATCTTGGTTTTGTAGGCATGATCCCCGAAGACAGCTTTGATTGCTTGCGATTCAGCTTTGTCCCCTAGAGGTGTGCTGGTGCCGTGCGCATTGATGTAATCGACGTCTGTTACTTCGATTCCCGCGTCATCGATTGCTGCTTGCATTGCCGCGGCGGCACCAACGCCCTCGGGGTCAGGTGCGGTGATGTGTCCCGCATCGCTGGTGGTGCCGTACCCGATAACTTCGGCGTAAATCTTCGCATTTCGGGCTAAGGCAACGTTGAGTTCTTCAAAGACGAGGATCCCTGCGCCTTCACCTAGCACAAATCCGTCTCGGTCAGCCTCGAAAGGGCGACTGGCGGCCGCCGGATCATCGTTCCGGGTCGATAACGCTTTCATGTTTTGGAACGCCGCCAATCCCATTCGCGTCATCGCGGCCTCGCTCCCACCTGTGATTACCAAATCTGTTTCGCCAAGGCGAATGCTACGTAATGCATCGCCCATCGCGTTGGTTGCGCTGGCGCAAGCAGTGGCGACGGCGTAATTTGGGCCCTTGAGACCATAAGTAATCGAAAGCGTCCCGCCTGCCGCATTGAGCATCATTTTGGGGACGGTGAAGGGGCTGACGCGGTCGGGACCACGTGTCAGCATTTTCTCGATCTGCGCCTCAATCTCCCCCAATCCGCCAATTCCCGAACCGAGGATCACTCCACACTTGTTTCTGTCGACCTTGTCGAAATCGATCTTTGAATCGGCAATCGCTTGGCCGCCAGCGTGGACGGCAAACTGCGTAAATCGATCGAGCCGTTTTGCTTCACGGGCATCGACGAATTGACTGACATCAAAGTCGGGGATGTCACCGCCGAAGTGGACCTTGTAACGACTGGTATCCAGAGTGGTTATTTCGTGAACCCCACTCTCACCAGCGGTTAATCTTTGCCAAAAATTAGGTACATCAACGGCGATCGGTGTCACCACTCCGATTCCAGTGACCACAATACGACGTTCGTTCGATGGTTGCATCACAATGCTGTTTCAAGAATGGGCTGTTTCAAGAATGGGCTGTTTCAAGAATGGATGGAGTTTTGCCGAGCAGTCCTGGAATTCCCCAACTCGGTGCGTTTGGCGTGCCCAATGCTCAGACGGCATTGCGGGCACTCAACGCAAATGCCGCCCTGGAAATGCAGAGACGATTCAACGTCCCTGAACTCTCCGGACGGCAAGATGAAAGTTGCCAGGGTTAGCGAACCGACGCGACCGCCAAGCTAAGCGTCGTCGCCTTTGGCAGTCTCGATGAAGCTAACCGCTTCACCCACTTTTTGGATTTTCTCGGCCGACTCATCCGGAATGCTGATGTCGAACTCTTCCTCGAGTTCCATCACCAATTCGACGGTATCCAACGAGTCCGCACCCAAGTCATTCACGAATGACGTATCGAGATTGATCTTGTCTTTGTCGACACCGAGTTGTTCGGACACGATATCGATTACACGTTCTTCGACAGTAGCCATGAGCAGTCTCTGATTAAGGTCAGCAAGCTGATTTGGAAAAATTGAATCAAAATGAGCAAGCCACATCAAAAGCGGCGTTTTCACGCTCACGTTCGGGGGTTGCCAATCGGAAGGAGCCCGGATGGGCTGTTCGCTTTCGTCGAAAAGATAGGTGAAACAAGCAAAACACGTCAATACGCTGATCGCCAGTTCCTGGGCGGGAGATCGTGGTTTGGCGTGTCTGAATACACTCCAGCCCCACGCCGGTGCGTTTAAAAGCCTCCGGAATTGTAGCCTTGGCCGTCGCTGATCGAAGTGGTTTTTACCTGCGATGGCTGCAGCGGGGTATCGCCGAAATGGATGTGGACACGGAAATTGCGGGGTAAAATCGTCAATGTCGGCGTGACGGTGGGCCGATCGGCCTCTCGTCAGGGCATTTGACGGCTGAACACTCGTGCAGCGAATCGTGGTTTTAGGTCTGCCAGTTGGGCCCCAAGCCTGAAACGGATGCGGCCGCCTATTTTTCAGACGAGCCAAATTTTTTCAGCAAGAATCTTGAGAAGTTCTTCTCTTTTTTGTCCGGGCTAGCTGACAATGCCGCCATCGACGACCAGTGTTTGGCCGGTGATATAGCCTGCGTCCTTTGAGGCGAGGAATAACACGGCTGCGGCGACATCTTCGGCTTCACCAAGTCGTTTGGCTGGAATCCGCTTTTTTGCCTCAGCCAACACCACCTCACCCAGTTCCGCAGTCATCTCGCTGGCGATAAAGCCTGGTGCCACAGCATTGACGGTTACCCCGCGACTGATCAGTTCCTTGCTCAGCGTCCGGGTCAGCCCAATCATCCCGGCTTTGCTGGCGGAGTAGTTCGCTTGGCCGGGATTGCCGATCAGGCCAGAGATGCTGGCCATGTTGATGATTCGCCCGTATTTGGAACGCCGCATGATTCCAGCGGCAGCTCGGCAGCAAACGAAACAGCTGGTGAGGTTGGTAGCGATGACATCATCCCACTCTTCGTCGGACATGCCTCGCATCAACTTGTCACGAGTGATCCCCGCATTGTTGATCAAAATGTCAAGCCGGCCGTGCGTATCCTTGGCTCCCTGGATCGCCGCTGCTGCTGCGGTGCGGTCGGTAACATCGCAAGAGACTGCTTCAGCTTTACCACCCGCAGCCTCGATTTCTTTGACCGTATCAGCCAACTTCGCGGCGTTACGTGCGAGGCAGACGACGGTCGCCCCATTCATTCCCAAGGCGATTGCTACCGCTTTGCCGAGCCCCTGAGATGCTCCGGTGACGACTGCTACTTGATCGTTAAGGTCTGTGGTTGTGGAAAGTTTCATTCTTCAGAATTCCGGGAAAGCGAGATGGAGTGCCCCAGAGTGCCGGAGCGAATGAGTTGCAGGAAGGTGACGCGGAGAGCAGCGAGCATCGGAGGCCAGGTTGACATAGACCCGATCGACTTGGGTCAAGTCGATTCGGATTCGTCAGCCACCGAAGCCATCGGTCGGGATCTTTCGATTGATACGCTTGAGCGTTCCACGCAGGACTCTTCCGGTCCCGAGTTCTTCAAATCCATCGACTCCATCCTTGAGCATCTGCCGGATCGAATCCTCCCAGCGAACCGATCCGATCACCTGCTGACTTAACAAGTCGCGAATTTCGGCGGCTGACTGATGCGGGGATGCATCGACATTGCTGTAGACGGGAAGTCGCGTGTCTGTAATGGGCATCTCTTGGAGAGCGGCTTGGAGTTTTTCAACAGCTGATTGCATCAGCGACGTGTGGAAGGCACCCGCAACACTAAGCGGGATCACCTTGATCGCGCCAGCCTCCAATGCCACCGGTCCCAATCGCTCCAAAGCGGTCAAATGACCTGATACGGCAATGTTGCCAGGACAAAGTAGATTTGCTGGCTGGAGGACTTCGTCACCCTCGCGGACCTGCTGGCAGAGTTGGTCGATTGATTCAAGGTCGAGTCCCAAGACGCTCGACATTCCGCTTTGGACCGCATCGGCCGCCGATTGCATGGCCTGGCCCCGGCGTTGAACAAGACGTACGCCATCGGCAAAGCTCAATCCGCCCGCAAAGCAGACGGCGGTGTACTCACCAAGACTTAGCCCTGCGGTTGCTTTGGCCGCAGCCACGCGATCAGGATGCTCTTCGCGAAGCACCTCTGCCGCTGCGATTCCAACAACGAAAAGTGCTGGCTGGCTGAATTCTGTGGCGTTCAGTTTTTCTTCTGGCCCGTCAAAACAGAGTTCGGCGAGATCATACCCGAGAATTTCGGATGCCTCATCGAAGCAGCGTTTAGCCGTTGGATAGGTGTCGTGCAGCGACCGACCCATCCCGACGCTCTGGGCGCCCTGGCCGGGAAAAAGGATTCCGACTGAGTTCATTTCAACAGGATGCCGCGAGTGAGCAGAGGACGAGCCGTTGGAGCCACCTCGCGAAAGCGTCGTGGCGTGATTGGCTGGTAATAATCGCTATCGACGATGCAAAAAGCTAGTTTTCGTCGTGTTCAACCACGGTTCGCCCCTGGTAGTAACCGCATTTGGGGCAAATGGTGTGGGTTGGCACTGCCGAGCTGCATTGCGGGCAGTAGCTGATTTGACGCTTTTTGACGTGGTCGTGTGAACGTCGTTTGCCAGTACGGCTATTGGAATGTTTGCGTTTTGGGACAGCCATCGCTGCTCATCCGGTCAAATATGGGGATTTCTTTCGTCGAGCCGCGTATCGTAGGATCCCGGACCCGATCTCGTCAACGCCCACTGGCGATATGTGTCGGATAAATGCGGAGGTAGACCCCGATTATTTCGTTCCGACCGCCATTCCGAGGTTTTCTTTGCTGGCTTCCAGGAAGGCAAATTGGACCGACCGCAAACCCTGATCGACCATGAGTTGCTGGATTTGCTCGAGTGAGCGGACATGGCCGGCCCGTGTTCCAAGCTCTAGCCGAAGTGCCTCGATCGTTTCAGCGAGGGTCGGCTTGTTAGGGCCACTGAATAGATCGATCACGGCGATCCGACCCCCGGGGCGGGCCGCCCCGATGGCCCGCCGCATCAGGCTTTCCGCCTCCTCGTGGCCCCGGCAACCAATCTGCTGGGCAATCAACACCAAGTCAAAATGTTCCGCAGGCAGTTCCACTTCGCAGGGGTGGCCGGCGATCGTTTCAAACCGGTCTCCAAGCTCAATTGAATCGGCTGTGCTGCGAGCCGCTACCAACGCGTCTGCCTCATCGACTGCGGCGATCGTCGCCTGAGGGCCGCGATGAGCCATCGCGCAGCTCCAGACTGCAGAGCCGCAGCCAAGGTCGAGGATTCGATAGGCTGTTTCACTTTCCTCGCCACCGACGTTCAAGATTTCGGCTGCCTGAATCGCTGCCGGTGTATGAATCCACTGTGTCGCGGCCACGCGATGGTGCTGTAGTTGGTCGTCGTGATTTTCCCGAGACGAAGGCTCTCGCACGAGATCGACGAGGCGTTCCCAGGTTTGATCCCCCAGGTCCTCGTCGTACTGGCACAGGAGCTGGCCGGTTTGGGACAAGGCGTAATCTTCCTGGTACTGCTCGACCAGGCCAATGGTGACGAGGGTGTTCAAAAGCAGATCGAGTGGATGGGTGGGAGCCGACAATGCCTCTGCCAACTGAGGCAGGCTCTTCTGCCCCTGCCGTAGGGCATCTAGGATCCCCAGGCGACGCGCCGAACGGATCAAATGCGACGCAGCGTTGATCTGCATCAAATGGTGATAATGGGCCAGCGTTTGATCTTGCGCCGTCATGTTTTGGGGTGGCTCTGGTGCTTGTTCATCTTGCTGGATTGATCCGTAACCGCCTCGCCGAGTCGCTGGATCAGCTAGAAGCTTTTTCCTCGCGGTCCAGTTCCTGCAGCGTATTGGCTACGGCTTTGCAACGCCGCATTGTGCGTTCAAACTCCGCAAATGTGAGTGTTTGGTAGCCATCGCTCATGGCCGTACTTGGGTCTGGGTGAACCTCCATGATCACTCCATCTGCCCCAGCCGCAACCGCTGCCACGGCCATGTCGGGCACCATGTAGGTGTGGCCGGTGCCATGGCTTGGGTCAATGATGACCGGCAAATGGGTTTTTCGGTGCAGATAAGAAACGCTCGCCAATGGCAAGGTGAACCGGGTGTGGCCTTCGAAGGTGCGAATGCCTCTTTCGCAAAGCATGACCTGGTCGTTGCCTTCGTTGAGTATGTACTCGGCGGCCAGCAGGAATTCGTCCATGGTTGCCGATGGGCCACGTTTGAGCAGTACAGGTTTTTGAGCCTTTCCGACCGCTTCGAGAAGCCGGTAGTTCTGCATGTTCCTGGCCCCGACTTGCAGCACGTCAGCATATTTGGCGACCAAATCAACGTCGCTGGTTCCCATCACCTCGGTGACCACACAGAGTCCGGTTTCTTCACGGGCGGTTGCCAGCATTTTCAGGCCTTCTTCCTTGAGGCCTTGGAAGCTATACGGGCTGGTGCGAGGCTTGAAGGCACCGCCTCGCAGGCCAGTGCCACCTGCCGCTTTGACGGCTCGTGCAGTCTCTAAGATTTGCTCTTCGCTCTCCACGCTACAGGGACCGGCAATGAAACCAACCTCCCCTGCCCCGGCAGCGAAATCGAGCACTTTGATTTGACTTGGCTCGGCTCTGACCTCTCGGCTGGCCATCTTGTAGGGCGCCACAATCGGGACAACGGCCGAGACTCCTTCGCCACTTTCTAGCGACTCTTTGAAGTGCTCTCGCTTATTTCCAATGGCGGCGACGACCGTCCGCTCGGTGCCAACAATTACATTGGCTTTCAGTCCCAGGCTTTCGACCCGTTTGACCGTGGCATCCACCGCCGCTTGGGTCGCGTTGGGTTCCATTACAACAATCATGGCTCTGTTTTTCTTTTCGATCGTTTGGGTGAAGCTTCGCGGAAGTCACGACGCATTAGAGTAAGACTCTGCGGCCGGTTTGTCATTGCCACAGGCAATTTGTAATTGCTACCGGCTTGGGCTGTTTCCTTTCTGTTAATCCCAGTTCTTTCCTTTCTGTTAATCCCAGTTCTTGGCGAATTCCGTTCTGAATATCTCGTCAGGTGGCACCGTTGGGGGGGCAACTGCTGAATGCTGCTATGTCGCTTTCCGTGTTGGGCCGAAGTGACGGTCCAGAATCGAGTTAGACTCTAGTTGGCGGGAAGATAGATCAGGCGCCTCGGACCCAGCGGAACCAGTTTTGGACGAAGGCCTCGGGCGTGTAACGAAACGCTTCCAAAAAGGCTTGAGGAAACGGTTTCCCGGCATCGAGATTTCGCAGCAGATTATCGAAGTTACGCCGCTGCGGTCTTTCTAGCATCGAGTTGGCGATGGCTGCTGAGATGCGATCGGTTTGTTCTGGCGTCAGTTTTCCGTCCAGAAACTCCTTGGGATTGGCGACGACCGATAAGGCTTGCATCATTTCTTGCTCCGCTTTGCGGCGTTGGTCTCGATCTCGTGATCCACCTTGTCGCGATGCAGTGGCTGCACCGATGCCTTCGGCCAACCATCGTGGTACCTGCCCGCCACGGGAGGCGACAGCTAAGGAGACCAGCGGAGCAGTCAATCTCGTGGCGATTTGGTCCTCTTCTTCATCCTCCGATGCGACCATGGAGACATAGCTGTCGATTCCGTCGAATGCCCAATGACTTTCCCACGTGGTGGGGATTCCGCGGGATTCGACCATCTTGGCGAATTCGCTGTAGTCGTATCTTCTTGGAAAGACAAAGATCGTCGTCTTACCGTGGAAGAATTTTTCCCCAGAATCGGCGTTCACGACAGTTTTGACGGTCTTCATCTGGTCTTCGGCTAGCTCTGCGACCAAGTCGATCGTGCCTTGCGAAGCCGTGCCAATCACGCGGAAGTGCCTGGTCTCTGCGGAAGCTGCCGGGCGGCCTGAGGCGGCGACCAATTTTAGGTTTCCATCTGCGATCTCACCTCGGCGAGCACTCATTTCTTCCGGGGTTGCTGTTGCCGCCCAAGCCAACAAGCTCATTCGGCGAATCGGTTGTGACTCATTCTGGCCGTCGAGTGTCGCCCCTTCGTCGATCCATGTACTGATCAACTTGATTGCTTTTTCGGAAAGGGCGGGCCTACCTCCGGCGGGCATCCGTTGGCCCTCACCCATACCGCGTAATTTTTGAATTAGCAGGCTCTCTTTGCTTTTTCCCGGCACGATGATCGGGCCGGTATCCCCGCCACGAAGCAGTTGTGAGAAAGTGTCCATCCGTAATCCACCGCTTGCTTGCCTCGCCTCGATGTGGCACCCGTTGCAATTATCCAGCAGCAGGGGGGCAACGTCGGATGCAAAGCTGACGGTTTCCTGTCCGGTTGCCCGGGTGACTTGCAATGCCGGTGCCATGTTGACCGTTGGCGGGGTTCCCGCCGTCAGTGGGCTCGTGGGGTCGGTTCCATCGAACTTCGCGCCCGCAAGGATCCAGTCTTTGAGCGTCTTGAGTTCCTCGGCTGTCACAGAGCCTCCGCCGCGTGGCATATCGCCTGTTTCGATCGTTTCAATCAGCCGGCTGCCAATCGTGTCACCTGGGAAAATAACGACACCCTCGGGTGGGCCTTTCATCAATGCGGCAAAGGTATCCAACTTGAAGTTACCTTTGGCGTCTGAAACGTGGCAACGACCGCAGCGGTTAACCAAGATCGGAGCGATGACCTTCGTAAAGCTGATCATCGAAGTTGGGTCAGGTTCTGGCTTGGGTTCGGGCTTCGGCGGGGCTGGCGTCACAGGTTTTGGCGTGTCGCTTTCCATCCTGGCCCCCGGGACCGGCCGGGTTGGACGGCGAAATGGAGGTAGGGAAATGCCCTCGAATTCCAGCATGGTATGCGCTTTTTCAACCCGCTGCATCGCTGGCAGCAAGGTGTCGTACAGCTCGGTCGATCCGGTTGAGACGGCCGCTTTGATCTGCGTCATCGCGACTTTAATACTGTTGCCCGCTTCCTCATATTTCCCCGCAGCGTAGTTGGCACCTGCTTTGGCAATCGATTGATTGACCGCGTCGGCTAAACGTTTCTCGCGGGGGGGGAGTTCGGCAGATTGGACCTGAATCGGGCACAGGAAGCAAGCGATCAACAGCAGGGGGCGTAATGACATACGAAGTCACAAATATTTCGAGGAATTGACTCACGGATAGAGAACGCCAATCAAGCAGTATAAGTACCCGACTGAGTCTCGCGATCAGTATTCGTTGCCAATCGCGTCCGAATCGACCGCCGCCGCCGCAAAGGAGGTTTGGACGACTTGGCGTACCTGACGCGATTGGATTTCTTGTTTCAGCCGCGCAACGGCTTCAGCGGTCGGCATCGAGCCGAGATCGCCATCGATTCGGTCCCGGAGAGCCACCATGCCCGTTTCGGCCTCCTTTGGCCCCACGACTGCCATGTAGTTGACCAGGTCGAGTTGTGCGTTGCGGATTTTTGCCTGAACTTTTCCACCACTCGAGTCAACGGTCACCTTCAAACCTGCTTCATCAAGTTGCTTGGCGACGGCGACGGCATAATCGAGTGACTTGTCGCTTAGCGGCAGCACGCGAATCTGCTCAGGTGAGAGCCAGAGCGGGAAAGCGCCGGCAAAGTGTTCAATCAGCATGCCGGTAAATCGCTCCAGCGACCCAAACGGCGCGCGGTGAATCATCACCGGTCGATGTGCCTGATTGTCACGTCCGTTGTATTCCAGTTTAAAACGCTCGGGCAGGTTGTAGTCCAGTTGAACGGTTCCGAGTTGCCAGGAGCGTCCGATGCAATCGCGAACCATGAAGTCTGCCTTGGGGCCGTAGAACGCGGCTTCCCCTTCCTCTTCATTGAAGGTGAGGCCTGATTGCTCTAAGACGCCTCGTAACGCACCTTCAGCTTGATTCCAGTTCTGTTCGCTACCAACGTACTTATCACTGTTTGGGTCGCGTAGCGAGAGCTGTACAGAATAGTCGTCCAGTCCAACCGAACGCAAAACAAACTGCGTCAACTCGATCGTCGCGCGGAACTCGTGCTCGACTTGATCGGCCGTGCAAAAGATGTGAGCGTCGTCTTGAGTCAAGCCGCGTACTCTTAACATGCCATTCAACTCGCCAGTCTGTTCATGACGATACACGGTCCCGAATTCAAAGAGTCGTAGCGGTAGCTGGCGGTATGAACGCTGCTGGGCTTTGAAAATCTGGCAATGATGAGGGCAATTCATTGGCTTGAGGAGGTAACGCTCATTGACCAGTTGCCATTCATGCAGCACGTTTTGCTTCGCCTCCGGGGCCGCGGATAATTTGTAATTTGGTAGCTCCACGCCAAACACCTTTGCCGCTTCGATCAGCTTCTCTTCGCCATCTCGATCGATCGTTCCCTGTTCGAGTTTCTGGCTCCAGGCATCTAGCATCGCCCCGACTTCGCTACCGAACAATGGCGCAAATTGGCTGTCGCGATAATAGGGAAAGTGGCCACTGGTTTCATACATTTCCACCCGGCCAATGTGTGGGCTGTAGACCGGGTCGTAGCCCCGCGAGAGAAGTTCTTTACGCAAGAAATCCTCTAGCGCCACCCGCACTCTGGCTCCCTTGGGAAGCCAGAGGCAAAGCCCCTGGCCAACCTCGGGGTTGATCGCGAACAACCCATGCTGTTTTCCCAAAACACGATGGTCACGCCGCTTCGCTTCTTCGATTTGCTCCAGATAAGCCTTCAGCTCTTTCTTGTCAAAAAACGCGGTTCCATACAGTCGCTGCAGTTGTCGGCCTGCCGTATCGGCTTTCCAATGCGAGCCGGCAACACTCATTAATTTGATCGCTTTGATCTTTCCCGCATCGGGAATGTGCGGGCCGCGACACAAGTCGATGAACTCGCCCTGGCGATAAAAACTGACCGTCGCCTGATCTGCCAAGCCGGTGTCTATGTGCTCTACCTTGAGGTCTTGGTCCAAGTCATCGCATAGCTTTCTTGCTTCAGCCCGATCGACAATGAATCGCTCAAACGGCTCTTTGTCTTTGATGATCTTCTTGATCTCAGCCTCGATTTTGGGGAAGTCTTCCTCGCTAATTTTTTCATCGAGTTCGAAGTCGTAATAAAAGCCGCCCTCGGTCACTGGCCCAAACGCTAACGAGACACCTTCGTACAGACGCATCACCGCGCGGGCCATCACGTGGGCGGCCGAGTGTCGGAGCACCGAAAGTGCTGCCTCATCTCGTGAGGTCAGTAATTTCAATTCGATCGGTTGGTTATCGGTTGCCAATTCACCCAAGGGGCGAGCGGCATCAACAATCCCCTCCGAGATCTCCGCGGCAATCACGCTGCGGGCAAGACCTTCGCTGATAGCACGGGCGACATCCAGTGAGGTCGCGTCGGACGGGTGCTCCACCAAGGTGCCGTCGGGGAGTTTGACCTGAACATTGGCGGCAGTAGCGGTACTCATCCGGAATGGGCCTTCAAAAAAGTGGAATCAGATGACACTCGCATACCTGCGGCGAGCCTCTCTCGGAGTCACAGAATACGAATCACTTGGGACTGGCAACAGGCCGAAGCGAAGGGGAGGCTGCGGAGGGCCGTATAAATTCTGCCCCTTGACCAATCGGTAGACTTAAGCGAATGTTTAAACAGATGTTTAAAACGCACGTTTAAGTTCACTGGAATCGCCAACCTTGGCTAACTCCCCCCAATTACCTTCTGGAGATAGCCCCTTGGGGCTATATGGCGATACCTCGGCTGGGGTCGGTGCAAGGTTGCGGATTATCCGCGCCGCTGGTCCCGTTTTTGCCAGTCGTGGTTTTGATGGGGCAACGGTCCGCGAGATATCTACCGCCGCCGAGGTGAATGTGGCTTCGATCGCCTATTACTTTGGCGACAAGATGGGCCTTTATCGTGAGATTATCCAAGGGATTCGCGAGACTCGGGAACGACAGTTCCCCGCTCCCTTAGTCGATACCGAGCCCCGCCGAATGCTTCATCGGATCGTGCAAACACTGCTTTCCCGCATGCTTGTATGTGACCCATCGGGCTGGGAAACCCAACTGATGATGCGCGAGATGGATCATCCGACCCAAGTGTTTGAGAGCATTATCGAAGAATTTTTTCGCCCACTCTTTGATCGCTTAATTGAGACCTTTGATCGTTTGCTCGAGGGCGAGGCACCACGCTATACCCTCGAGCAATTGGCCCTCAGTGTGGTTGGACAGTGTCTGTACTACCGGCTCGGTTCCAATGTCCTCAATGTCTTGATCCCCGAGCAGCGCCGGTTGGACCATTACAACATCGATTCGCTGACGGTGCACATCACTGCGGTGATGTTGTCAGCCGTCGATTCAGCGAGCGTTTTGCGAGAGCAAGCTGCGATAAGTTGCTGGGCGGCGCAAATGGATTCACCGGCGCAAATGGATTCACCGGCGCAAATGGATTCACCGGCGCAAATGGATTCACC
>JARGNK010000015.1:0-44597 GCA_029213145.1 Rubripirellula sp. | reverse complement strand
GGCGGAAAAAACGGAACACTGACCCAACGACGTCTGGAAATCTCAAGATAAGTAAACATGACAGAAATTCCTTCCGAATCGTCACCGGCCGAGCCAAGGCCGGACGGAGCTTCCTCGTCTGGTCAAGCTGTAATGAATTTAAGCCGCGGTGTCTTGTTCAACGTTATCATTCCGCTGGTGTTGCTGGTTGGGGGTGGAACGCTCGTGGTATTGTTCGGCACAGCTGAGCCGCAGAAACGTCCCGATCCTGATACTTCGCCATCTGGGCTTCTACGGTCACTGCCGCCAGCAAGAGTCGCAAAACTCCAGTCTCTCGACTCGACTGGGGAGGAGTTGGAGTTGGAAGTTGACGGCGTCGTCGTGCCATTCCAAGAAGCACGTGTTGCTGCGGAAGTTTCGGGGCGAATTGTTTTTAAGGCTGAAGCCTGTGAAGCAGGGAGTTACGTCAAAGCTGGCCAATTGTTGATGCGAATCGACAACTCAAGCTACCTATTGGAGGTCTATCGGCTCTTTCAACTTGTGAAGCAGGAGCAACAAGATTTCGAGAATACTGAGAAGCTAATTGATGTCGCGCAGCAGGATGTTAAGTTGCAACAGGCCGAGGTTGAGCGACTCGGTAAGCTCGCTGAACTTGGGAAATTCGCGAGCTATGCAGAGATCGACCAAGCGAAAAGAGTGTTGCTGGCCGCGCAACAACAATTGGTGAGCGTCCAGAACCAAGCCGATTTACTTCGGCAGCGCAAGATCGCAGTTGAAGCGCAGTTGTACTCAGCGATCAGCAGTTTGCTCCGAACCGAAGTCCGAGCGCCGATCGAAGGCGTTATTGTCAGCGAACAAGCCGATCTTAATACGTTTGTATCGCTCGGTTCGAGTCTCGTGACCATCGACAATACTTCCAAGGTGGAGGTGGCGAGCAATATCCGAATGGATCAACTCCACTGGGTTTTGGATCAAGCCAACCCTGTTTCTCACCAGATTAGCGACCAAACGTCGGGTAAGAATCTAAATGTGTCGCAGCGTACGGACGAGCGGGTACCCGACGCTCGGGTGGCGGACGGGCTGATCGCGAACGGCCTGATCACAGACACGCCAGTTTCCGATGGACAAGGTCCTGGGCAACAAGATCAATTCGGCAGTGTTACTGAACTGGATTTTGGTTTCGCGTTCCCCAGAGGTGTGGACGACTTTGTTAGTGATGCCGATTTGAAAGAGCTCTACGGCTACGTCATGAAGGTTCGCTCTGTAGAGAGTGGGCTTGAGTCGGAAATTCAAACGGGCAGTGGCGATCGCATTGATCGTGAGGAACGGGTCAACCATCAGGATCCCGAACATACCGAATGCCCGGACTGCCCAACGCGTAAGGCGAGCGGACCTGGTTACGCTTTGCCGAAGACGAAAGTGATTGTCGAATTTGTCGTCAATGGGCGTGACGATACCGTGCATCGATGGAACGGGCATCTATTGAGTTATGACGGGATCGGATTAGATCCTGAGACGCGAACAGCACCCGTCCGAGTTGTGGTGGATCGTCCACAGCAACTGGTTGACGAAAACGGAACGCCGTTAGAGGTCGATCCGAGTAGGATTGCCCCGGCATTGTTGCGGGGCATGTACGTTCGCGTTCGCTTGCAATTGAAACCGCGAAAACCTTTGCTCGTGATACCGGCGAATTCATTGCAACCCGGAAATCGCATCCTGCAATTTTTGCCGGATGAACAGCCGATTGCTGGTCCGCTCGCACGTTCGGTGGCAGACTCCGCCGCAGTTTCTGAAGCGGTAGGAGATCAAGCTGATTTTGATCCACAGCAATGGAGACGCGGCAGTGTGATCATGCAAAAAGCGATCTACCCGATCAATCCCCTGCGGAAAGGCTCGCTTGACGGCTCGGACGAAAAACAGTGGGTTTGCGAAGTGCCTGAGAGTTCTGGGCTCTCCGGCGAGTCCTACGTGATCGTTTCTCCGATGGGAGACGTGGGTGTTGATCGAGAGGACGTGGGAGAGAAAGACCAAGGCAGTGGTGCTCAGACGCTGATGGAGGTTCGGGTCAAACTTGAGGAAATGACCCCACAATCTGGTGATACCCGAGCTGCGTCACCTGTTGAGCCGCAGGTCGTTACTTTCTCACCTGAGGAGGGCGCGTGATGAAAAGGTTAGTTTCCTGGGCGATCTCTAATTCGCCAGGCATGAACGTCTTGGTTCTCGCCTTGATGATTGTGGGTGGAGTTTCCTTGGTGCGGATGCGGCGAGAAGTTTTTCCCGCTTTTGAACTCGAGATCGTGATGGTTTCGGTTCCTTATCCTGGTGCGACGCCCGTCGATGTGGAAGAAGCAATCTGTCAGAAGCTTGAGGAGGCGATTCGGTCGATCGATGGAATCAAACAGGTCACTTCCATTGCTCAGGAGGGCGCGGGCTTCGTCTTGGCTGAACTCCGTGGTGATGTCAAAGATGTCCAGAAAGTCATGGCGGAAATTGACCGTGAGGTGGATCGTATTCCGAGTTTTCCTGACTTAGCCGAAGATCCACAAATCCAACAAATTGTTTTTCGCGAGGCAGCCATTCGACTCGGAGTGGTTGGTCCACCAGATCGCTCACGCGAGGCGGAGGTTCGTTTGCGTACCGTCGCGGAGGAAGTGCGAGACGACGTCTTAAGTTTGCCTGCGGTTTCGTCTGCATCCATCATGGGAACTCGACCCTATCAGATTGACGTGGAGATTCCCGAAGCGACGCTCCGCGCGTATGGGCTGACGCTGGAACGCGTCGCTGCCATCATTCGAGCACGCAACGTCGAACTTCCTGGTGGGCAATTAAAGGCTGAAGGTCAAGAAGTTTTGTTGCGGGCGAAGAACAAAGGTCGGATCGGCGACGAGATCGGCAAACTACCTCTGATCACCGATCCACAAGGTGTCGTCCTAACGGTGAATGACCTGGGGACGGTTCGCGACGAATTTCAAGATGTGACCTCTGTCGGCGAAATCAATGGCGAACCATCGATGGTGGTGAATGTCGAGCGAACTAAGACCGAAGATCTTTTAGCAATGGTCGATATGGTTCGAGACTATGTCAAAGACAAAGAACTGCCCGATGGTTATCGGTTTGAAGTCTGGGGTGATAGCAGTACTGAAGTGCGTGGCCGTTTAAACCTGTTGCTACGAAATGGCTTCCAGGGGCTGATTCTGGTCTTCCTTGTGCTGACCCTGTTCCTGGAAATGAGATTGGCGTTTTGGGTGGCATTGGGGATCCCGATCTCTATTTTGGGGGCGGGCGCGGCTCTCTCGATCGGTGATCAAACGCTCAATATGTTGAGCTTATTCTCTTTTCTCGTTGCGCTTGGCATTGTTGTTGACGATGCCATCGTGATTGGTGAGAACATTTATGCCCACATGCAAATGGGGAAGAGTCTCACCCAGGCAGCGATGGATGGGACTGTCGAAGTGATGCCCAGCGTTGCGGCCTCGGTAACCACCACAATCATCGCTTTTTCGCCGATGTTTTTTGTGTCGGGTGTGATGGGGAAGTTCATGGCCGTGATCCCGTTTGCTGTGATCGCGATGTTGGTGATTTCATTGTGGGAAAGCATCTTTGTTTTGCCCTGCCATCTATCGCATCGCCATAGTGGGTTCTTCAGGATTGTTGCTGTGCTGATGTATCCATTTCGGCCAATCGGTTTAGCCTTGAACTGGTTGAGTCAGCGTAGTGGTCGTGTCATGGAATGGATTTGCGATGGTTTTTATCTGCCTGCCCTGCGTTTCTCAATCAAATATCCGCCTGTCCCAATCGCGGTGGCGATTGCGATGTTCCTGGTAACTGCAGGAATGATTCGAGGTGGAATTGTGCCCTCGATTCTGTTCCCAAAATCGGATAACAACAATCTGCAAGCGACGATTGCGTTTCCCGATGGGACACCGGCAGAGGAAACCGATGCAGCAACGCGGGAAATGGAGCGGGCACTCCGTAGGGTGAGCGTCAAGATCGCGAAACGTCGCGCCGAATCAACCGGGGTCCCGGTCAGCGAAATTTACCCCAGCACTGGTTCTGACATTGGTCCCGTTCGGCTGACCTATCGTGACGTCGGGACAATCACCAACTTGCAAAACGCTGCCGGTGGTGGTGGTTCGGGAAGTCACGTAGGGCAAATCTTTGCCGAACTACACGACACCGAATACCGACAAATTCATAGTGACGACCTGCTGGCCATGTGGCGTGCCGAAGCAGGCGAATTTCCAGGTTCAGATCGCATCACCTATGGCAGCGTCGGTGTCGGACCAGGTGGAAAGGCGATTGAATTCAAATTGTTGGCATCCGCGAATGAAGTCGACCAATTGTTGGCTGCCACGGAATTGGTGAAGGAACGACTTGGTGAGTTTGCGGGTGTTTACGATATCGCTGATGACAATACGCCAGGCAAATGGGAGTTTCAATTTCGCGTCAAAGATCGTGCTTTAGCAACCGGAGTAACGCCAACAGATTTGGGCCGCACCGTACGTAATGCGTACTTTGGTGCGGAAGTGATGCGACTGCAACGTGGGCGGCATGAAGTCAAGCTGATGGTTCGGTACCCCGAAGATGAACGGAGTTCTCTGGTCGACTTTCGAGAGATTCGGGTCGAAACGGACAATGGTACGCAGCGGCCAATCACGGAGTTAGCAGAGATTAATCTGGCACGTGGATTTTCCGAGATTAACCGTGTCGATCAATTGCGATCGATTACGATTTCCGCTGATCTCGATGAGGCAACCGCTAATGCGGAGAAGATCGTTCAGCAACTCAGTAAAGAAATGGAGTCGAGGTACATTCCGGAAACCGGGGAGGAAGTTGCAGGGCTGTTAGATCATTTGCCTGCAGTTTCGGTACGCTGGGAAGGTCAGCGTGAGCAAAGTCGAGAGTCGGTCGGAAGTTTAATGACCGGATTCGCGATCGCGATTTTGGCCATGTTTGTTTTGCTTGTTCTGCAGTTTCGAAGCTACATCCAGCCACTCTTGATTTTGGCGATCATTCCGTTCGGGATGATTGGTGCTGTCTGGGGCCATGCATTGCTGGGGTTGCCGCTGACCCTGTTCAGCATGTTTGGACTCGTCGCATTGGCGGGTGTTGTCGTCAATGATTCCATCGTGTTGATCGACTTCATTAATTCGCGAGTGCGACAGGGAATTCCTATTCGTGAAGCACTGTTGGAGTCGGGCCAACGTCGGTTCCGTCCAATTATGTTAACCAGCATGACGACCATTGCCGGGCTGATTCCGCTGATGACCGAAAGGTCTTTTCAGGCACAGCTTCTGATTCCTATGGCCGCTAGCTTGGCGTTCGGCTTGATGCTTGCAACGTTTTTGGTGCTACTGCTGGTGCCGACCTTCTACTCAATCTACATCAGCACGATTGAGCGATTGGGAATGCACTACGTCGAAGGGGATGAGTGATCACCCGGTTTTGGGGTCACTCTTGTTTCCTCAATCTTGTTGCTTGGCTATTCTTCGGTGAGGGCTTCGTCGGTGATTTCGAGGTTCGTGCTTACATTTTGGACATCGTCGTGATCGTCCAGTGATTGAAGTAGTTTCACGACCCGACGTGCTACACCGGCTTCGACACCAACTGTTGTTTGGGGCAAGCGAGTGATTTCTTTGATGTCCGGCTTCAATTCTGCTTGATCAAAGGCATCAGACAGTTGTTCGAATAGTTCTGGTTGGCATGTGACCTGGAATTTGCCCTCGTCGGTTGGTTCCAAGTCGTCACCGCCGTTTTCTAGTGCGACTTCCATCAGTGATTCTTCACTCACTGATTCACCACTGAAAACGAACAGTCCCTTTCGGTCAAATAGATAGGAAACGCAACCGGACTTGCCAACTTCGCCACCCATTTTCGAGAATATCGTTCGCAATTCTGGTCCGGTACGGTTGCGATTGTCGGTCAATGTTTCGCACATGACCGCAACACCGCCTGGGCCGTAGCCTTCGTAAACGATTTCTTCTAGATCACCGCCGTCCAGCTCGCCTGTCCCTCGTTTGATTGCGCGAGCAATGTTGTCCTTGGGCATGCTGACAGCTTTGGCATCATCAATTGCCTTGCGTAGACGCAGGTTTGCTGATGGATCGCCACCGCCGGATTTTGCAGCCAGGATGATGGCTTTACTGAGTTTGCTCCACAGTTTTCCACGTGCGGCATCGACCCGACCCTTGCGGTGTTGGATGTTTGCCCATTTTGAGTGTCCTGCCATGATCGGAAGCAATCGAGGGAGAGAGGCAACGGAGAGAAAAAAGAACTGTTTTTCAAGCAAGCGTTAGCGGGGCTTGCGTTTGGTTAATTTGCGGCTCGATGATTTTTTTGCAGCAGTTTTTTTCGATGCTGAAGATTTCGTTGAAGCTGTTTTTTTGGTGGCTTTGCTCTTGGTTGCTTTCTTCGCCTTGCTTGCTGTTTTCTTAGGTGCAGCGGTTTTCTTTGCGGTTTTGGCAGTCGCTTTCTTTGTCGTCGGGGCCTTCTTTGCGGGCTTCGGCGGTGTCTTTTTGGAAGTCGGCGTCTTCTTCTTTGTCTCTTTCTTTACTGGGCTTTTCTTCGCGGCAGCCTTCTTTGTAGCCGCCTTTTTCGTCGCTGCTGGTTGCTTGGCTGCGGACCCCTTTGAACTGCCGGACCCTGAAGCCGCTTTCTTTTTGTCAGTGGTCTTCGTGTCTGCGGTTTTGGTATCGGCCTCGGTCATTTCCTGGGTTTTACGTTTGACGACTCGCTTCTTAGCAGCCTTCTTACTCGCAATCCAGAGGTCGAGCCGCTCGCTTGACCCTTTGCTGACTTGGTCCAACACGGTGCGAGCTGTCTTGTCCTTGACGTTCTTATTTAAAGCCACTGCACACTGGTGTAACAGTCCGCCGAATTCGGCACCTTTGCTCTTCGGAATGGCTCTTTCGAGTCCGGGAACCTTACCCGCCATCGCCTCAGGCTGAGTCGTGATCTCGGTCGACAGCATGATGACCATTGCCGAGTAGTCGATCGGAATGGAATGCCCGCCGAGTCCATGCTGGACCGTGTAGCTCAACACGAACGGTGTCATACCCGGCATTCGCTCGAACTTGGCGACTGCTTTGCCGAGATTTTCTTTTTTTAGATGGTCCAAATCGAAGGTGTAGAACTCTTCAAAAATCGCCTGCAGGTTGCTTTTCAGACGCCGCGCCGCTTTCATCGGCTCGGGCAGGCGTGACATGACTTGGCTCAACTCGGTGACGGTCGTTACCCTCACTTCATTCCAGTCAAAAAATTCTTGTTCGCATTTGGCGATCCCTTCATCCGCCAATTCGGATGGCGAATCTTCAAGAAGCGAACCGTAGAGAACGTGTTCCAGCAGCGGGCGGGCGGGTTGGGCCGGCAGTGGCTTGTAATGCTTCTTGAGGGCCGTGTGAAGTTTCCCGATCAGTTTAGCGCGGTTACTGGCTGACATCTGGTTGCAAATCGATGGAAGGTGAAGGGGGAATGGTTGGCAGGATCACCAACTCAGGCTTCTTCGGAGAGATCTGAAATCGCATCCTGCTCGGTGACATCATTATCTGACGTCTTCAGCTGCGAATCAGCCTCTTGTTCTTGTTTAATTTTGGCGAGGATGTCCCCGACCAGCAGTGATTGTTGAATACCTTTATCGATCACAAACTGCAGTCTGGGGATATGGCGAGTATCAATTCGGTCGGCAATTCGACTCTGCAGAAAACCGGCAGCGTTTTGCAGTCCACGCAAAGAAAGCTGTTGCTGATTTTCATCACCCCGGACGCTGACCGAGACTTTTGCTTCTCGCATATCAGGGCTGACCTTGACTGCAACGACTGTCACGTTTTGGACACGGGGGTCCCGCAACTGGGTGAGAATGGCGGAAGCCACAACTTCGCGAATCGCTTCGGCGGCCTTCAATAGACGTCGGCTAGTCACAGTCAGTGCGTAAAATGATTGAGTCAGGAAGTGGGCTGATGGCGACGGGACCGCGGTGGTTTCCGTCCGTGTGTGGTCTTGCGAGCACCGGCAAAACTAAATCGCCGGCAGCTCTCAATCGAGGGTTCGAGCAACCTCTTCGATCCGATAGGCCTCTAGCACGTCGTCTTGCTTGATATCGTTGAATCCTTGCAGCCGAATCCCACATTCCATTCCACGCGGAACTTCTTTGACATCTTCCTTGATTCGCTTGAGGGAATCGAGCGCGTAGTCTCCAATCGTACGGCCATCACGATTCACTCGAATGCGGCAGCCACGTTGAACAGACCCTTGGGCGACGTAGCACCCTGCAATCGTCCCAACACGGCTGATCGAAAATGCCTGTTTGACAACAGCGCGTCCGAGTTCGACGATTTTTTCTTCTGGTTTGAGCCGACCCTCGATCATTGCTTTGATGTCATCGGTCAATTTGTAGATGACATCGTAGCGCCGGATTTCAACATTGCGTTCGTCGGCGAGCGATCGAGCTTGTTCGTCTGGAATCACGTTGAAAGCGACGATGATGGCGTCTGAGGCGGATGCCAACGTTGAGTCGGCGAGGGTGACACCACCAACACTCCGTTGCAAAACACGGATCTCCACTTCTGGATGATCGAATTTGGACAGCTCTTTGTCGATTGCTTCAAGCGACCCTTTCACGTCTGCACGCACGATCAAGTTCAACTTGACCTTTTCTTCATGCTGGCCGAGGCGACCATCTTGTAGCATTTCTTGGAAATTCTCGAACGAAACCTTGGTGGTAACGCCGGACAAATTTTCCTTACTACTGGCATGTGCCCGAGTGGCTGCGATCTCGCGTGCTTTGGTGATGTCATCGAGGACATGGAAGCGTTCGCCCGCACCGGGTGCTTGGTCGAATCCCATGACGTTCACTGGCGTGCTCGGTCCCGCTTCTGCGATGGGGGTACCCTTGAGTGTGTCGGTCATCGCGCGGACACGGCCGTGCGACGCACCGCAAACCAACGTATCACCAACTCGCAGAGTCCCGTTCTGAACAACCAGCTTAGCGACCACACCACGATCGCCCTGCTGTTCAGATTCCAGGCAAATACCAAGAGCTTCTCGGTCGGGATTGGCTTGGTACTCATTCAGTTCGGCGATCGTAAGCAGAGTTTCGAGCAATTCGTCCATGCCAGTTCCCTTGGTGGCGCTGGTTTGGACGACTTCTACGTCGCCGCCCCATTCGCTAGGGGTGAGCTGGTGCTCGGTCATTTGCGTCATGACTCGATTGGGATCGGCTCCCTCGAGGTCAATTTTGTTCATGGCAACCACGATTGGCACTTCTGCTGCTTTCGCGTGGCTAATTGCTTCCTCGGTTTGCGGCATGATCCCGTCGTCGGCTGCAATCACGAGGACGGCGATATCGGTGACATTTGCACCACGTGCACGCATCTCGGTGAACGCTTCGTGGCCTGGTGTATCGACGAACGTGACGCTTCGTCCATCTTTTTCGACTTCGTAAGCTCGGATGTGCTGGGTAATTCCCCCAGCTTCCCCGCTGACAACGTCGATTCCGATCAGGTAGTCCAGCAGGCTTGTCTTGCCGTGGTCGACATGGCCGAGAAAGGTGACGATAGGAGCTCGCGATAGTAATTCCGAAGGATCGTCTTCACGCTCCTCCAATTCGGTAATCAGAGAATCTTCAAGCGTTTCGGCCTCTTTCAATTGAATCGAGAGGTCCATCTCTGCCGCGATGGTTTCGGCTGTTTCGAAGTCAATTTCGGAATTGATATTCAAGCCACCCTGAAGTCCCATGCCCATCAGCGTCATCAGCATTTGGCCGGCGGGAACGCCAGCAGCTTCTGAGAAGCTTCGGATGGTGCAAGGAAGTTCCAGCACCACGGCGTCTTTTCGCGGTGCAGCCGTGTTGACACCTTTCCGACGCCTCTGCCCGGAACGCGAGGATCTTGAGTCTCGCCCGTACCCACGGTCCTGATCCATTGAAACGCGGCTACGTTGCTTGCCTCGACCACGTTCAGCACGCGGGCTAGCCATCCCTGCGAGTTTGCGACGAGGCTTGTCTTCTTCCTCTTCGCCTACGCGTCGTGGTTTTTCGCCAGTGAAACTGCTCAGTCCACCACGCTTTGGGCCGCCCGCCCGCTTCTTTTCGTCTTCTTTGACGAGTTGCTCCAGGGGAGCACGCATCCCTTGTCGATGACCAGCGATGACATCTTTACTTAACTTCACGTCAGGCTTTTGGGCCTTTGGCTCTCCGGCTGCTGGGGCGGCCGGTTTCGGTTCGGCTACCTCTGGAAGCGAGGCCATTTTGACGTTAATGCGTGGTTCACGACGCTTGGGCTTTCCGCCTTCGCCGCTTTTCTTATCCTTCGAACTGTGACTCGATGGACGATCAAGCGAGCGCATTTTCCCACCGCCGCTGGCCGACATATCTCGGCGGACTGGGGAAACCGGATCGCCAGAGAGGGGTCGTCGGGCTGCCATGCGGCTGGCAATACGGCTGGCCAATCCTTTCTTGGGCGGTTTCGCCTCCTCCTCAGCCGCCGGCTCTGGTTCCGCTGGGGTGGTCGCTGGATCGGCAGCAACCTTTGCGGTTGCTTCAGTCGCAATCGGATCGGGTTCTGCCGTAGGTGGTTCCTCAACGATCGGATCACCCACTAAAGTCGCTTTCGCTGCGGGCTTTTCCGCAGGTTCTTTCGCTGCCGGTTCTTTGACCGCAGCATGTGGACCCGAGGTGCGACCGATGCTTTTGATCGCGACTGGCTTCCGCTCTTTCGGCACGGCATCGCGTACCGCGGTCGCGACGGTTTTTTTCTGCGCAGCGGCGGGGGCGGCGGGCTTTTCAGCTCCGGCAAGATGGTCGCGGACTTTTTGAGCTTCGTCGTCGGTCAGACTGGCAAGCGCTGAGCCCTTTCCAGTGATCCCGACTTTCTTGACGAGATCAACCAGGTCCTTGCTATCTAAATTCAGTTCTTTTGCGAGCGCGTAAATGCGTGCGGGCACGGGCGAAAATCCTGTCAATCGATTGGGGAACCCGTCAAGCGAACAGTTGTATTCGTTGAGCTTTGTACGGGAATTTGCCCGATTCGCGGGCGGGTTCCGTTGTGGTTATCTACGTCACATAAATGTGTTCCTCCATCGCCGCGGTGATTCCCTGGAACACCGCGTCGGGATGATTTCAACGACTTCCCAGCGTGACGATTCCGATACCGGCAACCGCTTTAACTGGTCCAACTTCCCATAAGATAACGAAAAAGCTTTGCGGCGGAGAGGTCGGGGTGGCCACTTTCGGCCGGTTTCGCCAGAAGTTTTCCGCTTGGGGAGCGAGTCTGGGCGGACTTTGGGCCCCACCCATTTGGTGATGTCAGCTCTTATCGGTGGTTGTTTCGGTTCCCGATTCCTCGCCTGAAGGTGGCTCAGAAGCTGATTCTTCGGTCGCTATCGGCGCATCTTGTGGGATCGGATCAGCCGTTTCGTTGGCGGTGTTCTCGCCAGCAGCCGCTTGTTCCGTCTCTTCGTTCGCTTCTTCAGCGGATTCGGCCGTGCTAGCTGATTGATCCTCTTGTTCAGAGGTAGCCTTCTCTTCTGCCTCTCCGCTTGGGGCCGGTTTTTCGCTAGTTTCGGCCACGGGGGCGTCTTTGTCGCGATCTCGCCGCGCCTTCCGCTCTTCCTCGGCTGCCATTTCAGCTTCTTCGCCCATTCGCTCCGCGACGTCGACGATTCGATCAACTTCCGCTTCGGGCAAGCCACTCATTTCGACCAGGGCGTCTGGCTCGATCACTGAGAGATCGTCATACGACAGGTAGCCTTGCTCAACGAGTGCTTGAGCGATTTCTTCGGTAACGCCATCGATTTGGCTAAACCCGGCAACGGCTCTTTCAATCTGTTCTTCCAATTCCCCGCTAGTCATGATCTCGATATCCCAGCCGCATAGCTTGCTGCCAAGGCGAACGTTTTGACCGCGGCGACCGATCGCAAGCGAAAGTTGGTCTTCTTGGACCAAGACAATGGCTCGTCCGATCATGTCACACAGCAGGACCTGCTCAACTTCGGCTGGTTGCAGCGCATTGGGAATCAGCACCTCGGGATCGTCGCTGTAGCGGACCACGTCGATGTGTTCACCGGCAAGTTCTTCACGGACGGCTTTAATTCGACTGCCCCGATAGCCAACGCAAACAGCGATTGGGTCGATCTGCGAGTCAACGCTGCTGACGGCAACTTTGCTGCGGTACCCCGGTTCGCGACTGATCGACTTAATCGAGATAATCTCTTCGCCGAGTTCGGGGATTTCTTGTTCGAACAGCCTCTGCACCAATTGTGGACGGGTTCGGCTGAGCACAACGCGGATGCGATTTCCTGTGGCCCGCACCTCAAATACAACCGCTCGGACCCGCTCGCCAGCATGAAGGGTTTCCCCGGGGATTTGCTCGCTGCGAGGTAGAATCGCTTCAACGTTGCCGAGGTTGACGGTTGCTACTCCTCCATCGGCTCGGCCGATGATTCCGCTCACGATTTCGCCAATTTGATCGCGGTATTCGATCATCAGCGAGTCGCGTTCGGCCTCTTTTACCTTCTGAATAATGACTTGCTTGGCCGTTTGGGCACCGATTCGACCGATTTGATCGTCGCCCAACGGTTCGCCATCGAGAATGGCGTGGATGCGTCCATTGTCCCGTTCCAATTGAACGGTAATGTCGGCTTCCTCCCCGTATTGCCGCTTGGCGGCCGTCTGCAGAGCTGACTCGATGGCAATGAACACCAACTCTTTGTCGATGTTTTTCTCGCGATGGAGCGAATCAACGTAACGCAGGATGTCTTGCGGATTCATGGCGAAATGGGGTGAAAAAGGCTCGGGGCGCGAAACCAGACAAAAAAACTGCCCGAACCTTTGTGGGCCCGGGCATGCGTCTGCTCGTCGTCAACAGGCACCTTATCGGTACGGCCACTGGGTGTCAACCAAGACTGAAGGTCGAACGGAAACTGGGCTCACCGCTTCGTACATACCCTCGGTAGGCAACAAATTGCTAACTCGAAGTTCACCCGTTCGCGGCATGCCGACCACCGTTCGGAGGTCATTCGTCACGAAATTCCGATGCAACTGACGAGTTCGGGTGTCTTGGAAATTGGAACTTGAAGTTCCGAATCGGCTTCCCAATCGTGGATCACTAGCCGAAATCCAGACGAGCATCGGTTTGAGTGAATTCCTCAACGGCAACTTAATTCGAGCCACGCCATCCGCGTCAAAGCTCAATCGTCTTGTCCAGCGAATCGGATGCTTTGTCGCATTGACGAAGCGATCGGACTCCTCGGTTACGATTCGTGGTTTTAATTCAAACGTGGCGGTGCCCCGAGCGAGGACTGGTTGATCGTTGCGATCAAGCAACGCAACCTCGGCACGCCAGCCATCCGGATTAGCATCGAAATCAAAATTGGCTAATGCCGCAGCTAATTCGGCGTATGCGGGCCGGGGATGGCCACTACGCCGCGCGGTCGGGATTAGGCGGCCAGTCGGTTGTAACGCGGGGCCTTTTGCGTCAGTCGCGACGCCGGAACGAAATGTGGTCTGGTTCGGTGAAAAAAACTTAACCCCCGCATAGAGTTGCACGCCACTAGCCTCGTCTAGATTCTCGACCGAGGGTCACTGTGCAGTTGCGAACGACGCAATCGAAGCAAGCATGATCGCAAACAAGATCGTCCAGATTTGTCGCTGTCGCACCCGCTTCACCAAACGAAGGTGATCATCACGCTCGCTGTCGTCATGACCCGTCTGTCCATGATCTGTTAATTGTTTGAATGGTTTATTCAAAGTGCTGCCTGTGAATCGTGGCGTCGGGAAAGCGGATGTCAGCATTCGGCATCGCAAGTGACACGCCAAATCAGTTGCCAGATTTTTATTTCATTCGTTTGGCATCGCGATCTGTGAGGTTTTGGTGTTTTGACTGCCTCCTATTGGATTTCTTTCAGAATGTCCGCGCGGTGTCGTTACAGCAACGCTTGTTGTTTCTTCGAAACAAAGCGGTTCGTTATCGCAACATTGAGGCAGGTCAGACCGGGAAATCGAGGTGTTCCATTAAGCGGGGTTGCGCTGGTGTTCAATGGGTCGGCGAGGTGAAAAAAGTTATCAGAATTGTGAGTCATTCTCGCGAATGCTCATTGCAGCATCGTAAATTACTCTGCGACGCGGGCTAATTACGTCGGGGACTCTCAATAGTTCGCTTCACGACATTTGGCTTGTGGCGTCGTCGACACCGCATCCAGATTTTCGTGATGTGGAAACGTTCTACTTGCGACAAAAAAAAGCTGAACCAATCATGAAGCATCACCTGCGAAAAGGCGTCTCCTTGATCGAGATGGTGATCGTGATCCTGATTTTAGGAATCATCGCGGCCGTGGCCGCGCCGCGCATGCTTGGCACGGCGACGACCGCCGAACAGAACACGACCCGTCAACAATTGGCTGTGCTTCGAAACGCAATTGAGATGTATCGAGCACGCTCCGGAATTTATCCACCAATCAATAGTTTGCCTGAGGCAATGTCGGCCATGTTAAACGGCCCATTCCCTGCGCCCTCGATTGGGTCCGCTCGCGATGACGCCGCCGTTTATTACGACAACGATATGGACACGACGACTGCGGTGACGCCCGATGTAGCGTCGCCTGGTGGTTGGGCTTACAAGCCAGTCAATGGCTCACTCAAAATCAATGTTGGTGTCGGCGAAGTCGGCTGCGAATGGTGATTGTCGAACATTCAATCGGCATTTGCTTCGATGGGACGGTGGGGAATAGCGATCGGCGAAACTGGGCAATAGGCAGCAGACCGCCGTTAGCCGGAATGTCTGGTGATCGTTTTGATCATTGCCCGGTTTGAATCTCGGTCAGGATGGGTCGGTGCGGCCCTTATGTTCTCTCATGACGCAACCTCCACCCATCATTCTGATTGCTGAAGATGATCCAGTATTCCGGCGAGTGATGGGATTCTCGATCGCTCGCGCCGGTTTCACTGTTGAATCGGTCGGCGATGGCGAAGCTGCTTACCAACGGTTGTGTCGCGGTGGGATCCGTTTTCTTGTTACGGATCACCAGATGCCGATTTGTACTGGCTTGGAACTGCTCGACCGCCTGGCGGCCACTCAGACCAAAAGGAACCCTTGGCCACCAGCGATTCTCTGCACCGCAAAAGGGCTCGAGTTAGATAGTCAAGCCATGGAGTCACGCTACAACTTGGTCGCGGTGATGCACAAGCCTTTCAGTCCCAGGAAATTGAGCGAGCTAATTCTCAAGCACGTTCCAACCCAAGGCATCGGCTCCCGGCCCGCAGTCTTCCCGATAATGGGTAACTCAAGTGGTACTTCCGGTTCCCAAGCTGAGGCGTCCGGTAATGGCTGAGGCGATTCCTCTAGCCGTTAGTGGATCGCATGAGGTCGATGCTCGTAAGGTGGTTGCATCACCAGTTCGCAACACTGCGTAAGTTCGCAACACTGCGTCAGTGAGTAACACTGTGTCTTCAAGAAAGCATGTACCGGAAAGTTGCAGCGCATGCGCAGGCCAATATTTGAAGGCCCCTAATTCGGCAAAGGCCGCTGAAGCAACGGAGGCTCAGCGATCGAGTCATTTTCCTTTCGTAACAACCAGAGTGGAGTTGTCGTTTGTTGTGATTGCGAGTGGTGTTCTTGCCTGCGCCATCTTTGCTCAGGCCGCTCCCGGTGATTCAAGATTGAATTCGGTGATGTGGATTGTTGCATCGGCAACCTGCTCGTTCGGTGGCTTGGTGGCGATGAAGTCAGTTCGGAATTTGCGGATTTTGGAGAAGGAGTTATGACGGGCAAAGCCCGGTGCCCGTCAATGGCAGTTCGCGCGACCGATCTTGAATTCGGACCCAATCTTGCGAGGTTGGAATCAACTGCTGGAGGATATCGATCAGCGACAACTAAGCGAGGAAAAGCCGCGTATCGCCGCAGCTTTGGATCAGGAGGTTGTCGCTCTTGATCGTGCGATGCGAGGAATCCCGGTTGCTTGGGTGATCACCGACACTGAAGGTGGTATTCGATATCTAGGGCCAGTCGATCTTGGGCCACTCGCTTGAGGTTTGTTGAATTTGGCGGAAGATCGACGGCCCCATGTCAGTGAATTAGAGCCTTGGCTCCAGCAGGTAGCTTCGGAAGTTACCGCAACGTTTCGTTACGCAGGTCGTCTTGGTGGAACGGTGAATCCTGATTTGCCATTGTTGCTGTGCGGTCGAGTTGCTGAGGTTCCTGGGGTTGACTCGCTGCTGGCCAACTTGTTGGGCCGCCCTGCTGCGAATTGGCGGTATGCCGGTCGGGCTCGACCGCGTTGTTCTCGCTCAGCGGCGGGTTGCCCTGATCCCAAGACGGGTTGCCCTGATCCCAAGAAGAGAGCGGTCGAGTAGACCAGGAGTGACACTCACTACGACGAATTGAATCGACAAGTGAATCCGGTGCAGCTGTCGGATGCCGGTGTGGCGGTAGCGTTGTCACTTGCATTCTCTGCTGTTGATTTCGACAAGTCTTGGGGAATGGGGGCAAGGTCGAAATGAGTCGTCAAAAATCGAATTCGTTGGTTTCACCGGATCTGTTGCCGATTTCCTACCGCAGGCGTGCCCGCGGGCGGCAGGTGAGTCGCAGTTCGATCACCGTGGTGGTCTTCTTGGTCGCTGTCTTTTTTCGTTGTTCTCGCCAAGTCAATTCGTAGTGCGTATCTTCGCTCTGAGCGAAATGCAAAAATTAGTTGGGCTGCGTTACCGATCCGGCAGTTGCGAGAGGATGTGATCGCATTGTAGTCACGGAATCGGCAACACAGGCAATGGTGTAACGTGGTGCATTCTGCCAAGCCGGATGACATCGCATTGCAGGCTCTGGCCTGTATCGCGTGGACGTTGCGGCCAGCAGATCGAGCGATATTCATTGACACCTTGCAATTGCGGTTGCCGGTGGAGACTGGCCCGCTTGCGAAATTGCCGCCTCTGCTTTCGATAGATTTGAGATCGAAGGATTTGTCGTCCCGGCGAAGTTGGTTGGATCGACTTGAGCACTTGGATCGAATCGAGAGTTTCGACGTCGAACAGCGGAATGCGGCAACGGCTGATAGTTCTGTGTTGGACTTAAGTGGCTTGCAGCATGTGCAGGTGACTGGCATTCCCATTGCCACCAGAGTGCTGCCATGAAAGATAAGTCTGGGAAAGTAAGTTGCAGAGGTTTGTCTGCTGCTTTGGTTGGTACTGTTCCACGATGTCATACGCTGGGTGCCTCGACATCGATCGGGCTGATTTTGGCAATCGCATGGGTTTGTTTCTTAGGCCACGCTTCGGTTGCTTCGATTGCTTGGGTGCGTTGCGGAAGCGACGAGATTGATTTGGGTGAGGCCATCGCTTTGCTCGAAAACCAAGGCCAATGGTTTGAGTGATCGAAGACTGGCTTCGAGGAGCAGGATCGTTTGGATTTGCGATCAAAGCAATTGCTGCCTGTTTGCCAGCGGCAGTCGATTTCAAGTCAGTGGAGGGGGCTTTGTTGGCGTTGGGCGAGGAGTCTCTACTGCATCTTTTTTCGATCCAGGAGGGGGACCGTCAGGTGGGGCAATGAGTCGCTGTTTTGAATGTCTCTTGCGTCGTGCAAGGCTCTTTCACCGTCTTGTGTCGTTTTCTTCACCGTTTGCCCACGCTTTCTCAGCCAATCGACTGCAGTGAGTTGAAGCTTGATCGCGAAGTTGGGGCGACCGATTCAGCGGATGGATCGAAGGAGGCACTAGAGGATCAGCCGTGTCGGGCCACGCTGGTTTTGAGAATTCCTTACGGGGCATCTGGAGCAGCGGCTTGGCGCTTAATGAAGGAGTCTGGTCATGCCCTCTGAATCAGAAGCCAGGTCACGATCTGTTCCCGGCTCAGATAAATCCGACCTTCGTAAGAAGCCGCTTTTGGTTGTGGTGTTAGTGATCGGGTTGATCGTGGCGTTGTTGACGCAACCCGATGAGTCAGATTTGGCGGAAACCGACGTGACCGAAATCTCTTATCAATCGTAGGCCGTCACCAGTAAGCCTTTGATGTCCTGCGAGAAGCGTCTGCTCGATGCGCCGCTTTGCGTGAATGAATATGACCCCGCGGTTCTCTGTGAAGTTCGTGCGCTCTCGAGCACCGATTTATCGGACATGCTCCGGCTAGAGTTGTTGGCCCCTGAAGTCCGTCAATCGCGAGAAGTTCGTGGAACCAGCGTTTCGCAGGTTCAGGCCGTTTATGGTACATCCAAGGGGTTATGGTACGTCCAAGGGGCGAGCTGCGTTGGTGGGCGAATTCATTGTTCGTGGAGGCCATATACTGCCAGGCGGTGGCATCGTTTTAGGGGTGACCGAAGAAGGGGTTCGTGTTGGCCGCGATTGATTTCTCGGCTGATTAAGATTTGTACTCTCCGTCTAGAGCTGCCAGCAGCCGTTGTGTGACTGTTTTCGTTACACTAGCGACGTCTCATCGTCCGGTTCGGTTTTTGGAGTCAGTGTGAATTTTATTTGCATTCGCGGCATTGTCGCTGTTGTCTTCTCGTTTTTCGCTTCTTGCTTGATAGCGCAACGTCCGTTGATTCCGGCGGAGCAGATTGAATTCTTTGAATCTCGGATTCGTCCTGTTCTGATTGAGCAGTGTTATGAATGTCATAACTCGTCTGACAACGCCGATGCGGGATTGTCCGTTGACTACCGGGATGCTCTGCTCAAGGGAGGGGCTAGTGGAGATGTCCTGGTTCCGGGAAACGCGAAAAAGAGCCGGCTGATCGCGGTGTTGAAGCACGATATCGAGGGCGTCGAAATGCCAGAGGGGGGCGCGCGGCTCAATGATGCCGTGATCGGGGACTTCGAGAAGTGGATTGAAATGGGAGCTCCGGATCCCCGTGATGAACCCCCTTCCTCGAGTGAGCTTGCTGCGCTCACTTCGTGGGAGGCGACGCGAGAGCGTCGTAAGCAGTGGTGGAGTTTTCAGGCGATACAAGATCTGACGCCCCCATCCGGCGACGCAGGTCACCCGATCGATCGATTTGTCGATGCAAAGTTGTTTGATGCGGGGCTACAACGCGGTCTGCCTGCTGAAAACGCTACTTTGATTCGACGTCTGTTTGTTGCTCTGATCGGTTTACCACCAAATCCAAGGCAGTTCGCTCGCTGGTCAGCGAACTTCGAAACCGATAAGCAGCAAGCAGTTAGTGACCTGGTAGACGAGCTTCTCGCGAATCCACATTTCGGTGAACGCTGGGCCCGACACTGGATGGATTGGATTCGCTACGCGGAATCACATGGTAGCGAGGGTGATCCCCGCATTGATAACGCTTACCGCTACCGTGATTATCTCATCCGCGCTTGGAACGATGATGTTCCCTATGACCAGTTGGTTCGAGAGCATGTTGCCGGTGACTTACTTGAGACACCTCGCATTAATGAGGCGATGGGGATTAACGAGTCAGTGGTTGGGACCGTTCATTGGCGAATGGTATTCCATGGGTTTGCACCTACCGATGTCTTGGATGAGAAAGTTCGGTTTGTGGATGATCAGATCAATGTATTTTCCAAGGCGTTTCTGGGGCTGACAGTTTCTTGCGCTCGCTGCCACGATCACAAATTTGATGCAATCAGCCAAGCGGACTATTACGCATTGTTTGGGATTCTTAGTTCCTGCCGTCCAGCTCGTCAGGTGATTGACTTGCCGGAGCAACAGAACCTAAATCGTCAATCTTTGTCTGATTTGAAGCCGCAAATCAAAGCTGCCATCATCCGGAATTGGCGATCGAGTGGCCTTCGGGACTTGGCCTCTTTCTTGCAGGAACCACAGTTCGAATCAGCAGAACTGAAAGATCCATTAGTCGCTGAATTAGTCAAAGCCAAAGGTGCGGTTGAGGGCATCATTCAACGTGATTGGGCCAGCAAGGCGGAGCAGTTTCAGTTGACCACTGAGAACGCGAATACTGACACCCACTGGGACTTCACCCGTGGCTCTGATGTGCGGCAGTGGTATCGACATGGTATTGGCTTGGATAACCCTGCTCCTTCTACCGCAGGTGAGTTCGCAATTGCTGTCGAGGGCGATCGTGTTTTGCAGGGGATCTATCCCGCAGGGATATTCTCTCATCAAATTTCAACAAAACATCCAGCGCGTCTGACCTCACAAGATCACTTGATTGAGCCTGGGCAGCAGCTTTGGGTTCGGGCCTTCGGGGGAGGCGACGCTGCCTTGCGATATGTCGTGCAAGATTATCCACGCAACGGTACGGTCTTCCCGATTCGGACGTTGACTCCAGAGTGGAAGTGGCAAAGGTTTGATTTGTCGTATTGGTCCGGTGATTCCATGCACGTGGAATTGGTTACTGCTCAGGATGCGCCGTTGCTAGTAAAAGACAAAGCTCGTTCGTGGTTTGGTGTAAGTGACGTCGTTGTTACCACTCGCAAGACGCCGCCGGTAAGCCACGATGAAGCTTTAAGAGCAGTTTTGGCAATCGATGCGAAACCGAATTCCTATGACGATTTGGTGAGCGTTTACGTCCAAGCAATCGAGGATTCAATCGTGGCTTGGGAAGCCGGGAAGCTTGGCAATGATCAGGCTTTTTTACTCGATCGGTGCCTGCAGTTGGGATGGTTGCCCAATCGAATAAGTCAATTACCCGATGTGTCGGCCCTGAGGACGCAATACCGCAAACTCGAATCAGAAATCCCCGTCCCCGTTCGAGTCCCCGGTTTGGATGAAACAGTCGGTAGAGAGCAGCCACTTTTTATTCGTGGCAATCACAAGGAACCTGGAGATTTAGTTCCTCGGCGATATTTGGAAGCGTTTGATGCGACACCCTATGAGACATCCCAGAGCGGGCGGCTTGAATTGGCCGATGATCTGCTGGACGAATCAAATCCGTTGACGCGGCGCGTGATCGTCAATCGCTTGTGGCATCACCTTTTTGGTCGCGGCTTGGTTGAAACGGCGGACAATTTTGGACAGCTAGGTGCAAAGCCATCGCATCCTGAACTACTTGATTGGTTAGCGGTTCGATTGGTTGAAGAGAAATGGTCATTGAAAAAAATGATCCGACTGATGGTTACTTCTAAGGCATGGCAGCAGTCCTCGCGTCCGTCGGATGACGCAAGGCGATTGGATCCCGCAAATCGATTATTGTCTCACGCCAATGTTCGGCGAATGGAGGCAGAAGTTATCCGCGACTCTCTATTGATGGTCGCTGAGCGACTGGATGATCTGGCCATGTTTGGGCCCCCGGTCGATGGGAATGCGAATCGGCGCAGCATTTACGTTCGGGTGATTCGGAATTCCTTGGATCCCTTCTTGCGGGCCTTCGATTTTCCAGAGCCCTTCAGCACAACTGGGCGACGTGACGATACCAATATACCGGCTCAGTCTCTGACGATGATGAACGCTACCCAAGTCGGTCAAGTCGCGTCTGATCTAGCCAAGGATCTATTGAGTGACTCATCCTTGAATTCTGATGGCAAACGCATTGAGCAGTTGTTTGTGCGTTTGTTTTCGCGGTCGCCGACTGAAACAGAAAAAAAACTTTATCTGGACCATCTCGGTGCGACTCGCGCACAGGTGATTGGAGAAGTGAAGCGGAGTGCAGAGCTAAAGCAAGAGCTCAAGCAGCAGAGGGGTTTGGCTCAAAGAATTCTCGGTCCAATCCGTCAGCGTTTAATCGAGGACCCATCGGCGCGGGTTTCTGTTGCCGTTGAACCGCCTCGTCCATTGGCGCGTTGGTCGTTTGATGAAGATTTGAGTGACTCACTTGGGGCATTGAATGGTATTGGCCAGGGAGCCGCGAGGATTGAAGATGGCGCACTCGTTGTTCAATCAGGCGGCTATGTTACGACGGGAGTCCTGCCAAAAACCTTGACGGAGAAGACGCTAGAAGCTTGGGTGCGTTTAGACGACTTGCAACAACGTGGTGGCGGGGTCGTCACTGTACAAGCCAAAGATGGCGGCGAGTTCGATTCGATTGTTTTCGGGGAAGCCGTTGCTGGGCATTGGATGGCTGGCAGTGACCATCTTCGTCGCACTCGACCGTTTTTTGGAGCATCAGAAGACTCCGCAGATGAGCGGTATGTGCACGTTGCCATCGTGTACCACAGCGATGGACGGGTTGTTGGCTATCGCGAGGGTGAGCCCTATGGCAAGTCCTATGCGAGTAATGGTCCAAATCGATTTCAAGCTGGTGACGCGATCGTGAGTTTTGGCGTGCGGCATTTGCCAGCAACCGGCAATCGCTTGCTGGCTGGTAAGATTGACGAAGCGAGGTTGTATGATAGGGCGCTGAGTGAGGCGGAGGTCGCCGCCAGCTTTGCCCACGGTTCTCATTCGGTCACTCGGGAGCAACTGTGGGCGGCAATGTCTGGAAATCAGCGAGCCGAATTGCAGAAGATTGAAGCACGTATTGAAGTGCTGGAAACAGAGCTCGGCTCGCTGGGTGCTGTCGCGCGTCGATCCTCTGAACTGGTCGCATGGATCGATGTGGCCCATGCCTCTTTGATGATGAAAGAATTTATTTATGTCCGATAGTCGAAAGCGAGAAACGCCTTGGTCGAGACGCCAGATGCTCAGGGACTGTTCAGCCGGTTTCGGCAGCCTTGCGCTTGCCAGCCTGATGCAATCCGAGACACGTGGTTCGTTTACCGCGACTCATCATCCGGCCAAGGCCAAACATGTGATTTTTCTGTACATGTCAGGCGGTGTCTCGCATGTTGATTCCTTTGATCCCAAGCCGAAGTTAAAGGAGTTGCACGGCAAGTCGATGCCAGTCAGCGTTGAGCGAACGCAGTTCAACAACAACGGTAGCGTGATGGCCAGCCCATTTCAATTTCAACCATGGGGCGAGTCTGGGATTTCGATTAGCAGTATGTTTCCCCAGGTTGGTGGTGTTGCGGATGAATTGGCAGTCGTACGGTCAATGACTTCACCCGTCAACGAGCATGCACAAGGCAACTTTTTCATGCACAGTGGATTTCCCTTTATGGGGCATCCAAGTGCAGGTGCATGGTGTAGTTATGGCCTAGGCAGTGAAAGTGAAAATCTGCCGGCTTATGTGGTTCTGCAAAGCGGGAATGCAGTACCTCCACACGGCGGTGTTGCTTTGTTTAGCAATGGCTTTTTGCCAGCGCAACATCAGGGATCGATCTTGAAAGCAGATCAACAGGAAGCAATCCGCAATATTCGCGGTAGCGATGCCCTAGAAACTCAGCGTCGGCGACTGGATTTCGTCCGTCAATTGGATCGAAAGTTTTTAAGAGCCTCCTCAGAGGATCCACAGATTGAAGCAGCTATCAAAAATTACGAGACAGCGTTTCAGATGCAGACTGCTGTACCCGAATTGTGTGACATTTCCGAGGAGTCTCAGGAAACTCGTGATCTGTATGGTGTGGATTCGCCTGATGCGGCGATGGCGGCCTATGCCCGGCAGTGCCTGTTGGCACGCCGGTTGGTTCAAAGTGGTGTGAGGTTCATTGAGTTGAGCTGTTTGACACGTGGTATCGGTGCCGGTGGTGCTGCTAACCCGTGGGACCAGCACAGTGCTCTAGAAAAGGGGCACGGGCAAATGGCGCTGCAGGTTGATCAACCGATTGCAGCATTGGTCAAGGATCTTCGTCGAGTTGGATTGTTGGAAGATACTTTGTTAGTTTGGGCAGGAGAGTTTGGTAGGACGCCGTTTTCGCAAGGTAGTAACGGTAGGGACCACAATCCATTTGGTTTCAGTGTTTGGCTTTGTGGCGGCGGTGTGAAAGGTGGAGTTATTTACGGGGCGACTGATGAATTGGGTTATCATGCTGTGGAGGATCGGTGCGAGGTCTATGACCTTTGGGCTACGGTTCTACACTTGCTTGGAATGAATCACCACAAACTTACGTATCGTTATGCGGGCCGCGATTTTCGTTTGACTGATGTGCACGGAAACGTGTTGCGCGACATCTTGGCATGATCGCGTGAATCTGGCATCTGCCACCGGTGTTTCGTTGAGTCTTCGCCTGCATTTTTTTCTCCTGGACAGGGTTGGGTCCTTATGACCATGCGACAGACATCTTGGTTGATTCTGGGATTGGTATCCTTTGGCTTTCTTCAATTGTGCGCACAAGAGCCTGCAAAGGATGAACCGGTCAAAAGCAAAGCGGATGCTCAGGGTGCGGATGCTCAGGGTGCGGATGCTCAGGGTGCGGATGCTCAGAGTGCGGGCCAGGAAGCAAAGCTCGATCTGAATCGGGCAGGCAACGAACAGGTTGCCGAGATTATGCGAACCTTTGGTGGCCGCGGGGTGATGGCTGATCAGTCGCCACCCACTCCAGCTGAAATTGCCGTCAATGAGTTTGCGGTTCGGTCCGGTTTTGATGTGCAGTTGGTCTCGCACGAACCGACGATTACGCAACCGTTGTTCTTGTCATGGGATTCCCGAGGTCGATTGTGGGTTGTTCAATATCGACAGTATCAATACCCAGCGGGGTTGAAGGTCATTCGGTTTGATCAGCACTTGCGCGCGGTATTTGATAAGGTGCCAGATCCGCCACCGCAGGGCATTCCGGGGGTTGACCGGATAACGGTGCTGGAAGATACCAACGGGGACGGGACTTTCGATCACAGTAAAAACGTTATTGATGGTTTAAACATTGCCACGGCGGTTCAGGTTGGCGGTGGTGGCATCTGGGTTCTCAATCCGCCCTACTTGCTGAGATATCCAGACGCTGATCGGGATGATGTTCCTGATGGCGATCCGGAAGTTCATCTCACTGGATTCGGTCTGCAAGATACTCACTCCGTCGCCAACAGTTTGTTATGGGGGCCTGATGGGTGGTTGTATGGGAGTAACGGCAGTACCACGGTTGGTGATGTGAGTTCAGGCGTGACCAAAGGCGTTCGTTTCCAGGGTCAGTGCGTTTGGCGTTACCATCCGCAGTCTCGAGTATTCGAGATTTATGCAGAAGGCGGTGGAAACACCTTCAGCTTAGATATTGATTCCAAAGGGCGTGTCTTTACTGGAACCAACGGCGGCAACACCCGTGGATGGTATTTCCCGCAAGGCAGCTATTCAGCGAAAAATTGGGGCAAGCACGGTCCACTCACCAATCCTTATGCGTTTGGCTTTTTTTCCGCGATGCGTTTTGAGGGTGATGGGCGGCGGTTTCCCCAGGCCTTTTGTATCTACGAAGGCGGGCTGTTTCCATCGGAATTTGAGGGATCCATTATCGCGCCCAACGCGTTGCACAATCTCGTATGGAACAGTCGGCGGATGCGTGATGGATCGACCTATCGGACTGTCGATGATCCGAACCTCATCGATAGTTCAGATCGTTGGTTCCGTCCCGTATACGCAGGTGTTGGGCCGGATGGAGCTGCGTATCTGGCGGATTGGTACGACACACGGCTCAGTCACGTCAGTCCCACCGACGATTGGCACAAGGAGAGCGGGCGGGTCTATCGGATCGTTCCCGAGGGGGCGACCCCGGTTTATAAGGAGGGTGATTTGCATGAGATTTCTAGCGAACAGTTGTTGGGAAAACTTCAACACGCCAACAAATGGGTCCGGCAACGCGCGGTGCTAGAACTCGGCTGGCGAGGAGATGATTCGGTACTTGGGCGTTTAGATGTAATGGCTGCTGCAGGATCGCTGGAAGCTGTTTGGGCCGTCAACCTAATGGGACAGCTGACGCCGGCACGCGTCGATGATTGGCTTGGTCATCAGGATCCGAATATTCGACGTTGGGTCGTGCGTTTGCTGGGTGACCGACATCAAAGCCATCCGAGATTCGTGGAACTCGCCGCAGCCGACGACGATTCTCAAGTTCGCAGCCAATTGGCTTCGACTGCGAAGCGGATTGGTGCCGAGGACGCGATCCCTGTGATCAAGGCGTTACTCGGCCGAGGTGAAGATCTGCAGGATTTGCATCAGCCACTAATGATTTGGTGGGCGCTCGAATCGCACGTCGGTCAGTGGTCGCAGATCGAGCGTCTGTTGAGTGATCCCGAGCTTTGGTCGGAGAAGATTTTTCAAACTCACATCGCCAGTCGATTGATGCAGCGTTACGCGGCTTCTGCGTCGCCATTGGAGTTGCAGTACTGCGCTCGCTTGATGGAAATGGCACCATCGGCAGATGCTCGCGGCCAATTGATGTTGGGAATGAATCGTGCTTTCCAGGGCCGGCCTCTTCCCGCGTTGCCTGACGCTTTGGCTGAAGCCTTGGACGAATATCAGGCATCGCTTGGCAACCATGGTTTGGTGTTAGGTTTACGGCAGGGAAAAGCAACTGCAGTAGATCAATCAATTGCAGCACTTCGTGATCGATCCGTCGATCTGGGAGTGCAGTTGGAAGTCGCCAATGTGTTTGGTGAAATCGCGTATCCCAAAGCTGTGCCCACGCTCGTACAATTGGCGACCGGTCGCGGGACGGGGGAGCCGTCTCTTCAGCGGGTCGCGATTCAATCGTTGGCGAAGTACGACGATCTGTCCATCGCACGGTCGTTGCTGGGGGCGTTTGGAAGCCAAATTTCCGGTGAACATGGGCTCCGTTCAACTGCGGCTCGGACATTGGCAACCCGTCCTGCGTGGGCAAAACTTCTGTTGGATGATTTGAATGCTTGGCGTGTTCGGCGTGACCAGATACCAACCGATGTAATCCAGCAGTTGCGGGCTTATCCGCAGCCGGAAATTGTGGCGGCTGTCGAACAAGCGTTTGGGAAAGCACTGGATCGTTCGGGGCCGCAGTTTGTGATGGAGGTCGATCGCTTGAAGAGACTATTGTCGACTGCGGCGGGTGACGCAGAGGCAGGGAAGGAGCAATTCAAGGCTCGGTGCGGAAACTGTCACCAGTTGTTCGGATCTGGAAAGAAAGTTGGGCCTCCGCTCGATGGTTACGATCGCGGCAATATGACGTTCTGGTTGAACGCGATAGTGGACCCCAGCTTGGAGATTCGCGAAGGATTCCAGTCTTATTTGCTGCTCACGAACGATGGGCGAGCGTTGAATGGGATGATTGCCTCGCAAGACTCCAATACGGTCACACTCCGAAATGCTGATAATCAAACCACAACGGTCGGACGCGATGAGATTGAAGTTCTAAAAGCGATCTCCACATCGCTGATGCCCGCAGACGTTTTGAAAGAGATGACGGATGACCAAATCCGTGATCTATTCGCTTACCTATCTTTGGGAGCCAAATGATGCTGCGACATTCTCTAGCCATAGGACGACGCGAACTCTTAATGAGTGCGGCGGCAGGTGTTGCTGCCTGTGGTTCGATCGCTGCCGCTGACGATTCCCAGCCAACGCACAACAAAATTTGTGTGTTCACAAAGCCTTTTAATTCATTAAGTTTTGATGAGTTGGCAGATCGCATGGCGGAGATTGGTGTCGATGGGATCGAAGCACCAATCCGTAAGGGTGGGCATGTGGAGCCGGACGAGGTTGAAGAAAGGTTGCCACGGTTGGTAGAGGCTCTGCGGAAAAGAAACCTCGAAATCACCGTGATGACGACTGATGTCAATGATCCTGAAAATCCGCTGACGGAACGAGTGTTACGGACCGCTGCAACGCTCGGGATCAAGCGTTATCGAATGAAATACTTTAAGTACGACTTGAATCAGAGCGTGCTTGCGCAATTGGATGAGTGGCGTCCACAGATCCGTGATTTGGCGGCGATGAATCACGATTTTGGAATCCAAGGCCTCTATCAGAATCACGCGGGGCGTGACTACATGGGAGCGGCTTTATGGGATCTTCGTTTGGCGATGAAGGGAATCGCAAACGAAGATATTGGCTTGGCCTACGATATTCGCCACGCTACAGCCGAAGGTGGTATGGCTTGGCAGGCAACACTCAACATGATTCGCCCAATGATCGAGACGTTGTACGTCAAAGATTTTATTTGGAGGCAGGGCGAAGCCCGCCCTGTCAATGTTCCGCTGGGTGAGGGACGGGTTGATCGCAAATTTCTCAAGATCGTTCAGCGAACCGATTTTGCTGGACCGATCTCATTACATGAAGAGTACTTCGATCACCGCCGCCCGGAAATGGTGCCTCAGCATTTGTCGGCGATCAAGCAAGATGTTGAAACACTCCGCAATTGGTTAGCAACTTGATTGGGGATCGCCTGCTAATTGCTCACGGAGACGGTTTCGCCTGTTCGGATTGATTCTTCGGCAGCAAGGCACATTGCGACTGACCAACGCCCATCCTCTCCGGTGCAATGAAGTGGCGTTCCGCTGCGGACGGCGTCGACCATTCGGGCGATTTGATCTTCCAGTTCGAACAATTCTCCCGTTGGTTTCTCAATGGGTACTGTGGTTACTTCGTTCCCGTCGAAGGCGCGTAGTTGGAAGGTTGGATGACGGGTTCGGTCCATTGCGCCGCTCCAGGACGCCCACAAGGCCCCCTTCGTGCCAGTGATTTTGGCGGTTTGATGATGCTCGAAGGCAGCGAGTGTTTGGGATACCACGGCATAACTGCCACCGGAGAAGTGCATGATTGCACTGAAGTTGTCCTGCAATTCGGGCCGTTCTAATTGACGTGAGTTGGCGGTTGCGTAAATCCGCTCCGGTTGTCCTGAGGATTCCAAGTACCATCGCGCGAGATCAAAAAAGTGAATCGGCTCCTCGAGGACCCAACTGCCGACCCGGTCAATGTCGTACCGCCATCCGTCCGCGCCCATGCGGTACGGGTTGCGAGACAATTCAACCAATGCGTACTGCGGTTTGCCGATGAACCCCTCCTCGATCATTTGTTTGGCTTTGCCCCACATTGATGACAGTCGCAGTTCGTGACCTACCGCTAGCAGTCGGTCGTGCTGTTTTGCGGTTTGGATCATCTCGTCGCATTGGTCCAATGAGATTCCCATTGGCTTCTCAAGCAGCAGGTGTTTACCGCCGGTGAGTACCGCCATCGCCACTTCATGGTGCAGGTAACTCGGGACGACGACATCAACGATATCTAAATCGTCTCGTGCGATCAGTTCCCGATAGTCTGCATAGACAGTCGCATCCGGATAGGCTTCTTTAGCCCGCTCAACCGATGCAGGACTGTGTGCCGCGATCGCGACCAATTCAGCGTCTTTGGTGACCGTGATGGCGTTGGCGTGATGTCCGCCCCAGGCACCAAATCCTACGAGCCCAAATCTTACCGGCTTCTCACTCATGAATTTCTCCAGGCTGACGATTGCCCTCCTCACTCCCGAGTAGGGCGTTGAAGCGTTACATTAATACATCTGATTCGCAATCCAACTCCGCGTAGCAGGAGATAATATCATCGCAGAGATAGCAGGGAATACCGTTAAACTGGCAAGCGGCCGCGATGTACCGGCGGTTGGGCTTGGACTATGGAAAATTGACCAGGACAAGACGCCAAGCATTGTTCAGTCGGCAGTGGAGTGCGGTTATCGGCATTTTGATAGCGCGGCTGATTACGGGAATGAAATACAGACCGGCGAAGGTTTGTCGAATGTTTTATCCCGTGGTGATGTGAAACGGGAGGATTTGTGGGTCACTTCCAAGCTGTGGAACACCTACCATCGGCCGGAACATGTCAGGCCAGCATTGGAAAAATCACTGCAGGACTTGCAGCTTGATTATCTCGATTTATACCTCATGCATTTCCCGATCGCGCAAAAATACGTGCCGATCGAAGAGCGTTATCCGCCGGGCTGGTTTGCGGATCCCGATGCGGAAGATCCGAAAGTCATTCCTGATCAGGTCCCGATCATCGAAACGTGGCAAGCGATGGAAGAGTTGGTCGACGCGGGGTTAGTGCGTGAAATAGGGGTTTGCAACTTTGTTGTTTCGTTGCTTCGTGACTTGCTGAACCAGGCTCGAGTCGCCCCAGCGATGTTGCAGGTCGAGATGCATCCCTACCTGACCCAGGAAAAACTGACTCGTTTTTGCCAGGAATCAGGGATTGCAGTGACTGCGTTTTCGCCGCTTGGAGCACAGTCCTATTTTGAATTAAACATGGCGGAGCAAAGCGAATCTCTGTTGAGGCACGAACTGATCCACAAGATTGCGGAGCAATGTGATCGCACTGCTGCCCAAGTTTGTCTGCGGTGGGGCGTGCAGCGGGGTACGGCGATCGTTCCAAAATCTTCGAATCCGGAACGACTGAAAGAGAACTTGCAACTGTTCGACTTTGCATTGACCCAAGAACAGATGGATCAAATTTCTTCGTTGAATGTGAATCGAAGATTCAACGATCCCGGCGATTTTTGTGAGTTGGCTTTCAATACCTTCTTCCCGATATACGAGTGACCGATGCGAGTTGAAATTGCTCAGGTTGATGGCCAGCAAACCCATGGAGGGACGGTCTTTCCATTCGCCTATATTTGTGGGGATTCGGCGGAGACGATCGATTCAACGGTAGATTGGGTTTCGTCGCAGCGAGACAAACTGCTGGAATTAGCAACAAAACATGGCGCGGTTTTGCTGCGTGGATTTCCTGTGCAGGGTGCAGATGATTTCGACGTGATCATTCAGGCGTTATCGTTGGACAATTTTCCCTACGAAAAGTCGCTTTCCAATGATCTTCGCGTCAACCGAACGGAGCGAGTCATTTCGGCCAACGAGGCACCGTCCAACGTGCGGATATTTTTTCATCACGAGATGGCTCAGACGCCTCTATTTCCTAAATGGATCTTGTTCAGTTGCGAAGTTGTTGCTGAGGAAGGAGGCCAAACACCGCTGTGTCGCTCTGATGTGTTGTTGGAGCGACTTGAGCAACGCTGCCCCGAATTTGTTGAACAATGTCGGCAGCTTGGACTGAGGTATAGCAACGTGATGCCTGATAGCGACGACGCGGGTTCTGGAATGGGCCGTAGTTGGCGAAGCACATTGGGAGTCGACAATGCCGATGCCGCTGAATCCCGCCTGCGCGAATTAGGTTATTCATGGCAGTGGTTAGGTGATGGATCGCTTCGGGCAGTCACCCCTGCCCTGCCCGCCGTGATGCAAACCGAAGACGGTCGAAGTGTCTTTTTTAACCAATTGATTGCGGCTTTTTGTGGGTGGAAAGATGAACGTAATGATCCATCGAAAGCGATTCAGCATGGTGATGGGACGCCCTTGGACGCGGATGCAGTGAAAGCAGCGGTCGAAATTGCTGAGGAATTGGCGTTTGACCTTGAGTGGGTGGTTGGCGATGTGGTGTTGGTGGACAATACGATCGCGATGCATGCCCGCCGACCCTTTTCCGGGACTCGCAAAGTCACTGCCTCCTTGGCTGAAATGCAGACTCAGCAAGCTGTGGGTTGACCCGGAGCGAAGCGGTTTTGCAGGCAAAAGATTTGCTGTGCGAACTGTCCCGGTCAGCGGTTGCCGCTGTTTTCGGTCGCCAGCCATGAAAATGCATCGCACTCAGTAAAGTAGCCGCAAAAGAGCTTGGTTGAACCCACGGGCTCACGCATCAAGCTAAGATTGTCGTTAATCTGACTGCAACCTGACAGAGTAATGAACATGAGTGAATCGACGAACACGTCTTTGAAGTGGAATCAAGGCATCAGCCGTTATCAATGGACGGTGTTGTTGATTGCTTCCCTTGGCTGGGTGTTCGATGTGTTTGAGGGGCAGATTTTCGTCGCGTCGATGCGCGACGCCATGCCAGATTTGTTGGGGGTCGACGCGGACAATGCTTCGGTCGGATCTTGGAATAACATCGCGTTCGGATTCTTTCTGCTCGGTGGTGCCTTCGGCGGAGTCTTCTTTGGTGTTGTCAGTGATCGAATCGGTCGATCCAAGACAATGGTGCTGACGATTCTGTTCTATTCCTTATTCACCTGTGCCAGTGCGTTCGCCCAGGCGCCTTGGCAAATGGTTGTGTTGAGATTCCTGGTGGCGATGGGGGTTGGTGGTGAATGGGCCGTGGCCGCTGCGATGGTTGCGGAGGTCATGCCCACTCGGTCTCGATCCGTGATGGGCTCGATTTTTCATTCCAGCAGTGTGTTTGGAACGTTGTTAGCTGCTGCGACCGTGGCAATGTTGATTGGTAACGAGGCTGTCAACGCTCGTATCGCGAGTGCGGGTTGGGATCCATGGCGGATTGGATTTGCCATTGGCGTTCTGCCAGCACTGCTGACTCTTTGGATCCGCTGGAAGCTTCATGAGCCGGAGTCTTGGACGCGTGCCCAGCAGCGAGCCGCAGAGGATCCATCTCAAAAACCGGGTAGGCTTGGAGATTTATTTTCGAGCGAGAATCTGCGGTCCACGATTGTCGGTGTGACGCTGGCCACAATCGGATTGGTGACTTTTTGGGGGATCCATATTTACGGAAAGAATGCCTTGCTCCGTCGTGCCCAGCAGGATGCTTTAAAGGTAGAGGAAGTTGTCAATCCGGGGGCAGATGCGACGTCAGCAGAAAGCGAGAAGTTTCAGTTAGAAAAGGCGGAGGCTCTGAAAAAACACGCGGGTGAGATCAAACGCAACGAGATGCTGAGTATGACGCTCAACACGATCGGTGGCGGCTTGGGCTTGCTGTTTTTTGGTGCCATTTCGAATCGGCTTGGCAGACGCGGTGCTTTCATTCTGTACCACGTTGTAGCCTTTGGTGCTGTCATTCTGCTGTTTGGGTGGATGCTGCCGAATGATTCGTCGCCACTCTTGTTAGCTTGCTTTCTGCCGGTTTTTGGATTCTTTACACTTGGAATGCACGCCGGGTATGCCGTCTATTTCCCCGAACTCTACCCGACGCGTCTCCGTGGCACGGGAGCCGGTTTCTGTTTCAACATGGGACGGCTGGGCACTGCGGTAGCTTTCTTTGTTTTTGGATTCTGGATTTTGATTTCCCCAGAAAGTCAGGCACTGTGGTTGTCACCGCTTTATCTGGTCGGGGCCGTTGTCGTCACCTTTGGCCGTGAGACACGCGGGGAAGAGTTGCTTGAATAGCATGGATGCATGGGGCGAGATCGCTTCGATCGCCTTGATCGCGTTGGCGGCAGGCATTGTGCACAGCGCCATTGGCTTTGGTTACGGTATTGTCGCACTCACCTTGGTAGCGTTGGTGATTGACGTGCGGGCAGCGCACGTCGTTGTTTCGGTAAGCAGTGTGCCGATGCTATTGATGGCTGCTTGGGCTTACCGGAAAGGGTTTGAAAGGCGTTCGTTGCTCCAGGCCGTACTGGGGGCTGTGCTATTTCTGCCCTTGGGATTTTATCTGTTTGAAACCATCGCTTTGCATTGGCTGGTTCGAGGAACTGGTTTGGCAATCTTTCTGATGGTGATCTGGAGTTTGCGAGATCAAGGTGTGTCGCAAAGTGAGTCAACTGGAAAGGGATCTTGTTTTGCTGCGGGAGCGGCTGCCGGGTTTCTAGGCGGGGCGGTGAGTATCGCAGGTCCTCCAATTGCAGCGTTCGCCTTGAAACAGAATTGGTCGCAGCTGAGATACAAATCGTTCGTGACTCAGTGTTTGTTGATAATTGCGACTTACAAGGCTGTCATTTTGTCCGCGAGGAATTTCGTGGTGGGCGATATTGTCCCTCAAGTAGCGGTTGCGGCGGTTGCGGCGATCATCGGCGTCCAGTTGGGGGTGTTGTTGAGTTCCCGCATTCCGGCAGCCGGTTTCAAGCGACTCCTTGCCATTGCATTGTTGTCAGTCGCATTTTGGATGATGTGGTCGGGTTGAGTGAGCGAGGAGGAGATATCCGCTCGTCACGTCGATGCCCGCTGACTTCGTTTATACTGCTGCTGTTGAGTTCCCCTGCCTTTCCACCTCTCCAGTATTCGAATGATGAATCGTCTTGTGGCCTGTTTCCGCTGGTTAATCGCCGTCTTAGCGATCTCACCGCTGTTTGATCTTCCGTGTGATGCACAGCGGATCTCGTTAGAACAGCAATTGATGGCTGAACAGATGGTCGATTTGGCCGCCGACGCGAGAGAAAAAGGAGACCCCGTCGGTGGTGCCATCCTATTCCATTCACCGGGTGTGGGATGCGGTAAGTGTCACCTGAACTCTGGGGGGAATCGATCGCTCGGTCCAGATTTGTCGAGTTGGAAGCGAGTTGTCGACGATTTGCATTTGGTAGAGTCCGTGCTGCGGCCGTCTGGCAAAGTCGAACAGGAATATCGCAGCGTACAGATCTTGACCGGTGATGGACGATCGGTGACTGGATTGGTGGCGGAGCGAACTGGCGAATCTTTGACCTTGCAAACCGGCGTTTTACCAACCGACCGATTGGTCATTGAGTTGGATGACGTTGAGCTCGAGAAACAGTCTGATGTTTCACTGATGCCGTCAGGGCAAGTTAACGCACTGCGCGGACGCCAGGAGTTCTTAGATCTCGTCGCTTACCTGATCGCTGTTCGTGATGGCGGTCCTGAGGTTGCCAAGCAACTGCAACCCTCTGAAGAGGACTTGCAATTGCGTTTGCCAGAGTATGAAGCAGATTTAGATCATCGCGGCATGATTTCCGAATGGAATAAAGATTCGTTGCAGCGGGGACAGAAGGTTTACGACGGTCTGTGCGTTAATTGCCACGGGACGCTTGATAAGCAAGGTTCTTTGCCGACGGCCTTGCGATTCGGCGAGGGGAAATTCAAATTCGGTAACGATCCCTATTCGATGTACCAAACATTGACCCATGGAGGTGGACTGATGGTGCCTCAAACATGGATGGTGCCCCAGCAAAAATATGATGTGATTCACTATTTGCGTGAGCACTTTCTTCGACAGCAAAACCCCGGGCAATTTGCGAAGGTGACGCCAGCTTATTTGGCCAGCTTGCCGAAGGGAGATTCACGCGGTCCAGAGCCTCAGGTCATCCAGCCGTTCGTGACGATGGACTATGGATCAATGTTGATCACGACGATTCAGTTCGGTGACGCGGATAACATTGCTCAGAAGGCCATCGCGATTCGTTTGGATGAAGGTCCGGGTGGAATCAGTCGCGGCCAAGCTTGGATGGTGTTCGAGCATGATACGATGCGGATGGCAGCGGCATGGACAGACGAGTTCGTGGACTGGAATGGGATTCAGTTCAATGGCAGACATGGTGTCCACTTGCGGGCATCAGGCCGAATCCGAGCGGCTGTTCCCACGGGCCCAGGTTGGGCAGATCCTAAGTCGGGGAGTTTCGAGGACACACAGCGTGTGACGGGCCGGGACGGTCGTCGCTATGGTCCATTACCGAACAGTTGGGCCAAATTCCGAGGACTCCATCGGTACGAAAATCAAGTCATTCTTGATTATACGGTCGGCGAGACCGAGGTTTTGGAGCGGCCGGGGGTCGTGTTGAGTGCCGATGATCCAATTTTTGCGAGAACCTTGAATGTGGGACCGCGAAAAGAGCTCCTGAGGATGATCGTTTCCGCCGTTCCGGAAAATGCAAAGTTGGAGAGCCGAGAGGATGGTGTGCAAATCCTTCGCTGGGGTGACCAGGTATTCAGTGCTGCGGTTCGCGGGATGGACGGCCACGGTTCACTCGAAGTGATGGACGGAAAGTTGGTGCTGCAAATTGATGCGGGTGAACCTCGGTTGCAAGGGAATGTCGTGTTTTCCGATTCGCTTATTTCCAATGAACAGCTGCAAACGATCGATCAAGCATTGGGCCGCTGGCAGCAAGATTTAACCGTCTTGGTTCATGGTGGCCCCGCTCAATATGCAACGAGCGTCGAAGTACCCTCAAGTACCTGGTTTGAATCGGATGCCTGGGCTGTCGATGAATTGGTTCGACCCGAAGGCAATCCTTGGTCCGCTCGAACGCGAGTGACCGGTTTAGATTTTTATCCGTCGGGCGATGCAATGGCAGTCTGCACTTGGGATGGGGATGTTTGGCGAGTCGATGGCCTGAAAACAATAGGCGAGTCTGGCTCCGTTTTGCGGTGGCGCAGAATTGCCAGCGGACTATTTCAACCGCTCGGGATTTTGGTCGAGGAAGATCGCGTGATGGTCACCTGCCGGGATCAGTTGGTGGCTTTGCGAGACCAAAATCGTGATGGCGAAATGGATGATTACCGTTGTTTCAATAGTGATCATCAGGTGACCGAGCACTTTCATGAATTTGCAATGGGTCTGCAGCGTGATGCCGAGGGCAACTACTATTATGCAAAATCAGCCCGCCATGCTCTCAAGGCCGTTGTTCCCCACCACGGCACGCTACTGAAGGTCCTGCCCGACGGCTCGGAAACCGAAATTCTTGCTGCCGGCTTTCGTGCTGCAAACGGTGTTTGTCTAAATGATGATGGATCGTTCATCGTCACCGACCAAGAAGGACATTGGAACCCGAAGAACCGAATCAACTGGGTTCGGCCAGGTGGTTTCTATGGCAACATGTATGGGTATCACGACGTCACTGATTCATCTGACGAGAGGATGCAGCAACCTTTGTGCTGGATCACGAATTCCTTTGATCGGTCGCCGGCCGAATTGTTATGGGCGAAAACAGATGCTTGGGGACCACTTGGCGGAAGCTTGCTGAATCTCTCTTACGGCTACGGCAGGATTTATGTTGTGCCGCATGAGCACGTTTCACTACCCAGCGGGGAGCGGCAACCACAGGGTGGAATGTGCCAGTTACCGATTCCCGATTTACCAACTGGAATGATTCGCGCCCGATTTTCACCAACGGATGGCCAGTTGTACGTTGGCGGAATGTTTTCTTGGGCGGGTAGTCGCCAGGAACAGGAAGGCGGATTATTTCGTATCCGCCAGAAAGGGAATCGTGTTGATTTGCCAATCGGGTTAAACGCTCGGCAAGATGGAGTGGAAATCTCCTTCAGCGATCCCATCGACCCCAAGATAATCACCGAAACGGATCGTTTTAAGGTGACGGTTTGGGATTTAAAACGAACAAAGAATTACGGTTCTAAGCACTTCAACGAGCGGCAGTTGAAAGTCGTTTCGGCTGATCTATCTACTGACTCCAAGACGGTTCGGCTGGTGATACCAGAGTTAAACCCGACCTGGGGCATGGAAATTGTTTGCCGACTGAGGACTTCCGATGGGAATGAGGTTCGCCGCGTGATCCATAATACAATTCACCAGTTAAGTTCCAAATAGGATTAAGACGCATGGAAATTAACCGCCGCCGCGCCATCGTTTCTGCTACCGCCTCTGCCACCGCTCTGTCACTGCAGCATGCTGCCTTGGCCGAAACGCCGCCTTTCACGCTTCGATACATGCTTCCCAGTTGCATGTACGGGTACACGGAAATTTCGGAACTCTTGCCAGAGGTCAACAAGATCGGTGCCACGGCAATCGATCTTTGGCCGATGGTGCATGGCAATCAGCGCGAGCAGCTGGACGAAATGGGAGAAGCGGCATTTGAGCGAAAGCTTCGTGCAGCTGGTGTCGAGCTGGGGTGTTTGACGCAGTACAAGTTAGGGCCGTTTGGCTTACAGTCGGAAATGCGTTTAGCCGGCCGGCTGGGGTGCCGCACGATTGTTACCGGAGGAAAAGGGCCGCGCGGTTTAGAGGGCTCTGAACTCAAGCGTGCGGTCGGTGATTTTGTGGAACAGATGAAACCCCATCTAGAGGTTGCCGAACAAACCGGAGTAACGATCGCAATCGAGAATCACGCGAACAATTTGATTCAGTCACCTGACAGCATGAAGTGGTTGATGGAGTTGCGGCCGTCGGACCACCTGGGAGTCGCATTGGCTCCCTATCACTTGCCACAGGATGAACAGCTGATCGCTGATTTGATTCGCACACTGGGTAACTCGATCGCTGTTTTTTACGCTTGGCAGCATGGGATGGGATCTGTGAAAAAGCTGCCAAAGGAGCAAGAGCTGTTGCAGATGCCGGGCCGCGGATCGCTGAACTTTGTACCGATCATCGCTGCCTTAGCCGAGATCGAATATCGCGGCTGGACCGAGATTTTTATGCACCCGGTCCCACGCGGGATTCCGATTCACGATTCAACGGCAAAAGTGACCGCCGAAATCAACCGATCTCGTCTCTATTTACAGCGCTGTTTATCTCAGGTCGCTAACGATCCCCGTGGAGCCGCAACAGAGCGAACCAATTTAACTACTGGAGGAAAAAAGATGAGTGACGAGCAAGAGCGTGTTACAGGTGAATACAACGAGTTGAATGCGAATGAGGCGTACGTCATTTTGCGGCAAGGAACCGAACCGCCTGGCCCGGGTGGGTATACCCTGACCAAGGATCCTGGAACCTACATTTGTCGGCAATGCAATGCGCGTCTCTATCGGGCCGAGGATAAATTCGAAAGTCACTGTGGCTGGCCAAGTTTCGATGACGAAATTGATGGAGCTGTCATCCGTCGGCCGGATGCTGACGGCCGACGGACAGAAATCGTTTGTTCCAATTGCAAGGGACATCTGGGGCATGTCTTCTTGGGTGAACAAATGACGACCAAGAACACCCGCCACTGCGTGAACTCGATTTCAATGAAATTCATCCCCAAGGGGAAGGATTTGCCAGCGATGATCGTGAAAGAATCTGAGTGAATCAGAGGCGTCACGGACAACCACAGGTACCGGGCGAGCTATGATTGATCGATCCATCCCCTGACCCCACGCGTGCAACGAATGATCCCGTGACCCGAATCTTGCTGACTGCTTTCGAGCCGTATGATCGTTGGACTGAGAACTCGAGCTGGATGGCTCTGGCCGATTTGACACATTGGTACGACGGCACTGCGGAGTTGACGACCCGACGGTATCCAGTCGATTTGACTAGGATGAGCGAAATGCTGCGAAAGGATTTACAATCCGACTTCGATTTTGCGATCCACTTGGGGCAAGCTCCTGGATCGACACTCATCAAATTGGAGGCGGTTGGATTGAACGTTCGGAGTAATGGTATGCCGCTCGTTCAGAATGGTCCGGAAGCCTATCGATCTAGTTTGCCGTTGCGTGAGTGTTGCCAAGCGTTTCTCAGTGCTGGGATACCCGGCGAAGTTTCTCACCATGCTGGCACCTATTTATGCAATGCGGAATTGTATTTGAGCCAGCATTATGCAAGTTCGTTTGGGTTGAAAACCAAGAGTCTGTTTATGCACATTCCGCTGACACCGTCGCAAGCAGCTGGTGACGCGGGCAAGCTTGCCAGTATGAGTACGCCCTTGTCGAGTGCGGCGATCGCGTTGGTAATCGAGCAGATCAGAAAGTAGTTTCTAATCACTGGATGACAGGAGATCGCCGCAAGTGCGCCGGTGGGACTTGTACATGATGTCCCTTTTGCTTCGCTGTGTCCAACGATCGACTGGGTGATCAATGAAAGCGAGTGAGAGCCTTTGCTTCACGACAGAAAGTCGATTCGTGCGAATCAACAAATGATCAAATGTCATGACCCACAAAAAAACGCCGGCGAGTGAACTCGCCGGCGTACTTGATTTTAGAGATCGGATTGATCGTTATTTTCGAGTTGGATCGAAGCCCGTTTGAGCAACTTCTTCTTCCTCTTGAATGATAATCCGTGGTGTGACCATCAGCATCAGGCTTTGAGCGTCACGGCCGGCCGATACGTTTCGGAACAGTCGACTGACGTATGGGATCTTATTGAGGATCGGAACACCTCGTTCAACACGGCCTTCACTTAGACGCTTGATACCGCCGAGCAGAATCGTGCCACCGTCTGGGACGCTGACCGTTGTGCTGACCGATGTGAATGCGAAGGTTGGTAGCTGAACCGTGGTACCAGAGATGATTTCTTCATCATCAGTGGTGTCGGTGATGTCGATGTCGCCATCGCCATCGGTATCCTCTTCATCCCGGCTCGAATTTCGTGTGGTGCGTCTTCCTTCGAAGGTAAAGGTGTCAACCGCACCAATCTGACTGAAGAAGGGCACTAAAGTGAGCCGCACAAAGCGTTTGTCATCGCTGACAATCCCTTGCACATTCAATTGTGTGCCTTCGTTGAGCACAACAATCACCGGTTGCTGGGCGACAGCAAAGTCACCCACGACAGGTGTAATGCTGACCACGAATGGGCTTTGGGATTGGTCATTGATCGACGCAAACTGTCCATCGAAGAGAGTCACCTTCGGAGCCTGCATGACATTGCTGCGGTTGTCAGCTTGTGCAGCCTGCAGGAAGAAGAATGCTTCGATGTCGCTGAGGATAGCGAACCCGATTGTCGAGGGTGTTCCCAAGCCGCCGCCGCCAAAGGGAGGCGTCAAACCGAAACTACCATTGTCGAAGCGAATATCCAAGTCAGGAGTCGGCAAGCCGCTGATCCCGTCGAAGCCAACAGTCACGGCCGGGCCGCTGTCATCATCAGGTAAATAACCTGCGTTGTCATCGAACTGGACCTGGAAATCTACACCAATCTGCTCAGCGAATGTATCGGCCAGAGTAATAAAGCGAACCTCAATCGTAATCTGCAGGTTCTGCAGCTTTCGAAGTGATTCCAACAGGTCTGAGATCTGATCGTGGACATCACTGGTGGTGCTGATTACCAAACTCAGGTTTTGTGGATAAGGAGCCATGGTGCTTGGGCCACCAAGAGCTTCCCAGGTATCCGGAACGACCGTGGTTTGAATCAGGTCAATCAGTGATTGGAAGTCCGCAAAGGAACCACCGCCAGCAGCGGATGGCATTGAGCTCGATCCGAACCCTCCCTGCGATCCCATCGAATGGTACTGTCCCAGAACATCGTTACCGAGACTGTTCGGCGACATGCTGCGAGCCATACCCGTTCCCAAGTCAGTCATTGAAACCGGCATCACTTGGACATCGGCTTGCGGTTGGGTCATTTGATAGGCCGCACGCAAAGCGCCAGCCAACCCATCTTCGTAACTACTGGTGAAGTTCGGGATGGGAGTGACCAAGTCAGTCACGCGGTAGGTTCTTGGATAAACCTTCATCCGCTTGGCTTCCATGCTTGTGATTGACAACACGTCGTTTTCAATCACATAGGTCAGTTCCATCTTGTTGAGAATCAGATTCAGTGCACTTTTCAACGCGATGTTGTCGAGCTGTGGCAATGAGACTGGTGTTTCTGAAGTGACTCGAACAGCGGCCAAAGCACGCTCGTCAATGACGATCGGTACACCTGAAACTGCCCTCAGTTCGTCGAGCACTTCTACGAGAGGGCGATTGGTGAATTTGACCGAGACAGGGCTCGTCAATTTCTTTTCGATCGCTTGCTCCGACGCGCTGAGTCGAGAATTCTCGTCACCTTGTGCATTCAGTCGCATCTCCGACAGCATTCGCCAATCTTGGGCATCTGGCAAAGTCAGTGGCAAGTTTGGATTCGGTGGAATCGCTGCGATGTCGACGTCGTGCAACGAATCGAGCCAACGTAGCTCCTTCTGATCGTTGACTTCCTCAGCCATCATGATCCGAGTACCCATGCGGCTCGTATGCTTCATACTGATCGCAATTGGATCTTCTGGTTTGAGTTCCTGCACTTGCTTGGCGACGACTTCAGCTTCCTGAAAACGTTTTTCCTTCATCAGGCTGTTGAAGGTGTTCACCAAGGCGGAAACCTCTTCGTCGATCACCGCCATCTGTGCTTGCTCATTTGCCATTTCCGTTCGAACGGCATCGTTCTGCAACGTGAGTTCAATCTTGGCCCGATTGGCTTCGATATACTTCTTTTGGTCTAAGACAGCACGATCAACCATCATCGCGATCGAACGCTTGGCAGCTTCATCAAGATCTGCCCCGTCGACACGACGACGAAGGCGTTCGAGTTGATCTAACGCATCCAGTGGGGAAGCAACTTTGCTTTGCTCGGCGTTGGCCAATTCAGCGGTAACCTCTCGGAACAAACGTCGCGTCTTATCTTTTGCTTCCAAGTCTGCTTTTTGAATCGGCGTTAGCTCAGCATTTTGACCCGCGCCCTGAACGGGAATTCGGGTTGGTTGCAGCAACGTCAATTTGTCCTTGAGCTGGCTGCGTTGTGCTGGACTAAGTTGTGACTCAAATTTCCAAGCTTCCTTGAATTTTTCACGTGCTACGGCAGAGTTACCCGAACTGAGGGCTTGCAGGCCCTCATTGAGCATTTGCTCGGCAACATTCGGCTCGGTTGCTGGAACCGGCTCCGTGTTTTGAATTTGCTGAACCGTCCCCGCTGCATCGGCATCGGCGTTGAACAGCATCTGTGCGACGCGATTCGCATTGGCGTCGGTGCCGCCAGCGGTTTGAACTGGATTAGCTGTGGTGTTCGCTTCAGTCCCCGCAGTCAGAGCGATGCCGCTTCGGCGGGCAGCCGATTCAGCATCAAGCAGCAATTGCCAAACTCGAGGTTCACCAGGGCCGAACTCCGTTTCCGGAACTTTCAGCGATTCGGCTTGCCGTGCGACCGCCAAGGCTGTGGTTACATCACCCCGGTCCAAGGCCGATCGTCCGATCGCAACCAAACGCAAGGTTTCTTGCTTTCGGTTAGCCGGATCGGCCGTTGGCATCGGCGAAGCGGCGTTGACCGCCGGCAGTGCCGTGACGGGATTCGTTGATTCGGCGGGCAATGCCAATAAGGCTTTGTCGATGCCAATCTGCAGCAACTGGTTGCGCAGTTTCTCAACGTCGGGTGACAGTTGAGGCACGGTTCGAGCAATCCCTGCAGCCTTTCGGAACGATTGGACCGTTCGGTGGAAGTCGGCTCGTGAGTACGCTGCGCGAGCATCTGCCAGCCATTTCTGACCGGTGGTGATCGAGGCGACTTCGGAACTGGCGGGGGTAGCCGAGGGGGGAGCCGGCGCGTTGCCGGCGGGCATTTGAATCTGGGCCGAGACTTCTGACGTCGCAATCAGCCAAATGGCGGCAACGCAGACAACACGGCTGGCGTGTGCTTGTACGAGGCGGTTCAACGCGACTCTCCTTCTTCGCGGTGAGGCATTCAATTGGTGGGATGGAAAACAAGCTTCGCCAGCTTCCGCAAATCCCGGTAATTTGGCCGCGGTAACGACCTCTGTTTAAATTCGACTACCCAAAACCATTCCGTCGTCTTGCGCTTCCTTGGTGCAAATCACGGCGCAGCCGTGTCGTGAGGAATGGTGAGTATCTTTGTCTTTGATCGAAATAGGAAGTTTCGAACCAAGCTGTCAACAGCGATAAGGGTAAATTGAAAAGTTTTTCTTTGCGTTGCTAGCAAACCGGCTCCCGGCAACTTCCTAGGAGCCGCCCCGATCTAGCCAAGGGAGGGGACCGAGGCAGGCTTTTGGTGAGCATCGCTTTCGCTTCAAGCTGCTAAGTTCACGCTGACCTACGATGCCGATTCAGATTCTAGACTTATGGACCATTGATTCATTGATTCCTTGATTTCAGCGGTCGCTAGGTTGGTCGTCTCGAGCATCGTTGGACGGTCCGCTGATCGCGGAATTGCCGAAGGTGCCGGCGAATGCTGGCTTAGCGATAGCCTTCATTCAGAAGTATTGGTTTCAGAAGTATTGGGGCAGCAAAAAAAAAGCGAGGACTCTAAGAGTCCTCGCTTTGCGTTGGTGCAATCTTGATCGGTGTGTAACTCAGAGCGAGCTAGGAAGATGCCGCCTCGCGGGCCGCTTGCATTTCCTTTTTCTCCGCTGCGTTACGGTAGTCGACGACATCCCAAACCAAGCCGACCGAACGCATCAAACGAATCGCTTGCCAGGTGATGTCAAACTCCCACCATTTGTGGCCGTGTTTAGCCATGCGAGGGTATGCGTGGTGGTTGTTGTGCCAACCTTCCCCGTAGGCCACGATTGCGACGAGCCAGTTGTTTCGACTGTCGTCTGTTGTTTCGTAATTCCGGTAGCCCCACATGTGAGACGCACTGTTAACCAACCAAGTGGCATGCAGCACGGTAACCAGTCGCACGAACATTCCCCAAACGAGTAGCGATAGGCCGAGTTCCCACCCACCGATGGCATAACCAATACCTAGCAAGGCCAAACTGGCCGCAATGTGCAGTGGCAGGAACAAGTAGTCGAGGATTCGCATGCCTCGTTCTTTGTAAAGATCTGGTGCCCAGCGTTTCAGGTGAGCAACGCGATCGCCATTGTGGGTGTGGAAGGCGAGCCAGAAAATGTGGCTCCAGATGCCACCATCGTTGGGTGTATGCGGGTCACCTTCTTGATCGCTACAAGCGTGATGTTTCCGGTGATCGGCGATCCAGTCGAGTGGGGCACCTTCACCTGCAAGTGTTCCCACCGTCGCGTAGAAGTAGCGAACCCAGTTGTAAGTTTTCATGCCGGTGTGGGTGAGCAGTCGGTGGTAACCGAGGCAGATCCCTAAGCTACCGGTCACCCAATGCAGCACGAGGGCGACGATCAGCCCGGTCCAGGTGAAGGTAAACGGGGCGGCGAGAACGACCAGGTGAGCAAACGCGAGCCAGCCAACAGCCCAATAGCTCACGTTATCCCAACGTTTTCGATCGGCGGTGGTGGGGCCAATCTCTTTTTTTGACTTGTCTCCATTTTCGTCAGACGCAGGGCGTAGCGACGAACTGGGACGGCCTTTAGGAGGAGTGACGACAACGGTAGACATGGGGTCTCCAGGCAATTGGTAACGTTCATTGGGCACCCGAGCCAACGAGTGACGTCAGGAGTGTAACGAGAAACCCGCAATTCGATGTCACCAACAATCGCCACCTATGTAACAGGCCTGTAAAAGTCTGGGCAGATCCTGATTTCGCGGTGCCGGCGGGGGTTTTCGGGGCGCCGGCAAGGCTTGGTGTGCGGAAAAACCGCATACTGTGGCGGGGTAAGGGTTGGTTGGCAGGAATCCGCGGTTGGCGAGGTACCAGGCAGCATTACTGCTGAGCATCACTGCTGAGCATCACTGCTGAGCATCACTGCTGAGCATCACT
>JARGNK010000208.1 GCA_029213145.1 Rubripirellula sp. | reverse complement strand
AAGGAATCTGTTGGATTTAAATTCGGCACAGCGGTTTGATTCTCGAGCCAAGCACGATTTGGCGATGGTTGGTGTGATCGATGCGTTAAGATGTCCGGTACTTGATCCCATGTTTTCTCTGTTATTGGTGTAATGATGAACCGATACTGGTGCCTCGTCGGCGCGTTTGTTTTGGCTTGCTCGTTTTCAGAACCAGTTTGTGGGGCTGATCGTCCACACATCGTGATGGCGTTCGCGGACGATTGGGGGCAGTACGCAAGTGCTTACGGGAAGCTGGAACCGGGTGGGATCAACGACCATTTTTCGACGCCGAATTTTGATTCCGTCGCCGATGAAGGAGTGCTGTTTACGAGAGCGTTCGTCAGTGCACCTTCTTGTACGCCCTGCCGAAGTTCGTTGTTGTCGGGGCAGCATTTCTGGCGTTGCAATCGAGCGTCAATCTTGCAGGGCGCGATCTGGGATATGTCAATTCCCAGCTACCCGATTGAACTGCAGTCCAACGGTTATCGAATTGGCCACACCTACAAGGTCTGGAGTCCTGGGAAACCGGCGAATGCTCCGCATGGTGGGGCTGCTTGTTCGTTCAATAAAAATGGTTCGAAGTTCAATCGGTTTTCGCAATTCGTGATGGAGAAAAAGGATCGCGATGCAGCGAAAGAAATCTTGCTCAACGAGGTTCGAGCGAACGTGCGTTCTTTCCTTGATGCAGATGACGATCAGACCGTCGATGGGGATGAACCGATTTGTTATTGGTTTGGTCCGACGAATGTGCATCGAAAATGGATCGCCGGCAGTGGCAAAGAACTTTGGGGGATCGATCCCGATGATCTCAAAGGCAAACTGCCGCCTTATCTGCCTGATGTGCACACTGTTCGAGAAGATTTTGCTGACTACTTGGGGGAAGTTGCTGCATTCGATGCCGGTTTGGGTGTGATCATCGAAGAGCTCAAGCGAGTTGGCATTTACGATGACACAATCTTGGTCGTCAGTGGGGATCATGGCATGCCAGGGGTCCCACGTGGTAAATGCAACTTGTACGACTTTGGAACAAAAGTACCGCTGGCAATTCGGTGGCCGAAGGGAATCAGGAACCCAGGGCGTGTTGTTGATGACTTTGTCTCATTGCCCGATCTAGCCCCAACTTTTCTAGAGATTGCGGATGTCGATGTACCGGAAACGATGATCGCTCGCTCATTGTTACCGGTGCTTGAGAGCAAGGAATCAGGACTCGTCGATCCGAGTCGCGACGCGGTCTTCACGGGACGGGAGCGACATGTCGCCGCTGCGCGAACGGATAATAAACCCTATCCTCAACGAGCCATTCGTACGGACCAATACCTTTACATCATCAATTTTGAACCTGAGCGATGGCCGATGGGGACAGGGCCTGGATTCGGCAGTCCCCCCTCTAAATTCCCTGGCGAAGAATTGTTGCGTGAGAATACATTTGCGGCCTTTGGTGATTTGGATGCCAGTCCGACAAAGGCTTGGGTCGTGTTGCACCGACGAGAAACTCCAGAGTTGTTTCAATTCGCAGTAGGGCAGCGTCCGCGGTTGGAGTTGTATGACGTGCGGACGGATCCTCATTGCATGATCAATTTGGCAAAGTCGATCGAGCATGCGGAGGAGCTCAAGTCTTTGCACCGCCGGTTGATGGACGAGTTAAGCTCCACCGGGGACCCCCGCGTTTCGGCGGACATCATTTTCGAGAGGAGCCCTTTCACCGATGCGTTCAGTAAAAACAATGCCCGCCGAAAATAAGTGACTGCCAAGATCACTTAATTGCGGAGCCGAACTGTGCTGTTCAGCAGAGCTATGGGAGCATTTTGCGTTTTTGTTCGACCGTTTCCCACCATTGGCAGGAACGCAGGTGGTCATTGACCATTCCAAGTGACTGCATCATTGCATAGCAGGTAGTCGGTCCGACAAACGACCAGCCTCGACGTTTCAACTCTTTGCTGAGCGCGGTAGATTCGTCGGTCAAAGCGGGGATTTGCTCTTTAGTTGTACGAATGACGGAGCGGCGGGGCTGAAACTGCCAAACAAAATTTGTGATCGAACCCTCGGTGTCGATCATCTCGATGGCGCGTTGCGCGTTGTTAATGGCAGATTCAATTTTTTTCCGGTGACGGATGATTGCTGCATCCGTGACGAGCTTGGCAACTTGCTGAGGGTTGAAATGTGCAACCTTCGTAAAATCAAAATTTGCAAATCGTTGTCGAAACGCCTCTCGTTTACGGAGAATCGTGATCCAACTGAGTCCTGCTTGAAATCCTTCCAGGCAGATTTTCTCGTAGATCCGCTGGTCATTGCGAACCGGCAAGCCCCACTCGGTATCGTGATATCGGACATAAAGCGGATCATTGCCGCACCACCAGCATCGCGGTCGGCCATCCAGGTCGGTGTTGATCCCTAGGTCAGTATTGCTTGCCAAGTCTGCGTTGCTTCCTTGATTCGGCGACATCTTCACGCCGATTGAATTCGGAACCGCACGTCAACGATATTCTGAAATGCTTTTTCTTTTTGCAGCCGCTTAAGAATGACGCGTTTCTGGAAATTAAGTTCCTGGAGCGTGACCGAGTCAGCGGCATAAATTTGCAGCACACCGCCACGGAGATTACCGACTTGGAAGCAGGAGTGCAGGGATTCGCTCAGAACCGTCGCAATCGTTTGCTGGAGCTGCTCGTTGACCGAGACCTGTGCGTAACCCCGTCGCGACATCAATTGATTGACGAGCGAACCGAGTCGCCTGACTCTTGGCTTAGTGGCGGGATCGCCGGGGGGCTGGAAGGGAGTCGGTGAGGGCACGCGTAACGAATCCGTGGCTTTGATGACGCCGATTGCAAGTTCGATGCACAAACAAGTTACGATGGTCGCATACGGCCTGTCAACGGAAAGCGATTGGATTGAGTGAAGTGATGCTGAGTGTGAACTTTGGATGCGGAACAGTTGGGCGTTTGGCGATCGGTAAAAAAGGGCGACTGATCTTTGCTGTGCTGGTATCACTGGTGGGTCAGGTGTTGCTAGCAGCTGAGTCGAATTCGCCGAACATCCTGCTGATTATGGCGGATGACCTTGGATTTTCCGATCTCGGGTGTTACGGCAGTGAGATTCAGACGCCTCATTTGGATGGGCTTGCGGAGAGCGGTTTACGATTTACGCAGTTTTATAACACCGGCCGATGTTGGCCGACGCGGGCATCCCTGTTGACCGGTTATTATCCGCAAAGTGTGCGTCGCGATAAGATCGAGGGGATTCGTAGCGGCAACCGTGGCACCCGACCCGCTTGGGCACCGTTGATCTGTACCCCGTTGAAAGCGGCTGGCTATCGCACTTATCACACCGGCAAATGGCATCTTGACGGGATGCCGATTGCAGCTGGTTTTGATCGGTCGTACTACCTAAAGGATCAGCATCGTTTTTTTAATCCGACAATGCATTGGAAGGACGATCAACCGCTACCTGCCGTGCCTCAGGGAACTGATTTTTATGCGACCAACGCGCTAGGCGACCACGCGCTGGAATGTTTAGATGAGCATCAGCGAGAACATGCTGGCCAGCCATTCTTTCATTACCTCGCCTTTTCGGCTCCCCATTTTCCGCTGCATGCCTTGCCGGAGGACATTGACCGCTATCGGGATACTTACAAGCAAGGTTGGCAGAAAATTCGACAATCGAGATGGGAGCGAATTCAACAACTTGGCATCGTCGATGCTACGCTTTCAGAAGTGATGCAAAATCTGGGGCCGCCTTATCCATTCCCCAAGGCGATTGAGCAACTTGGTAGGGGCGAAGTCAATCTTCCACTGCCCTGGAACTCTTTGACGATTGAGCAACAAGACTTTCAAGCGACCAAGATGGCGATTCATGCTGCCATGATCGATTGCATGGATCGTCAGATTGGAAGGGTATTGGATCGACTTCGCGAGTTGGACGAATTTGATAACACATTGGTTCTATTTCTTTCCGACAATGGTGCCAGCGCAGAAATCATGGTGCGAGGTGACGGGCATGATCCCAACGCGCCGATGGGATCTTGGCGCAGCCACTTATGTCTCGGGCCAGGATGGTCGACGACCAGTAATACACCATTTCGTTACCACAAAACTTGGAATCACGAGGGCGGCACTGCGACCCCGTTGATTGTGCACTGGCCGAATGGATTGGATGCGCGGGGAGAACTGAGACACCAAGTGGGCCACGTGATCGATTTGTGGCCGACAATTTTAGAGGCGGCCGGCGCGAAGGGGGCGACTGAGCAATCTAACCGTCAAGGGATCAGTCTAGTGCCAACCTTCAGGAAATCGAATCCGAGGTCACGAACTCTATGGTGGTCGCATGATGGGAATCGGGCATTGCGCGTTGGTGATTGGAAGATTAGTTTTGCGGCGCGGTCGGGTCAGTGGGAACTCTATGACTTGAGCCAAGATCGAGCGGAGACGAAAAATCTGGCGGCCGCGCGACCTGAGAAGCTGGAATCGCTGAAACGGCGGTGGCATGAGATGAATCTGCGGCACACGAAATTAGCAAAAACTGAGTAGACCGATACTGACTGATCCACTGGAACTTGAGCGAGTTTGCCGGTGGGTGATTTGGGCAAGCGGGGGGGTGTCGTCGAAACTGACTGTTAGACTTTGACGGTCGGGCTATTGCTTTGGCCTGGGCTGTTTGTTGCGGACGGGAGTGATGTGCCGCAAATCCAATTCCGATTGTTGCGGGATAAGTGGACGCGCCGACAAGTCTAACGAGTGATTGCGCTGGATGTGCGATCTGCGAGGCGATGCCACTCTTAACACGGATGAAAGATGAAGCGGCTTATTTTCCGTTCGGTACTGTCGGTTGCAATCGCATTTCTGCTGGTTGTCTGCACTTCAGAAAAGACCCACGCCCAAGCAGTTGGCGTCTTGTTGCAAAACAACTTGATGCCTGCGTCAGGCGGAATGGGGGGTGCATCGATCGCAAGGCCCCAGGATGTTCAATCTGCCCTGGGGGCAAACCCTGCGACGCTGAGCCAGCGGAAAGGAACGCAATTCAGTTTTAGTGGTGCGTGGGTCGAGCCAACGATCACAATCGATAATGACGCGACACTTCCTTTGGCGAATATTACACCCTTTGAGGCGAAGTCGAAGCGTCCTGGATCGCTTGTCGGCAACATCGGTTTGACCCAGGACATTACGGCACTTGGTGTTCCCGCAACGCTTGGGATGGGGTTGTTAACCTCGTCGGGACTTGGTGTGAACTACCGCGATGCAATCGAAAGCAATGGTACTTCTGCTGAGTTGGCGATCCTCGCTACTGCAATGGGGGCGGGTGTCGAATTGACAGACCGACTCTCCATCGGTGTTGAAGCCGTTGTCGCAACAGCCAATATGGATGGCATCTTTACTGGTGTCAGTTCCGCAACGCCTGATTACAACCTGCGGGCGATGCTCGGCTTTACCTATGAGTTGACCGAGGCAACGACTGTTGGCGGCTTTTGGCATACCCAACAGAAACACACCTTTGACGACTTTGTTCGCTTTTTGGGACCGGGTAATCCTTTCCAAGATCTGAGCATCGCCCTACCCAACGTCTATGGCTTGGGCATCGCAAACAATGCGTTGGTCGATGGTCGATTGTTGTTGGCGCTTGATCTGAACTATTTTGCGTGGTCAGAGGCCGATTTTTTCAGGGCGATTTGGGATGACCAGTTCACGATTCAAGCTGGTCTGCAGTACACCACTTGCCAAGGTATCCACTACCGACTCGGTTATACCTACGCGGAGGATGCCTCTCGCGACGTGGTGACCGGTAGCATTGGTGGTATCTCGCCCCAGAGTTCGGTTGATTACATTCAAGCCTTGTTTCCCAACTTCTCCGAGCACCGCATTTCGGGCGGCATCGGAGTCAAAGATATCTTGCCCGGCGTTGACTTAGATCTCTTCGCTGGTGGCATGTTCAATGACACGCACCGCTTTAATCAGACCGCCGCATCGGCCGAAAGTTATTGGGTTGGATTCGGAACGACTTGGCGGTTTGGGCGTGGCGGTTGTAAGCACCTTTGTGTACCCGAACGTTGGTGAGCCCGAACGTTGGTGAGCCCGAACGTTGGTGAGCTCGAACGTTGGTGAGCCAGGGTTTTAAACTGCTGGCGGGTTGTGTCGTCTAGAACATTCCGCCAGCTTTGCGGCCGTCAGTTTCCGAGAAGGGTGGTTGCACTCCAGGGTTTACCGCATCACCCACTGATCTTTCGGCTGCGGGTCGAATCGGTTCGGCTCCGAAATGAGTTTCCCGCAATGCTTCGAAAAATTCGTCAATTGTTTCGTGAATTGGGTACAGCGTGCTGACCATGATGGCGGGCCGTGTTGTCGTGAGTGGTGCGATGGATGCGGGGCCTCCTACCGCTTCCCATGTCGCTGGTGCGACAGACGTTTGGAGGGCATTGATGATCGAGTCGAAATCGTTGGCTGCGAAACCAGTACCTTCCAGCCAATAGATTCGAGTATTCAATTCCTGTTCGGCTTCGAGATTCGCTGTGATCACCAGGATGTCGTCCCTGATCGTGTAGGTGAGATCCATGGGGGAGAGAATCGTCTTTAAGACACTCCTTAGTTTTACTTGTTTGAGTGATGTGGTGACGGGTTCTGTTGCGGACAGACCAATATCTTCAAGTGCAGGAAGGTCGATTGCAATTTGGATCGAATGAGTTTCTTGGATCAAATTGATTGCTTCAATCAAAGGCAATGCGATAATATTCATTGTTGATTCGGAGTCCAATGCACGGGCAATTTTCGCTTCCGCTTCGGGATCGATATTGATCCATCGAGTTGTTCCGATGCCTTGGTGTACTAGCACTGCGGGATCTGCGGTGATCACCAAGCCTTCGCTTTCTACCGTTGCTTTCAGCCCGAGCGGGTTCAGCAACATCCGCAGTGCGGTGCGAAGTGGAATATCCTCGGCAACAAGTTTTTCGATCGATTGCGTTGGATCGAACTTGGCAAAAGCGATTCCTCGATTGTCAAGTAGAACTGGGACGCCGGCGACTTTCGCAATTTGAGCGGGGAGGTCTTCAAGTGTGCCACTGATCGTCAGGTTAACACGCTTTGAGAGTGCGGCGTTTGCTTCTACGGCAGTGTTTGATTTTGCTACCGTAGCCATTGCTCGTTCGAGCCCAATTGGAGATGCGTCGGGGGTCGCCTGCGTACTGCTTACTGTTGCTTCCTCGTAGATTCTGTCGACTTGATCAAGCGGCTGCGCCACGGCTTGCTGAGGAACGGCTGTGACATTGAAGGCCGCTTGACTAGCGCCGGGTTTTGATGCCGGGAGCGTGACTTGTTGGCCGTTTGGACTGTCGCCAATCCCATTAGAAACCATCAACAAAGCGACGAGAATGCTCCCGCCAGTGATGCCTGCGAGTGTGTAAAAAGATGGCATAGATCGGAGTCCATTTGCGAGACAAGATTCGAGCAGAGAAGTTTGTATTGGTGGATCGGGCAGCGGTGTAAACTCGCCGATTCCGGCCACAAAGTCAGTTGCGGCTTCGCGGGCGACAGCTTCGGGTATCGTCCACGCTTGAGCGGTCGCATACGCCAACGCCGGAATGACTCCCCGTCGTCGCAAGCGAGTCGCGAGCAGTTGTTTTCCTCGTTGCAAACGACCTCGGATAGAACCAGCGGTCGTTTCGAGTTTTTTCGCCAGATGTTCGATGGATTGACCTTCGCACACATGCATCACGATGGCGGAGCGATAGTGGTCTGGAAGATCCGCTAGTTCTTCATCCAGTATGATCGCTTCGTGTCTTTGCGTAAGCCGTTTGAGTGGATCATCGCTGGGCGCAGGAGGCTCGACCATCGGTGAGGTTTCCCGTTCTTTCGAAGGAAGGGTCGCCAGGGCGGCACGCTGCGCGACACGGTGCAACCATCCCACCAAGCGGTCTGGCTGACGGATTTTCTTACTGTTGCGTGCCAGATACAGAAACGTCGTTTGAAACGCATCATCTGCATCGGCGTGGGTTCGGCAACGACGACGGCACACGCCGAGTACCATCTGGCTGTACCGCTGCACGAGTGTTTCCAACGCGCCACGGTGCCGGTCTTGATTCCAGGCATCTAAAAGATCCGCATCGTTCAGTCTCTCGAACTCAGCGGTCGCTGACGAGTTTCGATTCAGTGACACGATTTCGGGTGAGATAACATTCATGGGGAACTCATGATTTTGCGAACAGCTACTAACGTAGTGTCGCAAGCAATCCAGGTAACACGCGGAATTTTGGAAAAAAAGCGACGTTTATCGATTTCCTGCAATTTTGCCTGGGTTCCCCCTCTTCAGACGAGACTCAGCCGCGACGGCTGATGACCATGATTGGGCAGGCGGTCTGTGCTGCGATTTTTCGGGTGAAATGCCCAAACAGCTTTTGATGTGGACTGATTCTCTGAATGCCTAGAATCACCAATCCCCCTTCCCCTGCACGCGTAGCGACGGTCCCCACTGGGTCATCGCTGCAGATGACCTCTCGATCGGATTCGCCTGCTGAATTGTCGCGTGCCATGCGGTTCAGCTCACGACGGATTCGCTTCAGATCGGCCGCGGGTGTCGCTTTGGGAACGACTCGCAAGAACGTGACTTGGCGTTTTTGCTTTCGAGATAAACTGCCTAAAAGTCTTGCCAGCAGGTAATCGTGACCGCCCCGACCTGCGACGGGCACCAGAATTTTTTTCGTGTCGGCGAGGAGCCAGTTTTTGGGAGCCCGCAAGACGAGGACTTCTACATCGAGCTGGCTGAGCAGGTCTTCCAGGGCAGATTTTTGTTCTTCCGGACCAATTTCACTGAGCCCTAGCAGAACCGATTCGCAGCGATGCAGTCGCGTAACACGAGCGATTTCCTGCATCGGCGAATGAGATACGGTCGTTAGCGTTTCGGCGCGGATTCCCAGTTCAGCCGAAGCGTACAACAGTTCGCGATTCATTTCCTGGGATCGATCTAAGGGGCGGGAGTCAGCAACCGGGTTCCAGTCATGATCAGCTACTACTACATGATGTAGTAGCACGCGTCCGACCTCTGCAGGAACGAGTGTATCGGCCAACGCGATCATCGCTCTTGCATTTTGTGGATTCGCGATTGGAACAAGTACCAAGGGAGTGTTACCACGTAGGCGCGCGAGTTCGGGGTGAGCCGCGATCGTGGTGACATCCATCAGGCGAGCCCGGCGGGCAAAGAGTGACAAAAAAAGAATGCCACCAATGCTCAACCAAACAATGGCGATGGTTCCCGCTGAGGGCACTGCGATGCCCTGAAAAACGGCTAGTCCAAGGCAGGCCGATCCGCCCAGAATTGGCACAGCAGGAAAAAACGGGGTACGGAACGGTGGTGGCGTTGCGCCACTCCTTCGCCGCACCAAAATACACAGCCAATGCGCAATCGCAAACGTGATCAAGAAAATCAAGCTCGATGCCGCACCTGCTGCAGCAACATCGGGCAGCGCCAGGACAAGCACGATGACCAAGATCGAAGTGGCGATGATCGAGTAGACGGGGGTCCGACGATTGGAGGTTAACTGACTCATCCAACTTGGCAGTGTTCGGTCTCGCGACATTGCCAAGCCGATCCGCGAAGCGGCAAACAAATTGGCTTGTAACGCGGTGAACATCGACAAAATTGCCGCAACGATCACCAGCCAATAGCCGCTGGATCCCAAGAAATTTCGAGCGGCGACGGCAATGATCCCCTCTGGATCTGCTTGGGCGATTGCGGTGACCGATTCTCCATTGGAAGTGCCGACCGTTGCGATCACGAATAACAAGGGGAGATAAATCACCAGGGCAATCGTCAGTGACAGAATCATCGCGCGGGGGATTGTTTTGGCCGGATTGCGGACTTCACCACCCACAGCCGCGATCAGGTCGAATCCTTGCAATGCGATAAAGCTGTACCCCATAGCCTGAATCAGTCCCAAAGTACCTGCCGAATAGAACGGTTGAAGTGAGTCGGTGGTCTGTGAAATAGGCTGCCGAGCGATCGCCCAAAGTCCTCCTAAGATCAGCACTCCGAAAACGAATACTTTGCCCACGTTGGCCCAAGGACCACCACCGCCGGTCTTGATCGCCAAGTGCAGCGACAACAGCATGATTGCAGCTACTGCAATCCCCGTCGCGATACGTTGATCACTGGCCCATGCTGGTGCAGTTCGCCCAGTCGCTTCGAATAAATCGTGAACGAAGATCAAGCCAAAGAAACCAAATCCAATGGCGTATAACACCGCCGCGACGATCGACGCAAACCAGACGACCCAACCAACCGAGAAGGCAGCTTCGACGGACAAGACTTTGCGACTGAATGTATAAGTGCCGCCCGATTCAGGAAACTTGGATGCCATCTCAGCAAAACTGAGCGCCGTGAGCATCGCAATCAGGCCATTCAGGGCGAACGCAACGATCGCGGAAGGACCCGTCACAGAGAATGCGACTCCCGCCAAAGCCAAAATGCCGCCGCCAACGATTGCGCCGACGCCAACCCCGGTGGCAGCAAATAGTCCGAGATGTCTTTCCTGATCAGTGATGGTTGCGCCTCGTCCGAGATTGGCGTCCTCTGAAAGCGTTGCGGGCAACCTGAATGCTCGCGATCGGCGTCCCTACAAATCGCCGTCCTTGAAAATCAGCGATCTGAAAATCAGCGATCTGAAAATCAGCGATCTGAAAATCAGCAATCTATCGATCAGCGTAATTTCGGTCGACCGACGAACGCAAGCGGCATTCTGGCAGCAATCACTCGCCCGTCAACGCAGGCTGTTTGGACGAATGCGAATGATTGCGGGGCCTGCCTCGCTCGATTCCCGTCTTTACGCCGGTCATTCCCCTGAACGCTGCTGATGGGATTACCGCGAATCACCGCAGCGAACGCAATCAGGACGATCGTATCTCTGTTGAGTTCAGGTCGGGAAACTCACACTTTTGGTTCCCAGCCTGGTGCATATTCTCGACCCCACATGGCTTCGGCATCAGGATTATGTTGAATGTGGCCATTCGATGGATCGGTATGCAGGACGCTGTCTGTTCGGTAGGCGATATTACCGAGATGGCATAACAGCGTGCTTTGGTGAGCCTTTTCGATATCAGCATTCGGCAGACGACCCGTTCGAACGGCATCCAGAAAATCGGCAAAGTGGTCCTTGTCACCGGCGTTGCCGGTCCCCGACGCAACCTCGGCCGATTTCATGTCGTAAATCGTGTAGGAATTACTGCGAATCACCAGTGAGCCCTCGGTCCCGTGGAAACTAATTCCAAAACCGGAATCATGAGGTCCAAGGGGTGACCAGCTCAGCCCTTCCCAGGTG
>JARGNK010000207.1 GCA_029213145.1 Rubripirellula sp. | reverse complement strand
CGAAATCAAACTTTGACAACGGTTTGGCCAAGCTTAGGGATGTCATTGGTGACGTATCGCTGTCGGGTTTGCTTGGACAAACAAATCGATTCCTGGGTGATGCATCTGGAAATATCAATCAGTCTTTAGCGAGTTTTGTGCGTCTGGATCAATCTGTCGATGATTTTCTTGTTTCAAAAATCGCTGCTCTTGGTAGTGATGTCACAATCGACTCGTTGGCCAACGCCATTAGCGTTAGCAATGAGAGTTTAGGAGGCGCGTCGGGAACGGTTGGCGTGACAGCAAATCTTCCCCAGGGTGGTGGTTTTCAACTCGACTTAACATTGCAAATCGACCGTACTGATACCGCGAAACTGAATGTTTTTACGGATGATTTAGCAGAGGTCATCAAGTTACCAGACGAGCAATATGTTGATGCCGAGTTGAACACTGGTTGGCAATGGGGTTTTTCGGTAGGGGTGGATTCAGCGGGGAACTTCTACGGAGACTTCGACCAAAGCGATATTACTATCTCTTCGGCCAGTGACGAGAACGTCAGTCTAAACGGTGCTTCCGGACTGCTCGGTGTAAATGCATCCGGCACGCTCGCGCTCGATCTCGGTGTCGTGATTGACACGAATGCACTCAACGTCGATGGCCTTGGGGCGACGAGTTTCTCGGATCTGGAAAATGTTGTCGCGACAAATGTTCCGCAGATTGATAGTCAAGCTTCGAATGAGCTAGACATTACGCTAACAGTTGCTCCATTGCCGGGAATCGGCGGTGATGCCATCGCCCCGGGCACCGTCACCAATCAGGTGGATAGTCTTTTTGAATCGTCTCCACCGCAGCTGACCAAATCAAATTTTGGAGACATCACTCCGTTCTACAACATCGATGCCGGTGCGGTCAGGCAAATGTTGCTGACCTTCGGCAATCTATTTGATTTGCTTAACGCCAAAACTCTTGATAGCCAACAGATTGGACTGACGGCGGGCACGAACTTTAGTGACCTGTTTGATGTCGAAGCCGTATTCCAACAAGACTTGTTAGATCTGGTTGAGCTTCCACCGTTCACCAGTTCCAGTTTATTGACCGAGATCACAGACGGTGAACCCGTTGGAATGAGTGGCAGTGGGTCGAGCGAAATCCAAGTCACACTGAGCAACGATGCGACCTTCGAAATTGATCTTGATGAAAACTCCCCCAACACCCTGGGAGAACTCGTTCAGTTGATAGTGGATGGCGTGGGTGACACGGATCTGCTGGACTCCGTCACCGATTCGAATGGAAAGATTTCGCTGGTAGACCGATCAAATGGCAATGGCGAGTTTGCGATTGCTGCGTTATCGAATGGTGGTGAGAGCTACAAGATCGCAGAGCAGCTTGGGCTGAACAGGAAGTCGGCGAAGCAAGATCTTAACGCTGATGGGATAAACGAATCTCTCATCGTGGTGGCGCCTAATCCGGGGCCGCGATTCACTACCTTGCAACAACTGAGTCAAGTTGCTTCCGCTGGTGTCAACACGACTATCAGCGACGTGTCTTACGACGTCAGTGGGAATCCGGATGGACCAACAGCAGGGTTCACAGTCGGGATCACACGTTCTTATGCAAACGTCACAGCACTGCAGGCAGGTTTAACGAACCTTGGACCGTTGACTGACCTCGTGACCGATACACAACTTGATCTGCTGAATCCAACTCTAACATTGGCTCTTCCGTTTGAACTGCTGCTTACCCCCATTGGTGGTTCAGAACCGAATGATGCGACGCTACTTGCGGACTTGAATGCAGGGCAAGGTGTGCCCGTGGTCGCAGGCGAAGGGGACCTGTGGATACAGGTCGGGGACGGACGCTATTTTATCGTCAACTTGGATCTGGGCGTTGGTGAAACCTCGCTTTCAAGTTTGGGAGTTTCCAATTCGGATTCGCTATCGATCACCTTGAATGATGGGGCCAGCATCGCTGTCGATTTGAGCAAGCTCGTTCCTTCGCGTAACGCGGCTCCCCAAACATTGAACGAATTAGCGGAACTAATCAATCTTGAGGCAGATGCTGTCACTTCAAATCCTGGTGAACTGCAAGCGATCGTTGATTCAGCGCGTGGTACGTTTAGCTTGGTCGATCGCACGACTAGCTCCGGAGGCAATGTTTTTTCGGTAGGTGGAGCCGCTGCGGCGAATCTTGGTTTGGATGGAAACGCTGCCTTGCGAGTGATCAATGGTCTAGAAACTTCGGTCATCGAAGATCGGTCTTTGCTTGGGTACACATTAGGGGATCTGGTTCAGCGAATTGAAGAATCTGCTAAGCGAGCGGATCTAACGGGAACGGTCTCGCAAGCGGTCGTGGTTGATCCAGATACAGATTTGGATTTCCTTGATAATGCATCGCTGACGGATGCTGCAGCGAACTTCTCGGCAGGGTTGTTGGTTGGAAGCAGCGTTGAACTTCTTGGAGCAGGCGGTGTGGTAACTGCCAGCCGGCAAATTGTGGCCAATGACTCAAACACGCTGTTGCTAAAGACGCCGTGGAGTAACGATGTTGCTGTCGGGACCAGCTATCGCATTCTGGGGCCTGGCCTGACCCTACCAGATTCGGGAAATCCGAATGCGGCCTGGGATTTTGACATTCAGTACTTTGAAGAGGGTTTGACGTTGGTCGATCGGACGGTTCGCGCCGCCGAGATTGTCGGAAGTCTAACCAGTGAAGTGTTGGTGGATGAATCTACCGATGATGATGCAACGGACAACGCAACGCTAACCGATACGAGCCAGTCATTTGTGCCTGATGAACTGGCTGGACGTGTGGTTGAGATTACAAGTGGTGATAATAGTGGCGAGTCTCTGCGAATCATCAGCAACACCACCAACGTGTTGACGCTAGAAGCAGATTGGGAATCAGACCTGCAAATCGGTGACACTTACCGAATCACCACGGATCTCTATGTCCTACCCTTAGCCGGCTCAAAAGCTCGCCAGGCTCTGGGCTTGTCGGGTTTTGAGCGCGCGCAGGATGCCTTGAAAGAAAGTCCCTTGTTCACCGTCGATGGGGGAGTCGTTGTTGGCAGTAACGGTGCTGGCACCAATGACCTACGGATCTCTTTAGGAGACGGATCGTCATTTGAAGTTGATCTCGATACCGGGCAGCCACAAACGGTCGGTGATCTTGCCGCAGTGATTGCGACTGCAGGCCAATCTTTTTCGAACTTTGAGGTAAATGAGGGGCCGGGAGGCAACTTTTCATTGGTCGATCGTAGCTTGAGCGTAACGCAAGCCTTTACCGTGGAAGATATCAACGGAAGCTCGGCTGCAGCGAATTTGGCTTTGGATGTTGCGGCAGGTCCCGCCGACATCGATTTTGATAACGTCGACGAAACCACCATTGCGTTCGGTAGCTCAACTCGAATTTTAGGAGGGCTTCCCCTCCACGGTGATACGCCGCTCGCCCACATTCGAATACTTGACCAGGGAACTCCCCATCTAGCAATCGAGATCGGTGTCGATGATGCCTCATCAGCAAGCCGGAATGGCACCGGATTGTTTGGGCCTTTAGGGGTGGATTTTAGCGGCTTCGATATTGCCCCCAATGCCTCGGTCGAGGCTGACTTGACACTCAAGACTAGAACATTCCGCCAGTTGAATGAAGGTTTAGCGGACCCCAACGCTTTGCTTATCGGGGGCCAAGCGGATTTGAATTTTGGGGTTGCATTGAGTGTTGATCTGGAAGCAGATCCGGCGATTCAGGGAGTTTCCGGCGCGACCCGTGCAGAGGTTCAGTTTGAAAATTATTACGACTTCATACGCGGCGACGAAATTATTTCAGTTCAGCTGCCCGATGTCGGTAATGCCGTTCGGGATTTGCTGCTTTCTGTCGAAAGGTTGTCGATTGATGACGTTATTGAAACCATTTCCAAAGCTGGAGACTATGTCTCGGCGCTTCAGGAGAATACAGAACTGTCTGATCGGCTGCCGGGATTGAAGGAAAGTGTCGGTGAAATCTTAGGCTTTGGAGATCGCTTTCAGGTTCGCGTTGAAGAATTAAGAAATCCAGCCGATGGAGTGCTGCCTAGCACCCTGCAAGAGGTAAACGCCTTTTTGTCGACTCCCTTTGAGGATTCGACAACGATCACCGCGTCACTCGGTTTCGATCCTGCGAGCCGGAATTTAGAATTTGATCTCGACTACGTGCCCGCGGCGGTGAATACGTCGCTACCGGTGAGTCTTGATCTCACCAAGATCTTTTCTTCTTCGGAGCTCGCTCAACTAGGACTGCAAAAGGTCGCCGCGATTGTCGACGTTGGTGCGGAGAGTCCGATTGATGTGGCAGTAAGCGGCTTGGTCGATTTGAGCTTTGGTATTCAGTTGGCACCGGTTTTGGCCGGAACTGCCGAAGCGGGAGCGGCCAGTGACGAACTCTTTGATACGAACGCCTTTGTCGGTTTCCCAAATGACGAATTAACCGGTGTTTTTGTTAACTTGTTTGGACCTAACGGAGTCTTCCTGGAAAGCCGTCAAGTGATCGCAAACACGAACGATACGCTCACGCTGGCAAGTGACTGGGCGGTTCCACTTGTTGGAGGTGAAACTTACGAGATTTTTGATGCTCCGACCCCTATTTTGTTTGGGGATACCAATAGCCTAAGTGGAACCGCAGCCACATTTTCCATCAGTGCGATGGACAATGATGACCTCAACTTCACCGCAGCGTTCGGAAGCCTGCCCGTAACGATCACAGGAGGAAGATTTGCCCTGGATGGAGATGGAAATCCAGGAACAAGTGATCAGGCGATGTATACGCTCGAATTACAAAGTGATTTTCCGCTGCTGACGGATGCCAGCGCACAAACCGCTGCCGAACAGGCAAATTCACCGATTAGCATCGCAGGTCAAGTGAATGCCAGTTTTGATTTGGCCTTCCCAAATTCTGTCTTACCGGTTGATCTTCCGATTGATTCGGTAACTGGGAAAACAGTCGTTCCCTACCTCGATGTGGAAGTCGTTAATCTCGTCGATCCGCAGGATGTCTCCAGTTCCATCACCACGAACCTGACGGAGACCAGTGCATCCAATGGGGGTGCCGCAGCAACCACAGCGAGTTTGCTCACCTCCGATGAGCAATGGCCAACGTTCGAGCAACTGGCGTCAAACTTCTCGCTCGAGGACTCCATGGAAGGATTCAAGCTCGGGTTCTATGACTTGTTCGACAAGTTAGACGAGGTTCTTGATCAAGCGATCTTCCATTACGAATTGCCTTTGATCGGCAACAGCCTGGTCGACGCAGCTGATTTCCTAGACCAGATCCGCGATACGGTGTTCGATAACCTTTCAACCTATGATACAGTGCTAACGCCGGATCTGGTGAAGCAGGGGATTTACGATGCCGTTGGACCAGGCGGACTCGGATGGCTCCAGGACGACCCCGATCCGTCGAATCCTGATTCGACAGTGAACTTTGAAGACATTCGCTTGGTTCGCGAAACATCTCCTTCCGACGGTAGTCGTGATCTGTTGGTAGGAGCGGAATACCGTATGCACCTGGAGATGCAGGAGCAATTGCTTGAGTTTCCGATCGACTTTGACTTCTTATTGCCTGGTTTAGGATTGGAAGCACAGGGGCAAGTCGATGTTTATTTTGGCTTTAAGATGCCATTGAATGTCGGTATCAGCATTACCGATGGTGTTTACATTGACGTCAGCGCAGCCAACGAGCTGGAAGCCAGTTTGCGAATTGAGTTTCCAGACAACAATGTTCGCCTGCGGGAAAATCCAACACTTGCTTTCGCGAACACTGACACCACTTTGCCAACCATTCTCCGAGACCAGGGCAATTGGTATTTGGATGACTTCAAAGTCGGCAACATCATTCGAGTGTCTGGTTCAGAGGACAATGACGGCGAGTATGTGATTACAGGAATCGATTCTGGCGGCAAAGAATTGACACTGTCAGAACAGGTCCTTGATGGCGCTTCTGTTGTATCGGCCGGACCGACGGGCGAGATTCAAGTCGAGCTCACCGGGGTTGCAATGGTTGATGGTGATCAGCTCAGTTTCGATCTGGCTGGGAATCAAATCACTCGAACGTCTGGGAGCTGGAAGAATGATGGTTTTCGCCTGGGTGACATCATTACGATCTCTGGAACGAATTCGACAACTGACGGGTCTTATACCGTCGTAGCCTTGAATAGCCTTGGCACCGTTCTGACGGTTGAGGAAAGCCTTGCTGATAGTGGCACAGAAGTCCAACAATTCAATTCTGCGGCAATCTTCAACCGCACTCCTCGAGGTTTTGCTGGAAAGATGGGGATTCTTCCCTATCGCATTTGGGACGCCGATCCCACACAAGCTAAAGTCGAAGCTGACTTCGTTATCGACTGGCTTGACCCTTCCGTCATTGGAGGAAGTCAACGGCTCTCGCAGAATGACCTGATTGCGGCTGATCCGTTCACTGACCTGACGTCTTTGTTGATCGTCAATGCGCCGGAGTATCAGAGTGTCGCGACCGGAGGCGACCTCGATCAACTTGTCGATAGTACCGCGAATTTCGTGAATTCATTAGCGGGAAGGCGTGTCAATCTGCTTGCTGGTGACGGCCGCGTGATCGAAAGTCGCCTGATCATCGGGAATGATAACAACACGCTTCAACTGAACAGAGAATGGTCGCAGTCGCCAGCGGGAATGAATTACGAAATTCCTCTTGGTGGGCTAACGGTTCACGACATGCAGCTCAAACTTGAGAGCACTCTGGGACGCGAAGCGGCGATTCCAAATTATCGGATGGATTTGAATTTATCCGATTGGGTTTGGACTATTTCCGATTCAAACATCCAGGAGGTGAGCCCTCCTATCATCGAAGCCGAGTACGTGCAATTTGAATTGGTCAGTTTTGTACGAGATTTTCTTGGACCGGTACTAACTCGGATGCGAGTCGGAATGCAACCCTTGGATGGGATTCTGGATTTTGTACGATCCGAGTTTTTTGTCATCGCTAACATCATTCTCGGACGCGGGAGTTATGTGAACGCGGCCGGCACGGAGGGCGCCGAAATCGGTAACTACGCAGGTTCTTCGTTAGCGATCCGAGCCTTGGTCGATGGTGGACGACCCTATGATGTGCCTGGCACTGAGTTTGCGAAAGACGCATTCTACGCGTTAGCCAACTTCAGCATTGACTTTGTGACCGGAGGACTTGCGAGACTCGCGAATGACGATCTGGCTACCGCTACACCGATTGGAGCATATCAATACTTCGAAAAAGATGACACGGCGAGTTCCCTAGAACTCGAACCGATCATGTCGCTCGCGGGGCGGGAATGGATTCATTTAGGGAACTTTGCCGTGAACGGGGAAGCCGCACGTGGATCCACCGCGGTCAATCTATTCGATGCAGCGAGCTACCCGGAACGAGAACTCGGTAACATAGATGACAAACCGCTGCGTCTGATGGGAAAGCCAGAGCGGTTGGAATTTGTGAACGTAGGTAGTGAAGCGGAGATTCGAGTCACAAATTCAGCAGGACGAGTTTGGTCGGATGATGGCTTCGCAACAGGCCAGGAGATTGTCCTGAGAGGTGGTCCCAACGCGGGCACTTACAGCGTTACCGACGTTTCTGATGAGATTCTGAGAGTATCAGCGAATTTCCCTTATCCAACGAGTGTCCGCTACGCCCACAACATCGACATCGCTGTGAAGAGGGCCGACGGCTCTGTTGGAGGATCGATCCGTGGTCAAATCAATGCTCTCGTTGGTGACGATCAATCCTCCGCAAGTTCTGCAGCAAAAAGTTATCTGGTCACCCAGTCATTGCCGGGGACAGGAATCATTGATGGCTTTATCTCCGCGTTAGGATCCCAGGTCCTCGCCGCAGCGTCAGGGGGGATCAATCCGATCAAGACACCCATTCTCGATGAGTATTCGTTTGACCTATTAACCGGAGATTTCTTGTTCGGCAGCGCACAGGCTTCCCAGACATCGCTTCTGACTTACGACTCGCCTGAACTCTTTGTGCAGCTCTATCAAGATATTCCGCTCGGTGCCTGTTTCCCTTTCAACCGATTCATCAAGCCGCTCGCGCCCCTTCTGTGTAAAGCTTGGAAAGCCGCAAATCTATGGGAACCCTTCATTTCATTCAGCTGGGAAGCAAGAGCTGATTTCGAAGTCGGTTTCGATTCCACCGGGTTGCAGCGTTACTCGATCACAAGCAATCCCGCGGATCTCATTGACGGATTCTATTTTGATGACTTCGAGGGAATCGAGCCGACGCCCGGGCTCCTTGGCAATCTGAATGCCGGAGCAGGTGACCAAAGTTCAACGAGTGAGTCTCTGGGGGCGGTTGCAACCCGCAGCGATGAGCCTCAGATCCGCGTGCTCGGTGGGGTCGGCTTCGGGGTGGCAGCAGGAAAAGATATCGCCAGTATCTTCATCGCCAAAGTTGGACTTGAGGCGACGGGTTTCATTGGATGGGACTACAACTTTGCAGATCCAAATGGCGATGGTCGGGTACGTGCAACCGAGTTTGACGTGATGGCCGGTTTTTCCGCGGACTACGCGACAGAAACTTACGTTGGCGCGGGAGAAGACGTTTACGACCAGGGGCTTCGAGTTGAAGTACGCTTTGATATTTTTGCCCGACTCAAAGCATTTGTCACGATCCTTGATCTGAGGATCAACATTTTCACGCTCGGGTTCACGATCCCAGCCATCAATCCGGATCTTTCCGGAGCTCCGGACTTGGGCGAATCTTCAAATGGAACTTTGATACTCAGCTTTGTCAGCGGTCAAGACAATGTCCTTTACGTTGGTGCGTCGAGTGAACCTGATGATCTGGGGCGGCAAGACATCATTGTCTCAGGTCGCAACTACTACGAAACATTCGAGAACGTTAGCAGCATTGAAGGCACGGCGAGTTCTGGAGATGACGCCGTCTTTGTAAGTGAGTTGGTCCTCCTGCCCCTGCTACTAAGTGGTGGTGGCGGCGATGACACACTGGTCGCTGGTTCGGGACCAGCAACACTGATCGGTGGTGCCGGGAACGACAAACTCATTGGGGGCAAGTCCGCAGATAACCTCTGGGGTGACGAAGGGCCTGGCGAATCGACGCTCGCAAACGGCGGTGATGACACAATCTTTGGTGGTGATGGCATGGATGTCATTCGGGGTAGTGTTGGGCGCGACGTGATTCGTGGGTGGCGAGATGATGATGATATTGCCGGTGGAGATGGCGCAGATTTAATCGATGGCGGGACCGGCAATGACACCATCGATGGCGGTGCTGGTGATGACGATTTGCTGGGAGGTCTGGGAAAGGATGTGATCTACGGGGACCTCGGCAGCGATGTCATCTCGGGAGGTCGCGATCAGGATCTCATTTACGGTGATAGCCAGCCGACCGCCTTGGTTGCCAGTTCGTTCCTGCTCACTGTGGCGACTAGCCAAGCCTATGATGATCAAATCTTTGGTGGCCTGGGCAATGATGAAATCTTCGGAGGACCGGGTGCCGATCATATCCAGGGCGAGGGGCACAACGATCAACTTGATGGCGAGGATGGGATTGATCTTGTCGAGGGTGGCGGAGGAACGAACCAGACCACCGGAGGATTGGGAGACGATCTGCTAACGTCCCGTAACGGAAATGACATTTTGAACGGCCAGGAAGGTGATGACACCTATCAGGTTTTCTTCGAGGGTGGCAAGACTCAATCACTGATTCAGGTCGTGGACCGTGGATCGGCAGAAGACACAGATGTGTTGGTCGTGTTCGGTACTCTCTTGGCTGATCAGTTTTTGTTGCGAGCGGATGCCAGCGGCGCGAATGCATTCGTCGCCCTCTTGAACGACCCTGATTACGATATTACCGACCCTGCTTACGATCCAACAGTCGAGAGAGCCAATTACTTTGGCGTCGAGCGGATTGTCGTCAACGGTGGCTTTGGGGACGACAAATTCGCTGTCGATGACACCGCGGCTGAGATCACACTGAATGGGGAAAGCGGGAATGACACGTTCCAAATCGGACAGCTTTTTCGGTCACAGCGAACCAAGGAAAATGCGAACGTCGCGATTGGTGATGTGTTGGCAACCATTGAAACCACGCGAGGCTTCCTTTCCAACGGAATCAGCCAACCGATGACGGCCAATGGCGGCCTTGGTAGTGATCGCTTCGTTGTTTTCCACAATAAGGCTGTGCTTTCACTTAATGGTGATGAGGGTGACGACAACTTCGAAGTTCGCGCGTTCGCCTTAGCGGGATCACAGGAGCCTCAAAGAGAACGCACCGATATCACTGGGGGCGGTGGTGCCGACTTAGTTCAATACGCGGTCAATTCACCGGTAAATATCAATGGCGGTGATGGATTCGATACGTTGATTGTGATCGGTACTGAATTTGGGGATGACTTTGTGGTGACGAACAAAGGAGTGTTCGGTGCGGGTTTGACGATTAACTTCGTCAATATCGAATCCTTAAGAGTGGATGGCGCCGAGGGGAATGATCGCTTCTTTGTCGAAAGCACCGGCGAGGATTTTTTAACCGAACTGTTCGGAGGACTGGGAGAAGACACTTTCAATATGTCAGGCGATACGCCACCGGTTGTTAGTAATGACCTGCTAGGACACAGCGGGATCGTTACAAACGATGTCACGCAGTCAAACGACGTACGCTACCAAGACCTGGTTTTGCATGGTGTATCGGCCAACGTGGCCGACAATGACGAGCCGTTTGTCGTGGTTCGCCAAACGGATGGGTCCTCGTTTGTCGGCGAGAGCAGCGACGGCGATTTGTTCTTCGTCGACTCGTATGAGGTTGTCTTGACGAGACAACCACAGCCAGGATTTGACGTGCTGGTGAAGGCATTGGCACCGATTCCCACACCCGACCAGAGAGAACTGGGGGCTTTGGCATTTCGAATGCGAAGCTCTTCGACGGGTTCAGATGAAAAAGCAGACGGTTCGGTGGTGACTCTCCGCTTTACATCGCAAAACTGGTACATCCCACAGCAAGTTGAAATCCTGGCGGATGACACCGAGCTGGTCGACACCGGAAATCTGTTTACACGGGAAGAGTTGATCGGAGAAGACTCGCTCTTCCAATACGACGATGTTGCTTACGAAGGCCGGCGGTCGACAGTCATCAACCATTTGGTGGTTTCAGAAGCAGCAACGGTTGAAGGGCGGCCCGTCAGTATCGAGGCTAGTCCTACATTAACCATCGTGACGGACCGGCCGTTCTATGAGTTCCCTGATCGCCAGGTCACAGTCACCTTACAAGACGGTTCGACGCAAACCCGCCGAATCGTCAATGCGGATTTCATTGACGGCACAATGAGATTGCTCGTTGACCGTGCTTGGAATTCAAGTAGCGAACTGCCGGGTTCA
>JARGNK010000206.1 GCA_029213145.1 Rubripirellula sp. | reverse complement strand
GGTCTATCTCATTCTGATTTTTAAAGAAGGTTTGAAACTTTTCACTAATCTAATGGGACCACTCCCAATATTTGTGCGAACTTGAATTTGACGTACGATTTGCCTTACCGCCGTGAGGGGTGGTCGAGATTTGCCAAATTGGCAAACTATTATCAAACGATTATGCGGTCAAATTCTCGCATACTCGACGACTTGTTAAAGCCTGCGGGTGAGAGAAGCAGACACTGCTGCCGGCAAGGCGATGTTTGGGCAAACGATCCGACTTCTAGGCATGACGCTGCAATTGAATCTTGGTTTAACTTTGAACGAAACAAAAGCTTCCAGTTCGGGGCGTGGAACTCCCCCATCTCACGAGATTGCGGTGGTGGGAATCGGTTGTCGATTTCCCGGACGGGTCGAGTCGCCTGAAGCTTATTGGCGTTTGTTACGCGGGGGCGTCGATGCGATATCGGAGACGCCGCCGGACCGTTGGGATCTCAGCCGATTTTACTTTCCTAATGAGATTCGCCCGGGGAAGACACAGAGCCGATGGGGTGGCTACGTATCGGGGATTGATCAATTTGATCCCCAGCTGTTCGGGATTTCGCCGAAGGAAGCGGCCAGTATGGATCCTCAACAGCGCATGCTGTTGGAAGTAGCTTGGCGGGCCATGGAAGATGCGGGACAGCCCATCAATCAATTGGCGGGACGAAATGTCGCCGTTTACGTCGGTATTTCTAGTTTTGATTACGCCGTGGCTGCCTTGAGTTATGCCGATCGCGGCGTTGTTGGTTCCTACTGTAATACCGGTAGCTCAAGTAGCATCGCAGCCAACCGCGTTTCCTATTGCTTTGATCTAAGAGGTCCGAGTCTGGCGGTCGACACGGCGTGTTCGTCGTCTCTGGTGGCCTTGCATCTCGCATGCGAGAGTTTAACCCGCGGTGAATCAGAGATGGCGTTATGCGGTGGTGTGAACGCATTGTTGCTACCCGACTTTTATGTGGGATTCAGTCAGCTTGGTGTGCTTTCGCCAGATGGTCGCTGCAAGACTTTCGATGCCCGAGCCAACGGATACGTTCGCAGCGAAGGCGCCGGGATGGTTTTGTTGAAGCCGTTGGCTGCCGCACTCCAAGATCGTGATCGCATCTACTGTGTGATTCGTGGGACAGCAACCAACCAAGATGGGTACACTCAAGGTTTGACCGTTCCGAGTGCCGCAGCTCAAGAGCGATTGATTCGAGCAGCCTGTCAAGCTGCGGACATCCGACCAACCGCCGTGCAGTACGTGGAGGCGCACGGTACGGGAACGCCGGTTGGTGATCCGATTGAGGCGTCCGCACTCGGTGCTGTATTTGGTATGGGCCGGCTCAGTGACGACCCTTGTCTGGTAGGCTCGGTGAAAACGAACATCGGACACCTTGAGGCGGGGGCCGGCATCGCCAGCCTGATCAAGGTCGCGTTAGCAATTCACCATCGCGAGATTCCGCCGCACTTGAATCTGGAATCGATCAATCCTGAAATCGATTTTGAGGCGTTGCGTCTCTTGGTACCTCGCGAGGTTTCCAAGTGGCCTCATCCCGAAACGAGGTTGCTCGCCGGGATCAATGGCTTTGGATACGGCGGAGCGAATGCTCATGTCATTCTTGATCAAGACCCGAGAAAGCTGCCCAGTTTAGACGGGGTACATGCAACGTCTGACAATTTGAAACGACAAGACGGCTCTCGAGTTGTCATGCATCCCGGCCCAGCGGAAAAAAATTCAAACCAGGTGCCTTCGTCGATAGATGCAAAGGAGGCGAGATTGCCGGTGGTGCTTCCGGTTTCTGCACGTAGTCCTTCAGCCCTGACGGAGACAGCTGCGGTCTATGCCCGATTCCTGCGAGATCCAGGTCTGGCCTGTTCGATGAGCGAGATTGCGGGAGCGGCTTCGCATCGTCGCGATCACTTCGAATACCGGCGAGCGGTCATGGGTCATTCGATTGAATCGTGGGCGGAACAGTTGGAGGAGCTAGCGGACGAGCTTGAAAACACCCAAGATCAATGGGCTTCGCGGAAAGCGAACGGTTTGGTGCTTGACCGTGGCTTGTTATTTGTTTGCTGCGGGCAGGGCACACAGTGGTGGGGGATGGGGCGAGGCTTGTACGCGTCGCACGCGAAGTATCGAGAAACAATCGACCGATGTGATCGCGAGTTTTCGCGTCACGTCAGCTGGTCGCTCAAAGACGAGTTAATGCGAGACTCTGGTGAATCTCGCATGCAGGAGACTTCGATAGCCCAGCCCGCTCTATTCGCCTTACAAATATCGCTCGATGCATGCTGGTCACAGCTTGGTATTCGGCCTGCTGCGGTGGTCGGTCACAGCGTTGGTGAGATCGCGGCTGCCCATATCAGTGGCGCCCTAAGTTTCGAGGATGCTTGCTTGGTGGCAGTTCAACGTGGCCGGACCATGGATCTGGCATCCTCTGGCGGAGCAATGATTGCCGTTGGCTTAACCAAGGCCGAGTGTCAGGAATGGATCGCCAAGCTGGGGTTGGAGATCGCAATCGCCGCGATCAATGGTCCCACTTCCGCTACCCTGTCTGGATCCACCGAAGATATCGATGCCATCGCTGCAGTATTGGACTCATCTGCCGTATTCTGCAAACGTCTCCCGGTTCAGTACGCCTTTCACAGCGTTCAAATGGATCCCGTTCGTGATGAGCTTCTCAATGCGCTCGCTTCGATTCAGCCAAGAGAGACCGATATCGACCTGATTTCAACCGTCACTGGAGAAACGGTCAGCGGAAAGGATCTCCACGCAGACTATTGGTGGCAAAATGTCCGACAGGGAGTGCGTTTTGCCGACGCGATCGAAGTGGCGTCCAGCCGTGGTTTGCGAGTTGCGATCGAGCTAGGCCCGCATCCTACGTTGAGCTTCGCGATCAATGAATGCTGTCAGTCACGTGGCAACCAAGTAAAAGTTCTCCCATCACTTCGCAGGGAACAATCAGACGAGACCCAATTCATCGAATCCGTGGCAGCGCTCTATCAGCTCGGCCTCGAGATCGATTGGCGAGGCATTTACGATTTGCCAGGGAAGCCCGTTTCGCTTCCGCCTTATCCCTTTCAGCGTCAGCGATTGTGGACCGAGTCTGACGAGTCTCGACGAACACGTCTGGCTTCGGGCCATCCCTTGCTGGGAGCTCGGCTTGGACTTCCGATTCCAACGTGGCGGTCGCGAATTGATTTGGATTTGCAAACAATGTTTCGCGACCATTGCGTGCGAGGGAATTGTTTGCTTCCGGCGGCAGCCATGGTAGAAGCGACTTTGGCTGCTTTGCGTAGCACCGAATCCGAAAGGCCCATCACGTTGAGTCGGTTTCGGTTTCATCGTCCTGGCTTATTAACCGAACGCAAAGCGTTCACACTGCAAACCACTTACGATCGCCAACGTCGGCAAATCGTTTTTTCATCGCAGGTGATCGGTGAAGAAGATTGGGTGCATCTGTCATCCGTTGATGTGGTTCAGGAGGCTCGGCCGATTCGACGTATGGTGGATTCGATCACTGAGGTTCGGCAAACACTCTCGGAAAGTTTTAGCGGTGAACAGTGTTATTCCCATTGTCGCCGGTTAGGTCTTGAATACGGGGAACAATTTCGCGGGATCCTTGGTGGTTGGCGTTCATCGGGAGAAGCCCTCGCAGACGTCGAGATCAAGAATTCCGAGTCGTTTCAATATCAACAGGATGTTGATCCCGCATTGTTGGACAGTTGTTTCCACGCCATGATTGTCGCGGATCCAAATTTTGATCAATCCGTGCAGGGGCTGTTTCTGCCATCCGAAATTGAACGCATTCAGTTCCTGCAGCCGGTTTCCGGAAGAGCCCTTGTGCATGTGCGCATTCGTGAGAAAACAGAGCGGAGACTGGTCGCTGATTTAGACATTATCGACGAGCGGGGAGATGCTTGCCTACTGATTCGCGGATTTAGGAGTCAACGGGTTGTCGGCGGCGGTCAGGAAGAAACGATTCGTGATTGGCTATACGCTTATCGATGGGTCCCGACCGAGCTTGCTTCGACAGGAATTGTGGCAGTCGAAGACGCAAAGCCAAACATTTGGTGCGTGATGGTGGCTGAGGATGAATTCAGTTCCAAGCTGATCAAGGAATTCGAACGTCGCGGTGAGCGTACGCTTCGTATCGAGCAGGGAGAGCAGTTTCGGAGGATTAGCACCGATCAATTCGCTCTCAATCCCGAGAAGTTTTCAGACGTTCAGCAACTGCTTGAGCAGGCCGGTATTAATGATCGCGATTCTTCGGTTCACTGGTTGTATCTCTGGGGGCTGGACGTTCCCACCAATGAAGTGCTCGATGCTGCATGTTTAGAGGAAAGCACCCGCATCACGACGCTCGGTCCCATGCATTTGGTACAAGCCTGGAGTCAACGATTTGACACAAAACCCGCTCGATTGACCGTGCTGACTTCTCAGGCACAGTCGCTCGATGATCGAATCGAATCGGTACAGGTAGCTTCGATGCCATTAGTTGGGATGACTCGAGTGATCATCAGCGAATTGGCCGCTTTTCAAACTCGCTTGATTGATTTGCCAAGAGAGTTGAGCAAATCTTCGGCTAAGTTCGTCGATCAAATCGTGACCGAATTGACAAACGATGTCGACCGAGAAGATGAGGTCATGTACCGCAATGGCGTCCGTTATGCGCACCGCTTTGGTCCAAATCATGACAACCCACTCCCTAGTGACACAACAACGAATCTAAAAAGTCGTCTTGAAGTTGGGGAAGCTAATGGGATCACTGATCTCCGATATCGCACGTACAAAAGTCACGCATTGCTCGGAGATGAGGTTGAGATCGAAGTGATCGAGGCTGGTTTGAATTTCAGCGACGTTATGAAAGCGTTGCACCTTTATCCAAGCGATCATGAATTACCTCCTCAGCTCGGTTCCGAATGTGCGGGGAGAATCATTCGAGTCGGGGAACATGTTTCCGAATTCGAGGTCGGTGATGAAGTGATGGCGGTTGCCCCCGGCGCTTTCTCAACGCACGTGGTTACCTCGTCGCATTTGGTCGCGTTAAAACCGTCGAACCTAAGTTTTGAACAAGCTGCTGCCGTGCCAATTGCCTTCTTGACGGCCACGCACGCGCTCGAAGACTGCGCTCGAATCCGGGAGGGTGAAACGCTGCTCGTGCATGCGGCAAGTGGTGGTGTGGGATTGGCTGCGCTCCAATTGGCTCGAGCCTGCAACGTAAGAGTATTTGCGACAGCTGGGAATCCGGAAAAGCGAGCCCACGTTGCGGCTGAAGGTGCGGAATTGGTGATGGATTCTCGCAGTTTGCGCTTCGCAGATGAGGTGTTGGAGGCGACCTCTGGTGAGGGAGTGGATGTGATCCTGAATTCGCTTCCCGGTGAGGCAATTCCGCGTGGTCTGAGCTGTTTAAGGGTGGGAGGCCGATTTCTGGAAATTGGGAAACGTGATATCTATGACGACCAACCGCTTGGGATGTATCCCCTGCGAAATAACCTTGCTCTATTCGCAATCGACCTGGATCAACTTTTCAAACGAAAACCGGAAACGCTGGGCGTCAAACTTCGGCAGATTGCCAAACGGATCGAACAGGGCGAGTTGCAACCCCTGCCGGTATCCACTTGGAATGTGCAAGAAAGTGATCAAGCATTCCGGTTCATGCAGCAATCCAAACAGATCGGCAAGGTCGTGGTTCGCTATGATTCACCGCCAACACCCATCTACGCCGGGAAACGTGGCAAAATCAAGTTTTCCGGACAAGGTACGTATTGGATCGTAGGAGGTCTGGGGGGATTCGGACTTGAGGTAGCCAAATGGTTCGCCAATCATGGTGTCCGGACGTTAGTGCTCAGTGGGCGAAGTACCGCTTTGACCGACGAGGCAAGTCAAGCGATTCAAGCCCTGGAAGCATCGGGCGTCTCAGTGCATGTTTTGCCAGTCGATGTTGCAGATGCAACCGAGGTCGAGCGGGCGGTCGATCGAATCAAAACCGAGTTGCCACCACTCCTTGGAGTCGTTCATGCTGCGATGGTTCTCGAAGATCGTTTGTTAGTGGACCTCGATCAAGAGACGCTCCGAAGTGTCCTGCGCCCGAAAGTTTTGGGAGGTTGGAATCTCCATCGCGCCACCCTTGGATTCGAGCTCGATCATTTTATCCTTTTCTCATCGCTGTCGAGTGTCTTTGGGCATGCCGGACAGGCGAACTACTCTGCCGCGAACGCACTCTTGGATGGCTTGGCTGTTTACCGCAGATCGATCGGATTAGCTGCCTGTGTGATCAATTGGGGCCACCTTGGTGAGGTTGGTTACTTGGCGCGACGCGAGGAATTGAGTGACCGATTACGTCGCCAAGGCGTGCTGAGTTTTTCTGTGGAACAGGCTTTTCTGAGCTTGGAGCATGTTCTACTGAATCATTTGTTACAGACAAGCGTGCTGCGAATGGATTGGTCGCTTTGGCGGGGACTCGGCATCTCGGGGGACGTGTCTCCGCGCTTTGCACATTTGATACACCAGATTGCCAAGAATGATCAGTCAATGGTCTCGGCGGAGCAGATTCGATTCGCCAAGGATGGCGATCGCGGAGAACTGGTCGAGCAATTTTTAAGAGTCAAAGTTGGTTCACTCTTGGGGATCCAGAAAGATCAGCTTGACAGAAACCGAAGCTTCGTCGAGCTTGGACTTGATTCGCTCATGGCAGTAGAATTGCGAAATTGGATCGAGAGTCAACTGGAAGTGTCACTACCAATCGGGCAACTGATGCGTGATACCGCAACATCGGATTTGGTTGACTACATCCTTGACCAGATGAAAGAAGAAGGTCCAAGTCAAACGAATTCAGCGGATCCTGAGTCCATAAACGAACCAGCGACGCAAAGACCTGAGGATTTGCCATCTTCACAAAGTGCCTCGGATTTCGGTGAGTTGGATGCGTCGAATGCACGCCAGGTGTTGAAGGAATTACCAGGCATGCCGGCTGATGAGGTTGCAAACCTGTTGTCACAGATGCTTCGCGAACAAGAATCGAGCACCGATGACCGGTCATGATGCATTGTCGGGATTGACCGAGGAGCAGCAGAGGAAATTGCTGCGCGTGCTGTTGGAAAAACGTGCGGCGGATGACGCAGTGTTCCCGATGTCTATCCAACAACGGAGTCTTTGGTTCGAATATCAAAGAGATCCAAGCTGGCCCGGATTCAATGTTTGCTTGCCGTCTCGGGTACGCTCTAAGCTCGATGTTGACCTATTTCATCGAGCAATGGACTGTCTGGTCGAGCGACATGCGTCGCTTCGAACCGTATTTGGGAATCGTGGGGGCGAGCCGTTCCAGCGGGTACAGGCAAGACAACCGCCTGAGTTTTGCGTGGTGGACGCGAGTGAAGAGTCAGAGGATGCGCTGCAAGAGTTGGCAGCCTCTGAATCGGTTCGCCCCTTCGACTTGGAGTCAGGGCCACTGCTCAGAATCATCCTCTTTCGTCGAGCCGAGGATGATTGGATCTTAATTGCAACGACGCATCATCTTGTCATTGATTTTTGGTCTCTGGTACTGCTGCTCGGAGAGGTTCGAATCCTGTACCGGGACCTGGTTGCCGGTCGTGAGATATCGCTCCCAACTAGTCCGAACAACTACGCGTCGTTTGTACAGCGCCAGCGAGATCTGCTGCAGAATTCAGGTGGGGAAAAACTACGCAGGTATTGGCGCAAACAACTTCGTGAGACCGCATGGTTCACCGAATTTCCAACTGACTATGTTCGCCCCCGCCGGTTTACCGGTAGAGCTGCATCGGTCGCAATCGACATTCCGGCCAGGAACGTCGAGCGGGTCGCAGCCTTGGCCCGCAGTGAGGGAGTCACGTTTCCTTCGGTCCTGCTCGCGATTCTTCAGGTGTTTGTTCACCGCTATACGGGTGAATCCCGCTTTCTAATCGGCAGCCCCTTTTCGGGACGATTGCTACGAGAATATGAGGAGACCGTTGGTTTTTTTGTGAACATGCTGCCGCTTCGCGCGAACATCACCTCGGAAACCACGTTTGCAGAACTCGTTGGTCAGGCGGGTAGCGTATTCGCAGAGGCTCTGGAACATGAAGCCCTTCCGCTGGCAGAAATCATTCGTGATTCGAAAGCGCCCTCCGATCCCTCACGCCCGCCGCTCTTTCAGGTCGCATTCACCTTTGAAAAATCGCATCGAAAGGAAGAGGATGGTCGTGCCGGCTACTTACTGGGTGGAGAAAAACAACAAACGAACCTAGGTGGACTGGAGCAGCAGTCGTTTCCTGTGCCAGTGCAAACGTGCCATTACGATCTGGAATTCATTTTTGAGCGCAACGGTCCAACGCTCAATGCGATGCTGTGTTATTGCCGCGATCTCTTTGCGACTGATTCGATCAACGCATTTGTGAAGAATTTCAGAAGTTTAACGGAGGAATTATTGAACCATCCGATACGCCCAATCGGGGATCTCGGCTGGTCCGTATCGAACGAGGATAAAACGTCCAATGATCCACGTCGGCCAAGGACGGCGGGGACGCGAGGGTCGGTCAGCAACGCTGACACAGGAACTGCCGAAGCGGAGGATGAGCAGCCTATTGTTTTTGACGGCGATCGTCACTCGGCTTCAGCGGGTGTAACGCAGACTTTCGATGAATCGCCGTGGATCTTTTCCGCGATTCAAAACGTTGCCGTGAATGATCCTCAGCGAATGGCACTTTGGTCAGGTGATTATCGGAAATCGTATGCGGAACTGGTTCGTGAATCCTTGCAGATTGCCGGTGCCCTGGCCGGGCGTGGGATTGCAGCGAATCGCTATGTTCCTGTGGTTGGAGCACGCGGCCCCCGGGTCATTCCCGCAATCCTTGGTGTGATCGCTGCGGGGGCGGTCGTGGTTCCCATCGACGCGGAGGAACCAGCGGTATCGCCCGAGGAATTGCTGGCCGATACCGGTGCAAAGCTTGTGATCGTCGAGACGGACGGTCAATGGACGATGTCCGAGCAGGCGTCACCCAACGATGTGGAAGTAAGGACGATTGAGGAATTGTTGGGTGAGCAGGTGGATCATGTCTGTGAAACGATCGAGCCGCGGGGTGATGACCTTTGTTATCTGATTTACACTTCGGGGTCGTCAGGTCGACCGAAGGGAGTGATGATCGAGCACCAAGCAATTGACAATACATTGCGTTGGCGGAAGGAAACGGTTCCGCTGGGTGCCGAGGATCGTATTTTGGTTTTGCTTTCCCACCAATTTGATGCGGGCTTTGGCGTGATGTTCGGCTCGCTTGTTCAAGGTGCGAGACTGGTCTGGCCAACTGCAAGTCGAGTGCATTCTCGAGAATATTATCAATCAGTCGATTACGGTCTTGCCGACGATTCCCTCGCTGTTGGCGCTGATCGCTGGTCACCCTTGGTTTGAGCGTTGTGTTAGTTTGCGAGAATTATGGACCGGTGGCGAAAGAATGCCGTCTGATCTACCCGAGCGATTACGGTCCGGACGTCGTTTCAGTTTTTGGAATTTCTATGGGCCGACTGAGGCGGCGATTGAAGCAACTGCTGCAGAGGTTTCTCAGCATCCTGCCACTCGAGTTATCCCGATTGGAAAGCCGATCAACGATACCGAGGTTCTGGTATTGGACAGTGAGTTGCGGGAATTACCTGTCACGGTGCCTGGTGAATTGGCAATTCATGGCGTTGGTTTGGCCCGAGGATATTTAGGGCGTACTGATTTGACGGCCCAGCGTTTTTGTCGGCTCCTCGATGGACGACGCGTGTTTCTGACCGGTGATCGTGGCCGAAAACGTACGGATGGTTCCTTCGAGTTCTTGGGCAGACTGGATGATCAAGTAAAAGTCGGTGGGTATCGAATTGAACTGGAAGAAATCGAGCAGGTGCTCAAGAGCTTACCTTTGGTTGATGACGCGGCGGTCAAGGTCCGCGAGGCTGACAACGCTGCCGCAGTAATGATCGCCTACCTGAAGGTTGCTGAGAATAAGAGGGATCGAGACGCAGATCTGCAAAATGAAATCAAACGATCACTCGGCGATCGCTTGCCTCCATTTAAGAGACCACGCCATCTCGTCTTCCTGGATTCGCTGCCGAAAACGTCCAGCGGAAAAATTGATCGGAAGCAGTTGCCTGATAGAACCGACCAACATCTTGCTGAACGTGAATGGATTGCTGCGCGAAACAAACTCGAAGAACATTTGACGGAACAGTGGGCTCGTATGCTTGGTCTGCAGGAGGTGGGAATCAACGAAGATTTTTTCGAGTTGGGCGGCACGTCGCTGCAGGCTGCAATGCTTGCTACGCGATTGAGTGATCAACTTGGTGTGCACGTGCCGACTTCGCTTTTATTCGACATGCCAGATGTGCTTCGAACGGCAGAAAGATTGGCGAGCTTGCATCGCGATGCTTTGGCTAAACGGTTCGGTGAAGATGCTGTTGACTACGCGAAGACGAGCCTCAAATCCCAGGAGCCATCCAAGCCCGAGTATTCCACGCCCCCACTTATCGCCACCTTTATCGAATCAACATGGATTGTTCCCGACTTTCAGCATGTCCAGAAGCAACCAGGAACATCAAAACAGGGGCGAAACAGGGGCAGCACGCCCATATTTATGATTCATCCTCCGGGTGGAATCGTTGTTTGTTACCGCGATCTCGCGAAGCTGGCCCCGGAGGGACAGGCGTTTTATGCGGTGCGTTCGCGAGGTCTCGAGGGTGGGGAATCTTTGCCAGACACGGTCGAAGCGATGGCCGCTGATTATGTCGAGGCGATTCGTGCGACGATTCCGAACGGACCCTATCAACTGGGTGGTTGGTCGCTTGGTGGAATCGGGGCTTGGGAGGCAGCAAGGCAATTGGTGGCTTCCGGGGACTCGGTCGAGCGAATCATCCTGCTGGATACATCAATTCCCCAGGGGGCGGGCTTGACGACGTCGACCATTGGAGAGCCAAATCCCGGCACCGAATATGGGCTGGATTTCACACTTGAGGAATTGGCCGAGCTCAAGCCGGAAGAGCAGTTGCCCTTACTTTGGGAGCACGCCAAGAATCTTGGGATTCTGGATGACGACACGCCGCAGTCCGTGGTGGATCAAGCCATCAGCGATCTGAAGCAACTGTTTCATCATCATTTGCAACTCTTAGGGAAGCACCCGATCGAGCCGTTAAAACTTCCGGTCTTACTGATTCGACCACGCGATGTTCCAGTTGACGTTGGGACCTCGCCCGATCGAGGTTGGTCCGCGTTCTCCCCCGAGGTCACCGTCGAAATGGTCGAGGGGCATCACCACAGTATGGTCAAGCGGCCGGGCGTTGAGGGAATAGCCAGATTGATCTTCCCGTCGCGGTAGGGACGCCGGTTACCCGGCGCCCCCCGCTCAGATCCCTGCGAGC
>JARGNK010000205.1 GCA_029213145.1 Rubripirellula sp. | reverse complement strand
GCCTCTTTCTCCGACGTCGTCGCCGAAGCCCAGCGTCTAGGTTACGCCGAGGCCGACCCAACCATGGATATCGATGGCACCGATGCAGCACAGAAATTAGCAATCCTCGCTCACTTAGCATTCGGGGCGACCGTCAATTGGGAGGAGATACCGCGGATCGGTGTCGATGGACTTGATCCCGATGACCTCCGTTATGCCAAGATGCTGGACTATCGAATCAAACTGCTAGCAGTAGCCAATTTGGCTAAGGATGGTTTGGAACTATCCGTATCCCCAACCTTGCTTCGAGTCGGCACGCCACTCGCTGAAGTACGTGATGCATACAACGCCATCCGCGTGGTGGGTGATGCAGTTGGCCCGGTTTTCTATCACGGCCTTGGTGCCGGCCAAATGCCAACAGCCTCCGCAGTCGCAGCCGACATGATCGACACTGCCGTCGGCCGCACAAAATTGACATTCCAAACGCTTGAGTACTTTTCCATCGACCAACCACCGCGTGTTAAACTTCGCGATGCCCAAACGCTGATGGGACGGTATTATTTCCGATTGCAAGTTGCCAACAAACCTGGATCACTCGCTTCAATCGCAACCGTGTTGGCGAAGCACGGGATCTCAATCGCGTCGGTCATCCAACACGAAAGCGGCGAAACCGGAGAGCAACGCAGTCCCGTTCCCCTGGTCATCATGACTCATGAAGCAAGCGAAGGTTCAGCCCAAAATGCGACCAACGAAATTGAAGCTTTACAAGAGGTCACCGGCCCAGTAGTACGTTTGAGGGTAAAAGATTAGTTCCTATGCATTTGCAACGAAGACGGTTGCGAAAATACAATCGGCCCAATCTTCCCGTCGGCAAAATACGTTTAAAAATGCCCCACGCTGGATTCTCAGACAGGGACACATTCCGCCTGCCGCCTTGTTCGCGCATTGACCAACCCTCCGGTTGCCATTCAATGAAGTAACTCGGAAATCATTTCGGGTGTGTTAGTAACCGGTTCATTCTCATCTCATGCCGCGATTGCTTGCGTGACCTCGAAAATATCGGACGGAAACGCCAAAAGATCTAGCAACGATACGGGTTAAACCGGGAGCCGCAACCTGATTCCGGCCTGATTGTCGTTGGATTTACAGCATCGACTCTAGCTGCACGGTACGCTCCCCATAGCGTTCAGCATGCGTACACCGCATCACGAACCAACAGGATTGGCGCGATATTCTGCAAAAACGCGTCTGTCGGCATGACCAGTACCGCATGACGCCGCCCCTATGATTGACGTTCAGTATCTGACGAAGACTTACGAGGACCTGAACCGCGGGCCATTCGTCGCTGTGGATAAGGTCTCGTTTCAAGTCGGGCGGGGAGAAATCTTTGGCTTGCTGGGCCCAAATGGTGCAGGCAAAACCACTGTCCTGCGAATCCTTTCGACCGTGCTCAGCCCCACCAGTGGCATCGCCACAGTAGCAGGCTTTGACGTCGCCCGACATCCTGCAGACGTTCGCCATCACATTGGCTTCGTCAGCAATAACACCGCCATCTACGACCGGATGACCGCTTGGGAAATGGTTGAGTATTTCGGCCGCTTGCACGGAATGCCCCGACAAACACTGACCAAGCGTTTGGAAAGTTTGTTTGAGCAACTTCGCATGAACGAATTCCGCGATATCCCAGGCGCGAAGATGTCCACGGGGATGAAGCAAAAAGTTTCCATCGCCCGCGCAATGGTTCATGATCCACCGGTGCTTATCTTCGACGAAGCGACTCTCGGGTTGGATGTCTTGGTCGCACGGAATTTGCTCGGCGTCATTCGTTCGCTCCGAGAATCGGGCAAATGCTTGATCTTTTCGACACACATCATGAGCGAAGTCGAGAAACTTTGCGATCAAATCGCGATCATGCATCGAGGACGCATCCTAGATACCGGCACACTCGAACAGCTACGAAACAAACACGACCAATCAGACTTTGAAGAATTGTTTTTTGGATTGCTCAGTCGCCACGAGCAGCAAGAATCAAGCGACTGGAATGCGGAGTACGAGCTCGACACCGCCATCGAATTTGCGGGTGTCGAAAAATGAGCCTTTCATCAGAACCAAAGATGCAGGTTTCCGGATTCTACGGAAAACCACGATTGCAAGCGATTTGGCTGATCTACATCCGTGAAATGCGGGATCAACTGCGAGATCGCCGTACTCTATTCACCATTGCAATTCTGCCGATCTTGCTTTATCCGCTCGTCGGAACTTTATTATTGCAAATCGCACAGTTCACCCGGCAGCATGAAACCTCCGTGTGCATCGTCGGAACGGATCATCTGCAAGAAGCTCCTCCGTTGCTCGATGGTGAATCATTCGTCGAATCGCTCACTGATGACGAAGCTAGATTAAAGGTGCTGCAATACCGCTGGAACGATATTGCGTCCTCCAAAGATGTGTCAGAGGAAACGAATAGTTGGGTCCGCGACGGCACCTTCGATGTCGTCGTCATCATTCCCGCGAATTTCGCTGCTGCAAATCCAGAGACCATTGATGATACCGCGGCCGTGCAACTGCTATACAACGTCGGTTCTGACCGATCGATGGTCGCTCGCGATCGCGTTGAATCGATTCTGGGCAATTGGCGTGCCGGCTGGATTGAAAGTCGGCTGATCAAATCCGGAATCGATGTCGAAACAATCAATCCGTTTCAGCTCAATGACATCGACATTGCTCCTGAACGCACGAAAGAAACTGCATTCTGGAGCAAGTTGCTACCATTTATCATGCTCGTCTGGGCAATGACTGGTGCTTTCTATCCTGCGATCGACCTAGTTGCGGGTGAGAAGGAAAGAGGAACACTGGAAACATTGTTGTGCAGCCCTGCCTTACGAAGCGAAATTGTTTGGGGAAAACTCGGCGCGGTCACAAGCTTCAGCATGTTCACCGCAATCTTGAATGCTGCCAGCATGCTGGTGACCAGCTCATTTGTGTTTCGACAAATTAGCGTCGGTGGTGGCACGATCGGAGCACCGCCCCTAACGCCAATGCTGTGGCTGCTGGTCGCGTTGATCCCACTGGCCACCCTATTCAGCGCAACCGCGTTAGCGGTTGCGGCGATGGCAAAGAGCAGCAAGGAAGGCCAGTACTACCTAATGCCGCTCATGATGGTCACGTTGCCATTGGTTTTGTTGCCGATGCTTCCTGGCACAACACTTTCGGCAGGCACTAGCCTGATCCCTGTCACCGGTATGTTTTTATTAGTCCGTGCGTTGGTTGAAGGACAGTATTACTTTGCACTCCTTCATCTCCCGCTGGTCATTGGCGTGACCTCCGGCTGCTTGTGGCTAGCTGTCACGTGGGCAAGGCGTCAATTCGATAACGAAAGCGTCCTATTTGGCGGGGGAGAACAATGGGAGCTAAACATGTGGGTTCGCCATTTGTGGCGCGACCGCCAAACCTCAGCAAGTCCGGCTCAAGCCTATGCGTGCGGTGCGATTATCTTAATGGCACTGTTCTTTGGTAAGCTTGCCGTCACGCAAGCTCCACAAGGCCTCGCGGGCATCAGCAAGATGGTACTAACGCCACAGATCGGGATGATCTTGGCGCCGACGTTATTGATGGCGACCATGCTTACAACGTCGCTAAGATCCGCGTTGCGAATTCGCATGCCACATTGGACAACGCTACCGCTAGCCGTCTTGCTCGGTGTGACGCTCCATCCAATGTACGTAATGCTGGCTGAATGGATCAGCTTTACTTATCCGCTTGGCGAACAGGCGGCTGCCGCAATGAAGCCGTTCACTGACCAAATTTCGGCCGCTCCCTGGCTGACAATTCTCTTCTTAATGGCCCTCGTGCCAGCACTATGTGAAGAACTTGCCTTTCGAGGCTTTATCTTTGGAGGACTCGTTCGAGAACGCGGAAGACTACGAGCGGTCCTTATCACGGCTTTGATGTTTGGCATTTCGCATGGCGTTCTGCAACAGTCGATCGCCGCAACGATCATGGGCCTATTACTCGGCTGGATCGCACTCCGAACCGAAAGCGTCCTTCCGGGGATCCTAATCCACTTCACCAATAATGCCCTATCCGTTTCCATGGAACGAATTGCTGATAGCCAATGGGATGGAGCCATTATGTTCGTCACGGCAACGGAAGCCGGCCCAGCCTATCAACCGATGTGGATCGTCACGAGCGCAGGTATCGCCTTGACATGCATCCTGTACTTCAGCACTTTGCCTCCAAAGATCAACGAATCAGAAACTGATTACCTCGATATCGATGGCAACCTTACCGATCCGAATGTCGCACTAGCAACGGCATAGCAACGCAAAACGCGTTCAAAATGCCTTGCGTTTAACGTTCCGTGCAGCGACCCACCAACTCCAAGCGTTCGCAACCGGGCAAAGCAAAGCACTTAGGTCCAGCCTAGAGCTGCAATCAAGCCAAGCTAAGTCCTTCATCTACTCGGATTCCAGCCGGACGACTCAACGCTAATCGGCAGAAACCAAGTGCCGCCCAACAGCGAGCAAATTAGGGTGGGAACAAACCAGGGTGGGAACAAACCTCGCTGCATCAATGTCTTCAATGCTTACGACCCGCTGCCAAGCACGTTCCAGCCAAACACTTTTTGATTGGCTGGAAGAAGTAAGCTCACTCTTTGATAGGCATCAAGAAATAGCTGCCACTCGTATAAGACGTTTCGGCCAACTCCTCCATCGGTTCACCGGTAAGCTGTTCGATGGCCCACTGGCAGGCGCGTCCAGCGGAACCGATCGGATTTGCGAATTCCCGAAGCGTTGGCAATTCAGATTCACCTTTCATGCGTGCAACCGAAACGGCCGACATTTGCCTCGTTTCTTCGCGTTCAGGCAGCAGACTAACGTCTCGAATTCGTGCACTTAACAATTTTAGAATATTCGCATCCGGATTTTCAGCGTTAATCATGCCAATTGCCCAGCATGCAGCAGTTCGACATTCCGAGCCGAGCGTATCATCTCGGGGAACGTACTTGAGCAGAATCTCGCTCGCACCCTGATGGTTCTGATCTCCAAACGCACTAAACAAGTGGGCCAACTGTTCGTCATATTCTCGTTGCGCTAACGTTAGCTCCCCTGCCTTAAAACCTTGATACACGTCGTTCGCATGCTCGACCATATCTGGCAGATGCTCCGCAAGACGCAGTTGGCTAAGCCCCCACGCGGAAGCAACTTTAACTTCACCCCTAGGATGCTTTAGCAATTCAACCATGCGGCCTCCGCTTGGTTTGTAATCAAGCCGCGTTAAAACAACACAAGCCTGCTCGCAACCTCGCCATGAGTCGGCATTGAGAATCCGCATGGACTGCGCGTAAACTTCATCTCGGAGTGTCTCCTTTTGCCCCAATTCAATGAGCCCAGCCGATACCAGACGACGCAGCGACGGAACTCCGTCATCCAAAAGATTCGCCAGCAACTCAATTCTGTCGACGCTCTGCGAGTCGAGCATCGCCTGAGCAATCAACCGGCGTACATTGGAATCGGAGCTACCGACGAATTTTTCCGCTTGTTCGTTGACCAGCTGATAATCAATCTCGTACATGCGTTCAAGCGCACGCGCCTGCACCGCAGTGCGTTCTGCATTCAGCATTTGCGTTAACAACTCGATGGCGGCATCGCTGTCATTGAAGGAGAGTAGTTCAATCGCCAAGATTGCTGGCAATTCAGGAAACGGCGAGGATTGCATCAGGATCTTGCGAGCAATCTCGATCGTCCCTTCATTGCGAATCCCGCCAAGCGTTCTCGCCGCTACCATTCTTAACTTGGCCGGCTGCCCTGGGTTTGTAACGATTCCCTCGATCGCCTCGGCCGATTCAGAAACCTGCAACTCACCGAGTCCTTCGATTGCCAAGATGGTTGGCACAGACCCGGCTGTCCCCTCCCGAACCCGTTGCAGCCAAACGTCCACCAGGACATCCGATTTCCAGCGAGCCAACGCCGATTCAACCAAAGTCGTGACCGATGAACCGTCTTGCTTGGAAAACTCTCCGATAGGGCCGGCATGCTGCTTAGCATCCATATTGACCAACGCTTGCACAATTGCGCGACACAAATCATCACGAGTGTCGGGATTCTGAAGCAGCTCCACCATTCGGTCAGTTGTTTCTTCAAGATCGGGAACGCCACGTTCATGTGCGATCGCCACGGTATCGACCACCATCCGCTGCAGTCCCGGATCAGGGCGATTCAGAGCTTTCAGCCATAGCTCCTTCAATCCCTCCTGGTGCACCAAATAGCTTGTACCGAGACTGATTCTCGGCCGCTCGTACATATCAAGTTCGTACACATCATAGGGATCACGCGGCCAAAACTTACGTTCTTGAGCCACGCCGACTGCGGAGCACAAAATCATGAACAGCGTGCAAGTCGCGATTCGTGCCTGCAATCTAATTTTCAATCTGGGCGTGTCAGACGCCATACCTGGATCCCCAAAATAAAGAGCATGAATAACGTCACGAACCCGGCGAACCACCACGCTGCAGGAAGCAAATCATAAGATTCGAAACCGGGAGTCTGGAGCGCACCGAGCGCGGCACCGACAGGATTGGATTTGAGTGCAGCCTCGACGGTGTCCTGACCGAACGGTGCCTCTCGCCGCAACCAAACGATCATCGGAAGCAAAAACAATGCGATTACAAGCACGTAGCTCATCGTGGTCGATACAGCGGTTGATCGAAACATTCCACCAATTGCCGCACTGACCGCAAGTACATACGCGGCCGTCCAACCCAGGCAAATCAGAACAATTTGAACCTGAGTGATCATCGTCGGTTGAATCACGATCATCATGATGTAACCGGGCAAGGTGGCCATTAATACCAGCAGTAAGGTCCAGATCACACTCAGGATTTTTCCTGTTACCACTTGTCTCGCCGACATCGGTGTCATTCGTAGCAGGGCCCAACCACCGCTGTCCAACTCACCGCTGATCAAGCCCGATGCCAGGCTAGGTGTCAGTACCAAAACCAACATCACCTGCAGGACAACCAACAAAGCACCGATGCTGTTAACGCCCCAAGAGGTCACTCCCAACGCAGTCATCGATGTAAGAATCATCGAAACGACAGCGCAGAATGCGATTAGCCGCAGCAACCATTGCATGCGGCCGAATCGGCGACAGCGGAACTCTTTTACCATGACCGGATTCAGGAACCAAGGAATACCGGCTTTTCTTCGCTGGGGATCGACGATGTAAAACAGTCGCCTTGCAACCCGCGTTCCGAGGCCACGATCATCGGTAATTACACCCTGCGCCCGAGATTTATCGAAGATGCGATAGTTCAATCTGGTCAACGTCTTAACTGCGAACAGAAGACTACTGACTAACGTCACAATCACAAACCCGAGCGTGCTGTTTGTTTCTTTAAGCCCCGCCGATGCAACGCTGCTTTGCCCCATAATCTCCATGACGGCAGGCAGGGGCGAGAGGTAACGAATCCAATCACCCACCCACTTCAACATTCCCCAGTCCCCCGTACCTTGCATGAAGGCGTGGGGAATCAGTGTCAGAAAGAACAAGGCGAATACCGCAGAATACGTGATCCTTACCGCTGCATCGCTCGTTTGTGCGTAACTGCTTACCAACATGCCAAGTGTCGAATACTGGATGACCAGCAGCAATAAAACAAAGTAGAGCAAGCCTAGTTCAGCTGTAAAATCGATTCCCCCCATCGCATAGCAGGCTGCGGAGGCGGGCAAGCTTGATAACAACACCAGCAAGCTGAAGAGCAATACGCCCGAGATCTTGCCGAAGTAAATCGCTCCAGCGGTCAAAGGTGAATTCAATAACAGTTCTAAAGTCCCATCGTTTTTCTCATTCACGATAGAGACAGCTGGAAACGCCGGCACCAAAAACATGACACCGGCCAACAAGCCGTAACCAAAGATCCGAAAGACTTCCAACGACTGCGAACCGCTCAGGTCAGCCGAAGCATCGGATGGCCACCGCATCAACACCGCAACCGAAAAAACGATCGTGAGGATCAGCAGCATCGCCAACGCTTTTGGCGAACGCAGAATGCCGTAAAATTCGCGTTGAATAACGGGGTTCATTGAGCATTCGCTCCTGCGTCAGCAGTCTTCGGAAGTGGTGCAGATGCCTTCATCTGAGGTCCTTGTTCACCGGCATTCGCCACCGACAAGAATGCATCCTCCAAGTCAGTCGCTACCTCACGAAATTGTGCAACCGCTTCGCCTTGCTGGACCAGATGGGTGAGCAGCGGTGATAGCGCTTCGTCCCCCAAGCTGGTCGAAAACCGTACCATCGTTTCAGCGGGTGCGCCGGTCACATCACTTTTACCCAACGTCTCTTCGGCAGAATGCTGTTCAAGCCACTTCCGAACTGCCGCTGCGGTCCGATCAACTTGATCGCCCTTCAACAACAGCAGCTCGAAAGTTCGCCGCTGCTTAATATCTTTCATGATCTCGTCGAGTGTTCCGAACGCTCGCAATTTGCCTTTCGTGATCATCGCAACCAAATCGCAAACCCTCGCCAGTTCCGGCAAAATATGACTGGTCACGATCAGCGTCTTTCCCATTTCGGCAAGACGAAGCAACATGAACCGCATATCGATTCGAGCTTGTGGGTCCAATCCATTTGCCGGCTCATCGAGGATCATCACCTCAGGATCATGCATCAACGTTCGCGCGATCCCCACTCGCTGTTGCATCCCACGACTAAGAGCATCGACGAACAGATCTCGCATGTGGGTTGCGCCGGCAATTTCTAAGACCTCATCTACGCGACGATTGCGGGCTCGCCGGCCAATCCCGTACGCGGCTCCAAAGAAGTCCAAATACTCGCTGACTCGCATATTGTTGTAGCGACCGAATTCATCCGGCATATAGCCAACCAACCGCTTGATCTTTCTCGATTCGTTCAAGCAGTCGGCCCCGGCAATTTTCGCCACACCGCGTGTCGGTTTTGAGAGTCCGACCAGAATCCGAATCGTGGTGGTTTTACCAGCCCCATTGGGACCGATAAAACCGAGGATCTGACCTTTTCCGACCTGCATGGTCAAGGAATCAAGGGCTGTAAAGTCGCCGTAGCTTTTGGTCAAATCTTTTGTTTCGACGACCGCTTCTGAATCGGACAAGGGTCTCTCCAACTTAATGTCGGTTCGTAAGGAAATTTACTCTTGGGAGGCGTCATCTGCAGTTCCCTGCGTAACGCCTTCTAAGCTGAAATGAACGTAGTCGATTTGCCATTGATCCTCACTGATCGCCGACTCGCCCTCCTTCAGTTGACCGCTAGCGGCCAATCTTTCTTGCTCGGTATCGGAGATACTAAGCATCAATGACAACCCACCGCCAGAATCTAACTTCAGGAATTCTGGATCTGTGATCGTGTAATTCACCAAGCCGGCAGGACCTTCGACGCTGAACAGCTCGACAAACTCACCGTCGCGTATTCCTTTGATCTCGACCGAACGCAATGGAGCATTCATTTTCAGATCAATCCGCACGCCTTCCAATCGGCAGGGTAAAAGCGATTTTGGAACTAAGCAACGCACCACTGCTTCAGCAGCCTTGTCTCGTCCCATCCACTCCCCGGTGCGTTCGTTGTAAACACTCGAAAAGCCGCTCGCCCCTCGTGCGTTTTCTAGCGTTACAAACCCGGGCGGCACCACAAAACGCGAGCCAGCCTCTTGCCGCATCAACGTAACGGGGATCGACGCCAACAGCGTGCCACGACGCTGAAACTCGTCATTGAACTGCATCCCAGTATCCACAGGATCGCTCCAGACCAACAGCGACGGTCTGCCATTGATAATTGTGGATTCGGGTCCCAGCATATTCCGCAGCAGAGCTTGCCGATCCTGCTGCACATCAGACATCAACGCTGAATCAATGTACTGCCCCGGCGATAGCACATCGTCCCCACTCGTTTTAATTCGCCCTGTGGCGGTGTCGATTTGCACCGCCATTCCGGGAGACGCGGTGGAGACCAAAACGGCATCTTCACATTGGCTCGAATCCAACCCATTGAGTTGTCCTTCGAATCCCTGCTCGGTAAACCGGCCTTGAGCGGTCCACTGCGTCACCGCCTGATACTCAGTTTGACTGGCAACGTGACGAACAACACCTGGTGGTTGCTTAACGAACATCCAACGCGATTGTCCGCTGTCGTCCCACATGACTCGCCGCACCTCGCCAGCCGTGTCCTCTTCAAATTCAGCCACGGTTGAGTGACCAGAACGAACATCCAGATCGACAGTTTGCTGGCTGTAAATAGAAGCCAGTGCATCGATTCGAACGGCCTTGCTGTTCGGATCGGCTCGCCCCACTTGACCTAGAGCAATCGTCGAGGGGATCGCGTCGGTATTTCTCTTACCCATGGCAACCAGCGAACCAGCAGCAATCAGTGCGGTGACAGGAACAATCACGGCCAAATAATGCAATGACTTGCGTTTTACCAGAACAGCGCCCAGTAAAAGCATCAGCAGCATATGGATGCCGAGTACACCCGCCACCGAGCGTCGAGTCGGAATGCTGTAACCAATTTGGTCATCTAGATAGGAAGTCAATTCCGCGGCCTGTGACTCTTCACTCAAACGTCGCACGAAAAATCGACTCGAAAGCTGTTCATAGGTGCTTGAGGGTTCCGATCCATTCATCCAACCATTAGGTGAAAGCGTGGTGAATAAAACCTCGCCTTGCCCTACCGAGACCCAAAAGGCGGTTGGCCAGCCGTTAACCTCACATTGCACTTCGTCGGCATCGACGAGCACGCGAACCAATTCCGCCGGATATTCCGACGACCAAGCCTCCGTGATTGGTTCAGCCTCTGCGAAAACCGCCGGCTGCAAGTGGTCAAACTCATTCAATTCAACTCGATCAACGATCGTGTAATTGGCAGCTTCTCCCATCAAACGACGAACTGATTCGGGTCTGAGCCGATCAACCATGATCCAGATTCGGCCACCACTGACCAGCCACGAACGAATTTTGTCGACCGCCACCGAATCCGACAAAACACTATCGTCAGCAATCACAATTTGATCAAACGGCTCGAGCGGTCGAGCGGTCGTTGGCAACAAGCCTTGATCGAGGTGCGCCATCCCCAAGTCTTGTTCCTCCATTGCCACCGTGTCGCGGCCGGAGTAGATGAAATCGCCAAGATTTTGCACCATCTCCTCTGATTCGACGCCTCGTCGATTTGATCGTAGCATCACGCCCGTTCGCATGTTCTCCCAAGACATCAGCAGTTGACGAACGCTCGTTGGCATGCCGAGGAAATTATTCTGAAACTCTTCACCACGTCCGGTCTGCTTCACGTGGATCGAACGCAACGGAATCGACATGGATTCGCTCGAAATATCTTCGGGAACCTCGGCCATCAACCAACCAGATCGAGTTGCGGTGGCTGGAATCCAGAATTTCCGC
>JARGNK010000204.1 GCA_029213145.1 Rubripirellula sp. | reverse complement strand
ATTCCATCCGGATCGCTGCGATTGATCCGAAGCTCTCGCTGCAGCCGGCGAGCGGTTCAACGCCGACGAAAGTGGCGATGACGGTTCCCCTGGCGGAAGCTGGCTGGAACCTTGCCAAGGCACGACGCACTTCGTTCGTTGCGTCTTGGAACGCTGATCGTGCCAAGTGGGGTGGTAACTCAGTCAAGGCAGAAATTATCGCCTTGGCACGGGAAGCCGCCGAGCGACAGCTCAATGTGGAGATTGCCGCCGCCGAATATGAGGCGGTCGAAAAAACCGGCGACGAAAAAGCCTTGGCGGCGATCCGGAAACGAATCGACTCGGCTGCCTTGCGGCGGACCAAACTGGATACCGAATCGCCGCAGTACAAGCCGATCCGAGCCTCACTCAAAGCGCTCGAGACACCCGCCCACAAAGAGCCTGATTATGCCGCCAGCTATCCGCCTCGCAGTACTGGTCGCCGGCTCACGCTGGCGAAGTGGATTGTCCATCCAGAGAATCCGTTGACAGCGCGCGTCGCGGTGAATCACGTTTGGTTGCGGCATTTTGGGCAGCCATTGGTCGAGTCTGTGTTCGATTTTGGCTTGCGTGCCAAGCAGCCTGTGCAATCGGAGGTGCTCGATTTTCTTGCCTACGAGTTTATTGCGTCGGGCTGGAGTTTTCGGCATTTGCACCGCTTGATCGTGACTTCTGGTGCTTATCGCCTCGCTTCGACCACGCTCGGTGCTGACAAAAACACGCTTCAGAATGACCCGGATAACCAGTTGTACTGGCGAATGAACACGACCCGCATGGAATCGCAGGTCGTTCGGGACTCGGTGCTTTCCTTGGCGGGGAAGTTGGATTTGACCGTCGGTGGCCCCTCAATCAATCCGGCGACAGAATCTTCCCGGCGAAGTTTGTACTTTCAACATTCGCGAGATCAGCAAGACAAGTTCTTGGAGATGTTTGACGATGCGGATGAACTGCAGTGCTATCGCCGTAGTGAAAGCATCGTGCCGCAACAGGCTTTAGCATTGTCTAACAGCAAGTTGGCAATTGAGATGTCTGCGCACATCGCCCGCCGCTTCAGTCATTCGGCGGATCACGCGAGCCGGAACCAATTCATACAAGCAACCTTTCGTTCGCTCCTTGGCCGGATTGCCAGCGAGGCGGAAATGACCGAATGTCTTGAGTATTTCAATCGACTGTCTGAAGTGACGGTCTCTGAACCTTCCGAGATTCGAATGCGAGCGAGGTTCGTGCATGCCATTTTGAATCACAATGACTTTGTGACGATTCGTTGAAGGCTTCATCCGCCTGGTATTTGCAGCATTAGCTCTTGCCGTTGCTGAGCGTTCGCATTTCACTCTACGCACTCCATTCCTTACCTCACCATGTCACAATTCATTTTGCCAGAGCCGATCAAGCGTCGCCGTTTTTTGAACTCGGCATTGGGCTTTGGGAATCTTGCCTTGGCGTCGATGCTGCAGCGTGATACGCAGGCCGGCGACAAGACGCAGGTGACGGGACTGGGCGATGGGTTGCAGCCGGATGGGAAGCCGCATTTTCCGCCTCGTGCCAAGAGTGTGATCTGGTTGTTTATGCGCGGTGGCGTCAGTCACATGGAGAGTTTTGATCCGAAGCCAGCCTTGAACCAATATGCCGGCAAATCAATTTTGGAAACGCCGTTCCAGGATGTGCAGGACCCAGAAAAGTTAAAGCGAGTCAGGGTGGTTGTCGTCAACGATGCCAATGGTCAGCAGCGGAACAAGATTTACCCGTTGCAGGTAGGTTTCAAGCAGTATGGAGAAAGTGGAATTGAGGTGAGTGATTGGTTTCCTCATCTTGGCCGCCGAGTGGACGACCTGTCGATCATCCGTTCGATGTGGACCACAGATGACAACCACGGGGCGCAGGTGCAGTTTCATTCGGGCCGCCACATGTTGGATCCTCGGGTTCCAACGATTGGTGCCTGGGTGAATTGGGGTTTGGGAACGCTCAATGAAAACCTGCCGCAATTTATCAGTATGGGGCCCCGCTTTTTTGATCGGCGAGATGGGCATTATCTCGGGCCGGCGTATGACTCGGTGGGATTGAAAGTTGACCCGAGTAACCCACTGGACTACGCCAAACCGGCTGGTGATGTGACCCCCAAGGAGCAACGCCTGGGTTTTGATTTGGTTGGAAACCTGAATCGAATCGCTGGTAAGTCTTACCCGCGTGATGCAGCACTTGAGGCAAGAATTAAATCGTACGAGTTGGCTTACCGAATGCAGACCGCTGTGCCCGATGTGATTCGTTTTGATGGTGAAACCGAAGCGACGCAGAAACTGTACGGATTGGATCAGAAGGAGACCAAGCCGTTTGGGCAGCAATTGTTGGCTGCGCGGCGGTTTGTTGAGCAGGGTGTTCGGTTCATTCAGATTATGCATGGCGGGGGAGCCGCTGGTGCCTGGGACCAGCATTCCAACTTGAAGGCCAAGCACTCCGAATTGGCGATGCAGGTGGACCGACCAATCGCTGGCTTGCTGCAAGATTTAAAGCAGCGGGGATTGCTGGATGAAACATTGGTTGTCTTTGCCACGGAATTTGGTCGGACGCCTGGTTCTCAAGGTGCCAATGGTCGTGACCATCACCCCTACGGATTTAGTGTTTGGCTGGCCGGTGGCGGCGTCAAAGGTGGAATCGCCCATGGCTCGACCGATGAAATCGGATTTCATGCGACGGAATCACCGCACTACGTCACTGATGTTCATGCAACCCTGCTGCATCAGTTGGGACTTGATAGGCATCGGCTGCAGATTCCAGGTCACAAGCGTTTGGAGCAAGATTTCGGCAAGGTGATTGGCGAGATATTGGCATGATGTTGGCATGATGTTGGGGGGAATCGGGCTCGTTCTGGGGTGAATTGGCCTGATCCTCGTTTGCAGTACGGCGAATTACGTGTTGGATCCACTGGGCGAGTCTGTTTCGCCCAGCTGCGAGCCTTTTTCGCCCGCTTTCGAGTCGGGGTTACCCGCTAGAGAGTTGAAAATCTTTCTGGTAATCGACGCGAAGTTTTGTCATTTGTGAAACAAAATCAGCGTTGTGGCGTTGAAGCAGCGAAGGCTGCTCGGCTTCGAGCATCTTCGCGAAACCTTTGGACGCCGTTATGGTTACAAAAGAGTAGACTAGTGGTGACCGCCCAGACGCACCTTTGAATCGGAACCACGCTTGCCTGTCAGCGAATCGACCGCTTTGCGATATCAGCAATCTGATCCGGATGTCCGGTTGATGCTGCGCGTGCGTGATGATGATGCGAGCGCGTTTGCTGAGCTGATGCGGCGTTATGAAGCCCGTCTGGTTCGTTTAATGCATACGATTGGCCCCCGGCACGATATGGCAGAGGACTTGGCCCAGGAAACATTCATGCGTGTCTTCCGGGCTCGCAAAACCTATGAACCTGGTGCAAAGTTCTCGACCTGGCTATTCACGATTGCTGGGAATGTTGCCCGCAATGCGATCCGTTCGATTGGCCGACGGCATGAGGTCAGCGAGGTAGATGCTCCACGATCAGAGGACGCGCCCAGTGGGCCTCAACTGTTGGCCGCCACTGCTTTGGAGGCCAGTGGCATGATGCCGGCTCGCTTGGTCGAAGGCGGTGAGCGGGCTGAGATTGTCAGAGCAGCCGTGGCGGCTTTGAGTGAACGGCAGCGCATGGCATTGATGCTGTCCCGCTTCGAAAATATGAGCTACTTGGAAATTGCCGAAACAATGGGCTTAACGACCAAGGCGGTCAAGTCACTGCTCAGTCGCGCCAGGGTGAATCTGAAGGAAATTCTGCAACCCTACATCCAAAGCGGACTGATTCCCAACGAAATTGATCATGTCGCGGTCGAGCCAACACGGGAGGTTGACTGATGACGACGGCTGAAAAATTAATGGACAATGCTCCTCTGGATCCGGATGATGAACTGTTGGTTGCTTACTTGGATGGTGAGCTGTCAAGGCAGGAGCAAGCAGAGCTCGAAGATCGCTTGATGGCCGACGAGGATTTGCGAACCCGCTTGCAGCAGTTGCAAACTGGTTGGGACTTACTTGACGTCCTGCCAGATCCTGAGCCGAGCTTGAAGTTAGTTGAGTCGACACTAGAGATGGTGGTTGACGACATCGTCAAACGCCAGCCTAGCAAGAAGTCGTTGCGACGATTTCGCTATCCCGTACTGATCGTTTTGGCATGCGTGCTAGGCGTTAGCATGGTTGCGGCGGTTGCGTCGACGATTCGTCGAAATCATTATCGACAACAGCTCAATGATTTAGCGATGGCCGAGTTTTTGGACGCCTATGCGTATGGGTCTGATTTGACACTGATGCGTCAATTGACGGCCAACGCAGAGTGGTTGAATATGGTTTCGGCGGCTTCGGAGATCGGTGACATTACCGTTACGGAAATCGCCAATGTGGGGGAAACGCCGCTGGAGCAACGTGATGAGTTGATTCGCAACTTACCGCCTGAAAAAGTTGATCAGCTCAATTCACGTTGGGAGCGTTTCAATCGGATGGATGACGCCAAACGTGCACAACTGCGACAGACGGCTGAGGCGGTGGCGGTTCAGCCAGATGCCGACACGTTGCTGCAAACGATGCGTCAATATGCAATCTGGAGAGAGAACTTGCCGACCCAGCTTCGCGATGACGTGGAGCAGAGCGAAGGTTCCGCTCAGCGAGATGCGATCGCGTCTGCGATCGAGTATACGCAGATCTCTGTTTCGAAGCGGTCGAGCTTGAAGTTGACGGATGATGCGATCGAAGCCATTTATGTTGCCCTGCAGCAAATTCTTGAGCAACGCATTCAGGAACTCGACCCCGAAACGAGAGCCTCGTTGGATCGTTTTAAGGGTGATGCGAATGCCGAAATGTTCATGTTGTCGCGGATCGTTTTTCGTGGCATGAGGTTTGGAGGATGGGGACCACGTGGCTCGGGCGGTGGAGATGGCATGGCTGAACGACTCTCGCCACTGCGTGAACAGGACGAGCTCCAAATGGTACGATGGGTATTGCCAGAGCGAGCGGTCGAAATTCTTGATTTGGTGGCTAATGGAGACCCGATCCTGGAATCGATTACGCTGAGGACTTGGACCGAGGAGACACTTCGTCGCAAGTGGCCGCGAAGGCGAGACGAAATTTCCAAGCTTGAGCGTTATCTATTGATTTCTCAGGAAGATCGTGAGCGAATCGATTTGCTGCCGCCCGAGAGTTTTCTCCGCGCACTTGGACGTGTTCCGCTGCCTCGCTAGGGTGGGCATCCCGCGACAGGCCCACTCGTCTGCGGTCGGTGTCGGGGTCGCGTTCCTTATGGTCTGCACGCCTCGGGCGGGGTCACCCGCTTTAAACTGGTGAAGTGGTACCGAGTTTCTCGAATCGACTTGTCGGAATCATTCAATATGAAAGCTGCTTACATCCGTCAAACGGGTCGACCCGATGTGATCGAGTTTGGCGAAGTGGAGACGCCTTCCCCAGGCGAAAATGATTTGCTGATTCGTGTGCATGCGGCGGCAGTCAACCCAATCGATACTTACATTCGCAGTGGAGCGGTGCAATTTGAGCTACCGCAGCCATTTATTCCTGGCTGTGACGCCGCCGGTGTCGTTGAGTCGGTTGGGGCGGGGGTTCAACGCTTCGCAGTTGGAGATCGAGTTTGGTGCACCAACCAAGGTCTGTTGGGACGGCAGGGGACGTTTGCTGAGCAGATAGCGGTTGACGAGCAGTGGTGTTTTCCATTGCCAGACGCCGTTTCCTATGAGGATGCCGCGGCTTCCGCGTTGGTCGGTGTCACCGCTCACCTAGGGTTGTATCGTGAGGCGCGGCTGCAACGAGGGGAAACCATTCTGGTGATTGGCGGGAGTGGCGGTGTCGGTTCCATGGTAGTTCAAATGGCCAAAGCGATCGGTGCGACGGTGATCGCAACCGCTGGCAGCGAATTGAAATGCCAACGCTGCCGAGATCTCGGTGCCGATGTCGTGATCAATTATCGCCAAGCTTCGATCGAACAAATGGTCAGGCAAGCGGTTCCTGGGGGTGTGAACGTCTTTTGGGAAACACGAAGAGAACCCGACTTTGATCTTGCGGTTGATTTGATGTCGGACCGGGGGCGGATGGTTTTAATGGCCGGGCGAGATGCTCGTCCCTGTTTTCCGGTCGGGCCGTTCTACGTCAAGGAATGCTCGCTGCATGGCTTTGCGATGTTCAAAGCCACGTCCGCAGAAATGCTGGCCGCAGCGGAGGAGATCAATCGCTGGTTGGCTACAGGGATGTTGCAAGCCACCATCGCTCATCGGCTGCCTTTGGAGAAAGCGAGCGAAGCCCATCGATTACAAGAGGAGGCAACCTTGGATGGCAATGCTGAAGTCGGTGGCAAGATTGTGATCTCGGTCAAATAGATCATTGTGATCTCGGTCAAAAAGATCTGGGGTTCGGGCACGCATGACGCATCGGTGATCAGGCCGCGATTGTGCTGCCAGCGTTAACAGTGTGGCTTGTTGATGGTCAAGCTTTGGGGCGTATTGCCGAGCGTCGAGCAACCAGCCCTTAGGGAGCGGAAAGAACCAGCGCGGTCGCATTGCCGTTGGAAGTGTGTGTGATCACAAGCACGTAATCACCATCGAGCGGTGTTTCTTGATCGACGAAGTGGATCTCAGCTGAGGTTGTTTCAGTTCGAGCGGTGGGCGGTATTTTTCGGTGGGTTATCGCTAACGTAGCGACTGCGACGCTCATCATGCCGGCCGCTGCGCCGGTGTGGCCGATTGCAGCCATGGTGGCGGTTACGGGGGCGTCGGGTACGGTTGCCATGAGGGCTTCCCGTTCTTGTTGATCCATCACCGGGTCACCCATTGCGTGACTCACCACCAACCCAATCTGGTTTGGCTCAATTTGTGCATCGGTAAGGGCAGAACGTATTGCCATCTCGATTGCCTGGCGTGAACCTCGAAGGTTGGGTTCATCGATGTCGGTGCGGCGTTTGCCCTGTTTCATGTTTTGGGATGGAACGAACCGCGAGGCGTAAGACCGCACAATCGCTAGTGGTTTTCCTGCTCGGGCAGTGACCTGTTCGGGCGTTTCCAAGACAACGGTTGCAGCTCCTTCACCACCGACGACGCCCTTTGATTTGGGGTCGAAAGGTCGCGAGCTTCGCTCTAGGTCGCAGTAGACATCGGCGATTGGCAGATCACCCGAGTAGTTCATACGGGTCGCATTGATTCGCGTTCCACAAGAGCCGGCAAGCATAATGCTGGCAGCTCCTCGTTCCAGGCATGATGCTGCTTCGATCAAGGCCGCAGGGCCAGAAACGTCACCGAGCACGATCGAGTTGTTGGGGCCTTGAGCATTGATCGAGATCCCAACGTGGCACGCAGGCATGTTCGGTAAATATTTAAGCATCCACAGCGGCATCAGATTCTTCATCACTGCATGGCCAAACAGTGAAGCATCGATTGACCCGTCGCCATCGGTGCAGGCACGCATTGCGTCTTCCATCTCGGCGGGCGGACCGTAGAACATTTCGGTGCCAAAAACGGTACCGATTGAAGCGGGGTTGAGTTGGCCTTCAGCAGATGCGGGAACCAGTGAATCCAAGCCGGCATGTTCGATTGCCATTTGCGAGGCTGCAAAAGCAATTTGGATTTCCCGGCTCATCACCTTCAACGCTTTTCGCGGCCGAACGTATTGTTTGGCGTTAAATTCGCGGAGGGGACCGCCGATCCATAAGCCGGCGGGCTGACTGTCCTCGGCCGGTTGGGGGCCGTCGTCGGTGCGATTTGCGAGTGAGGTGATCCCAGAATGCTTATCGAGCAGCGACTGGAAAAAAGCATCACCGCCGGTGCCAATTGACGACACGACACCAACGCCGGTGATGACAACATTGCATTGCGGCATGACAAGGCAGACTGGAAAATCGAAACCGATGGAAACCAGGATTATGATTCGTGCCGTCGCCAATGGATAGGGCGACCCGTCGAATCAAGCGAGTGGCGAACGCAAACATCCGGAATTTTCCCTTTTGTCGGCAGTTTTGGCCATCCGATTCACCTTGGTCTCGATTCAGTTGAGTGGCTTATCGTAGATCCGGTGCACTTTGGTTCGCTGGGCGCCGCCACGCTCGATCGTCCCGCGTGATAATTGATTGCTTTCCAATACCCAAGAAAATTCACCAACGCGGATTCCGAAGACCACCGCGTCGGGTAGGATTCTTGCCAAAGTGACCAGTCCCAGGCCCCATTTCTGGTACTCCGGCAACACATTTGTGCTGATCAGACGCAAGCGATCGATTTTTCGTTTCTGCGTGAGCAGCGTTAGCCAGCCCAGTGGCAGTAGCCGGCCATTGATTTTCTTGATGAGCTGATTGAAGTCGAGCAAGCCAAATCCCGCACCAACGGGTTTGCCATCAATCTCGGCGATACTTGTTAATTCAGGAACGATCAAATGTCTTAATCCTTTGCCCTGGTGATCAATCTCCTTCTCGCTCATGGGAACATAGCCCCAGGTTTGTTGAAGCGAGAGGTTGTAGATCTCAAGAAAAGAGCGAACATCCTTGGCGAAGTTACGACGGTCGATCGGTCGACACTTAACCTTGAATCGTCTGGTTGCCTCGTCAATGACGAATTGCAGTTTCGGATCAATATCGTCGAGAATGTCGATGTGGGCATCGTAGCTGTAGAGATCTTGGCTCTTGGTGAATCCGAAACTTTCGATCAGGCGTTCGTAATAGTCGCGGTTATACGGAATCATGTAGGTGGGGGGTGTATCGAAGCCATCGACCAACAGTCCGCACTCATAATTCAGGCTTGGGTGGACGGGCCCCCGAACATCGGTCATTCCGCGTTCGGCCAGCCACTTGGTGGCCGATGATAACATCTCGTCGCTGGCAGCTTGATCGTCCTCGCATTCGTAAAACCCAAAGAAGCCTCGCTTTTCTTCGTGGAGTTGGTTGTGCGCATGATTGACGATGGCTAACACACGACCAATGACACGGTCACCACGTCGAACCAAAAAAGCCTGTGATTCAGCGTTGTCATAGAATGGATGGTATTTGAACCCCAGCAGTTCTTTTCGGACCATCCACAGTGGCGGGACCCAATTTGGATCCTCGCGATAGATCCGACATTCCAGGTCTAAAAACTGTTTTTGGTCGCGACGGCTGTCGACCGGGTGGCACTGCAAAGATGGACTCATGCTGTTCAGGCTCATCGCAATCCGTAGGATAGTGTCGCTTACTCACCAAGATCATAGAGAGATTACATGGGTGCGTCTAAGCCGATCGTTCTTCAGAGTGCTGCCAATCCGACCATCCGCCATCTGGTTCGGATGCGAGACAATCGAGCCCGTCGCAAAGCGGGACGAGTGATTGTGGACGGATGGCGCGAGACAAGGCACGCGGTAGAAGCTGGTTTGCCGCTGCTGGGGCTGTATGTTGCTGAAACGAGCGCCGACCCACGTCAAAGCTCCGATCCCGCGACGAGGCAGATTTGTCTGGCTGCCGATTCCGCAGGACAGCTCCACTGGGTCAGTGAGTCGATCATGAAAAAAATTGCGTACGGGCAGTCGCCTCGTGGAGTCGTTGCTGAATTGGAGCCACGGGAGCAAGGATTGTCAGATTTGCAGTTGCCGGCCGATCCGCTCGTGATGGTCCTCGATCGAATTGAAAAACCAGGCAACCTCGGGGCCGTGTTTCGATGTGCGGATGCGGTAGGGGTTGATGCCGTGTTGCTATGTGAGTCAGGCGACCTCTGGAATCCCAACGCGATTCGCAGCAGCCAGGGCGCTGTGTTTCACGTCAAAAATGCCAGGGGTTCGCAGGCGGAAATCGCGAAATGCCTGGAGGCTCACTCCATGCGCTTGTTGGCGGCGAGGGTTGAGTCGTCGAACCCACTCTGGCAAGCTTCCCTTCAGGGTGCGGTGGCGATCTTGCTGGGCAGTGAAGCGACAGGCCTCGGAGATCGATGGCAGCGGGTGTCAGGAAAGCCGGTAGAGGGGATTCAGATCCCGATGTCTGGAACGGTTGATAGCTTGAACGTCTCCGTTTCGGCGGCTGTGATTCTTTACGAAGCAATTCGTCAGCGTTGTCCGGCCAACCATTGAGCAATCGCTCGCTGGAGCTTTCTGTTTGTCAAAAATCTCTTTCACCGTCGTTTGCGTTGCGAATTGTATGATTCGCCCCTCTCACAGCCGGTAAGTTGTTCCGGGACGCCCCGAATCGTCTGGGAAAGAATCCGATTCTGTCTGTTTCCGAACGATCGTCACAGGTTTGTGAACTGTCAGAATCGTTAATGTCTTCACGATTGTGATCCGATAAACCAAGCATCCGACGTTCCGGCGATGCCGAGCTACCGTTGGTGGTGTACCAACGAGGGCATCGAATCGAATCATCCGGAGGCAGGGACGCAGGATGCGAACGGCAACACGAATCTTGGCCAGTCGACTGGCGAGACGCGACATTCTTGCTGCGATTTTGCTCTTCTCTTCGCCGGCGTTTGCCGACCAACCGGAGATGCTGCCGGGGCAAGTGAGGCCACCACTACCCCTCAACGCGTCTCCGTCCAATAGCGGTATTAGGTCAAATCCGTACTACCGGTCGGGGCATCTGTCGAGCATTCCATCGGTCCAGCAGGCCTCGGACGCTCAACCGCTCTCAAGCCAACGGCTGATGCCGGCCGGATCAACGTTCGGTTTGCAAGAGGTTCATAAGCCAAACCGGCAGCATGTTGACCGCGATGCAATCGATGTTGCTGCACCGGGATTGCCCGAGATTCGCACCAATCACCTGCTTCGATCGGTTCATCGACGAAATTCTGACTTGGTACAAACCAGGGCCATTCCTGCGATCACTGCGGGAGTGATTCCAGGTTTCACTGCAGACGCTGTAACGCCAAACACTGTATCCGCTGCGCCGGTCGCCGGCACACGTTCCGTAACCGGCAGTCGAATTTCTTTTGTGCAACCCGCCCAGCATACTGCGACGCTGAGCGATTCAGGTCCAGCTTCTCTTGCCGGGGAAGTAAATTCGGGTGAACCACCGGTTGTCGTTGATACGCGCGGTCTGCGATCCAGAGGGGAACTCGTTGCAAGCCCAGTGTTGCTCGCACCGGTGACTGTTGAACCCGCGTCGGTTAAGACGTTAGATGATCCTGCGTTAGATGACCCTACGGTAGATGAAACCGGGTCACCGACAATCTCTGAGCGTCTAGCGGACGCTACGACATCGCCCGAAGCAGCCCAAATCACTTTTCATTTTGGTGACAAATCGGCGAAACCGGTTGAGGAACCGAAGCCTATTCAGCTTTCGTTCTCGGATCGCTCCGAGAAAAAATCGTCACCAGTCACCCGTTCCCTGTCTTCGAAAACAACGAGGGCCCTGTCTTCGAAAACAACGAGGGCCCTGTCTTCGAAAACAACGAGGGCCCTGTC
>JARGNK010000014.1:67266-77462 GCA_029213145.1 Rubripirellula sp. | reverse complement strand
AAAAAAGGGAGTTGGTCTCTGTGGCGATGAGCATCCCAGCGACAACGCCCGCCAGCAGACTCCCGGTCCATCTCGCGATTCCAGCAGTCAATACGACGCTGCTCAGTGCAACAGCGAATACACTGCTAAGCCGCAATGCCAATTCGCTGCTGCCGACGAGTTGTTTCCAAACCCACATCCCAGCGAAGTAGAAGGGCGACTGATGTCCTAATATTGCTCGGGGAGTAACCTCACCCAAGGTATCCCAAATCACCCAAGCAGTATGCAGTTCATCGACCCAAAAGCTCTCGTAGCAAGATGGGATTCGCAGTGTGACCGCGACGCTAAAGACCACGATGGATGCGAGCGTGATCTTCGTTGCTGAGGCGGAGGCACGGTCCATCAGGCGGACTTAGGAATCGGAGATTCGGTGAGCGTGTGAATGATTTCAGCAGCCCGTTCGATCTGAGTGCGGTTGACATCTAAGTGGGTTACGAATCGGATTGCCTGAGGGCCAACCGACAAGGACAAGACGCCTTGCTCTTCACACTTTGCAACCATCGCCGCTGCAGTCCCCCAAGCTGGGTCAACTTCACAAATGATGATGTTGGTATCGACGCGTCCACCTCGTATGGATAGCGATGGTGATGCTTCGCAGGCGTCAGCTAGAAGTTGAGCGTGTTCATGGTCTTCGGGTAATCGATCGCGGTGATGTTGAACTGCGTGCAAAGCACCGGCCGCAATGATTCCGGCTTGTCGCATTCCACCGCCGAATAGTTTGCGGGCTCGCCTTGCTTCGTAAAGAAAGTCTTCGGATCCTACGAGCGCGGAGCCAACCGGGGCCCCCAAGCCTTTGCTGTAACAAACGCTAACCGAGTCGAATGGGGCGACTAAATCTTTTTCACTGATGCCTGTCGCGGCTGCCGCATTCCAGAGTCGAGCCCCATCGAGGTGCCGCATCAGGCCGTTTTCTGACGCCCACTGGCAAATGTCCTCGACAGAATCTTGTGGCTGAATTCGGCCGCCCCAGCGGTTGTGGGTATTTTCGACACACAGCAGTCGTGTGCGAACCATGTGTTCGTTTTCTGGACGGACGTTCCCCTCCAAGTGCTCGCGTGTCATGACACCGTTTTCGGTGTGAATCGTGTGAGCTACCAATCCAGAAAGTTGTGCGAAGGCGGCTTGTTCGTAGTGATAAATATGAGCTTCGGATTCGCAAAGGAATTCACTGCCGCGGTCACAGTGAACCCGAATTGCGACCTGGTTGGTCATCGATCCGCTGGGCATGAAAACGGCTGCAGGCATTCCGAGCAGATCGGCCGTGTACTCCTCCAGTTGCTGGACCGTCGGGTCGACATCAATCACAGCATCGCCGACCTCTGCGTCGGCGATGGCCCGTCGCATTTCTGGTGTGGGCTGCGTCACTGTGTCACTTCTCAGGTCAATCACGTCGGTCATTACACTGCTCAAAAAAGTTCGAGGGCCGAGGAAATTCGGGGCCAACAAGGTTTGAAGGGCGAAAAAGCGTTTTTGCGGATCCACTCGTTCGTGCGGTGGTCGAGACGTAGCTACCCGTCCTTCCTACTCAATATCGTCGTACGGGCTTATCATGACAAGCGAACTGCCCCGCTCTCAATCTGATATCACGATGCCACCCGAGATTTCCTCCCTAAACATCGCTCGTGTAGATGCCCGTTCCGGTGCCACTGAGATCCTTGATCAACTCCGCGACAAATTAAGTCCACGAGGTGACATTGTTTCCCCCCGTGGCCGTGCTTTGACCGAGGAGGTGTTTGGCGAGCCACTCACACCGGTACAGGTGGTGAGGCAGATTTGTGACGATGTCGCCCAGCAAGGGTCACCTGCCCTGCTCCGCTACAGCAATGCGCTCGACAAGGTTGACCTCTCAGCTGACCAGTTGATGGTGCCGTCGGAGGATTTAGCCCAGGCTCATGCTTCAGTCGATCCAGAACTGATCGCTTCGATTCGGCGGATTCGCGACAATGTCGCGGAGTTTCAGCAAGCGATCTTGCACCAAGATGTGACGATCGAGCCGAAGCCCGGCGTGAGGCTGACGCAGCGTTATCAGCCGCTGCGACGAGTTGGAGTTTGTGTGCCCGGTGGTGCCGCAGCTTACCCCTCGACTGTCTTGATGACTGTCGTGCCGGCTCAAGTAGCGGGTGTCAAGGAAATTGCGGTCGTTGCCCCTCCTACACCCTTTGGCGCGTACAACCAGGAGATGCTGGCAACCTGCCATGAACTAGGCATACGTGAAGTTTATCGCGTCGGTGGTGCTCAGGCCGTTGCCGCGCTCGCATACGGATGCGACGAGATCGCCGCCGTTGACAAAATTGTGGGGCCGGGCAGTCTGGGTGTTGCTTTGGCCAAGAAGCATGTCTTTGGAGCCGTCGACATCGATTCCTTCGCCGGACCGAGTGAAGTGATTGTGATCGCGGATGAAACCGCCCGTCCCGATTTTGTTGCGGTGGATCTGCTGGCCCAAGCAGAGCATTCACCCGGATCAGCGATCCTGATCACTTGGGATCAAGGTTTGCTCGAGAAGGTGCAAGAAGAATTGGTCAAACAATTGGCGACCTTGGAACGAAATGAGCTGACACTGGACAGTTTGGAGGCGTTTGGAGCGCTGATTTTGGTTCGAGATGAAGATCATGCTTGTGAGTTAACCGATCAATTTGCTCCCGAGCATCTTCATATCGAAACGGCGAATCCTAGTGACTTAATCGCCAAAATACGAAATAGCGGTGCAGCGTTTCTGGGGCACCATACACCGGTCGCGTTGGGAGATTACGCGGCTGGGCCGAGTCATGTCCTGCCAACTGGTGGGACGTGTAAGTGGGCGGCCGGTCTATCCAGCAACAGTTTTCTGCGAAGTGGCAGCGTGACGGAGTTCGATCAAGACGCCATGAACCAAATTGCCGAAGATGTTGTCCGTTTAGCAGAAAAAGAGGGATTAACCGCTCACGCCCGTAGCGTCTCAATTCGACGTCTCTAATACCCGATAAAAGATCAAGCTACGCTGCGGTCGACCTTCGGTAGAACATGCAAGTGATCACCTCACACGGGAGTTTCCGAACGCGGGTCCAAGTTCGCAACCGGAATTACGATCGAAACAAGTTTGCCCAATCAGCTGTCGCGGCCCTTTGAGAATCAATGAGCGAATCCTCCTTTCTTCGTCCGGCACTCGGGAAAATGTTGCCCTATGCGCCGGGTGAACAACCGCCACCAGGGAAGTACATCAAGCTCAATACGAACGAAAACCCCTACCCTCCCCCGTCCCCGGTTGTCGAAGCAATTCGTTCCGCGGCTGGAGGTCCACTGAATCGTTATCCCGATCCGATGGCGACCGCGTTTCGTCGGGCGGCGGCCGAATCACTTGGGTTGCCGGGGCCGGAATGGGTTTTGGCGGGGAACGGTAGCGACGAAATCCTCACCATCTTGGTTCGTGGTTTGGTGGGTGAAGGTCAGCGGTTGAGACTGCCCTACCCCAGTTACATCCTGTATCGCACCCTTGCCGACATTCAGGCGGCGAACTGGGAGCAGGTCGGATTTGATCCAGGGTGGCAACCTCCCGATGCGTTTGGGCAGTCGGATTCGGATTTGCGTCTAGTTTTGCTCCCCAATCCAAACAGTCCAAGCGGAACGGTGGTGCCGCCACCGCGAGTCAGTGAACTTGCTGAGTCACTCGATTGCCCGTTGGTTGTCGACGAGGCATATGTCGATTTTGCGGAACAGAATTGCCTGGAGCTCGTTCAGCAAAATGAGCGTGTGATGGTCACTCGCACGCTCAGCAAATCCTATGGTTTGGCTGGGGTGCGTTTTGGATTCCTGGTGGCACAGCCCCAAGTCATTTCCGAATTCGCTAAGATCAAAGACAGTTACAATTGCGATGCGCTATCGATTGCCGCCGCGACTGCTGCGATGGGTTGTGGAGAGTGGTTGCGGGAAACGTGTTCGAAAATGAATGTGACCCGTGAACGTTTGGCGGTCCGCCTAACGGAACTCGGTTTCGAGGTCACTCCTTCGCAAGCAAACTTCGTGTGGTGTACTCACCCCAGTGGCCATCACGAAGCAATGTATGAGTATTTACGGAACAATCAAATCTTAATTCGCTACATGCAGTTTCCCTCCTGGGGCGATGGGCTGCGAATCTCCGTCGGCACCGATGAACAGGTCGATGCTTGCCTGTTAGTGTTAAATCGGTTTCTAGAACAAGTTTCATCCTCTAAATAGCGGGGAACGGCCGTGTACCGGCCGCGCAAAGTGATGACGCGAACGGCAACGATACAACGCAAAACCGGAGAAACCGATATCGAACTGACGATCAATCTGGATGGAAACGGCCAGGGAGTTCGCAGCACCGGGATCGGTTTCTTGGATCATATGCTTGACCTGTTTGCCAAGCACGCCCTGGTCGATTTGGATGTCAAGGCGGTCGGAGATTTGCAGGTGGATGATCATCACACCTGTGAGGATGTGGGGATTTCGCTGGGGCAAGCAGTCGATCAAACGCTAAGTAATCGAGCAGGTATCCGTCGGTACGGGCACTTCACCTTGCCCATGGATGAGTGCCTCGTCACCTCGGCTGTCGACATGGGAGGGCGTTACGCTTTTGAGTATCAGGCGCCGATTGCTGCTGCGAAAATTGGCTCGTTCGACAGCGAACTCGTTGAACATTTTTGGCAGTCGTTTGCTGTCAACGCCCGCTGTAACTTGCATGTTTTGTTGCATCATGGCAGCAATGCCCACCACATATCGGAGTGTGTCTTCAAGGCAACGGCAAGAGCGATTCGGATGGCTGTCGAAAGCGATCCCCGATCTGACTCCGTTCCCAGTACGAAGGGCGTCCTGTAACTCAATCTGCGAGCATCGCGAGCGACAAGGCTGGCATCAGGATTGAACTAGGATCTCGGCACCAGCAATCCGACTGATGCCAAGCCGATCAGTGCGAACAGAACCGAGAAGAGCAGGAAGTTGGAAAACAGCGCGATCGACGAGAGCAGCAGGATTGCCAGTGCCGCTGCGATCCGTGGTGGCAGTGCCCAGAGTCCGAGGCCGGCAACCGTCTCGACCAAAACTACTTTGCGACTGTACCAAGTGGCAATCGTGCGTAGTTGCTCTGGCTCAAATTGGCTCCGAAGCCATTGGAAGACCCAAAATTCGCGGTCGATAAAATAGATGTCGGTAAAGACCTCTCCTGACCAATATTCAGCGGTCCACTTTCCTGAGGCTCCGCCAAGGAGAATTAGCGAAATGATCAGTCGGCTGAGGAAACTCGCACGCCGAAGCAGCTTTGCTTGGTTAGGATCGCTCAAGTGATTGACGAACCACATGGCCCACAGACACGCCCACCATGCGGTCACAAAAGTCATGTCGTTGTAGCTGGCTTGATGAATGCATAGCACTGTCATGCACAACAATGCCGTCAGCGAACAGACCCACTGTAGCCTGGGGCGGCTTGTAGACAGGTTCAATCCCACGGCTGCAACCGCTGTGACAAAGGCGGCTCGAACCGTTGTCGCTGACTGAAGCCAACTGGGAAAGAATGGGTCGTTCAGCGGGATGGTGCCGTAGATGCCATTCGCAGCGACAAAGAAAGACCACTTCCAAATCAATGTTAGCAGGATACCACCTTGAACAAGGCGATGACTCAGAAGAACTCGATTGAGTTGTTTGGTGTGGACGAGGGGTGGCGTCAAGTTAGAATTCGGTTTGCTGAAACTGCTCATTGCGTTTCCGGTTTTCCATCGAGACGATGCAAATCGAATCCGAAACCCTCGGCCGGCTCGGCATGGAAACGCGTTCGCAAGCCTTGGCCACGGTAGCTCGATTCGATCGTTAGCCAGCGATCCTCACCGTGCCGGAGATGGAGGTAGCGACCGTCAGCGAAAGTGAAAATGCGGGCAGGAAAGTGGTTCACCATTCTGCCATCCAAAGGAACCATCTCCGGGGACGATTCCAAGGACACCTGATCCGCTTCGACTTTGTACCGGTTCGCGAAGTTGTACATCGCGGGTATCGGAAACTGCATGGCCCAAGCAGCGAACGATGGCGTTCGCAAATGGAAACGGTGCAAAGTCGCCGACGCAATCGCGGGCACAACAGGCATCAGTAGCAACCAAATTGCGATCGTGACAATCAGCATCACAATCACCAACATCCCGTAGTCCCTTTCCTCGCTCACCTAACAACTCGTGTGTTGGAGTCACTCCGGAACCGGGCAACGAGACTAAATCGAATCGATTATCCGTAGCAGAGTCTCGCGAACCTGTTGCGGATTCGCATTGGGGTTCTTCTTTTTGGCCTGTCCGATCAGAGAACCAATTGCCTGCTTTTTGCCGCCCTTGTAATCCTCGACCACCGCTGGATTACTTTGTAGCAGTTCTTGGCATAGGGACTCAAGTTCATTGCCGTCGACCGACACAATTCCTAAGGCTTCGATTGCCTCTTCCACGGTGCAGTCATTTTCTAGTAAGTGAGCAAAGACGTCTCTTGCCCGAGTGTTGTCCAGGCTACCAGAAGAAACTCGCTTAAGAAGCTCACCCAGTTTTTCGGCTGAGATTGGAAAGTCACCGACGGGGCATTGGAGGTCGTTCATGGTCCGCAGGACATCTTGCTGAATCCAGCTGCTGGATCGTTTGCCGTCACCCGAGTTGTTCGCAACGACTTCGTAGTAATCGATTAATTCACGGCCCTGATTGACGATGACATTTGCATCGTAGGGCTTGATGCCGTACTGGCCCTGCAGCCTGGTGCGGATGGCAGCCGGCATTTCCCCCAAGCCATCTCTTGCCTGTTCAATTCGTTCAACGGGCAAGCGAATCGGCAGCAGATCCGGATCGGGAAAATAGCGGTAGTCCGCCGACTCTTCTTTTTCTCGTTGTTTGAATGTACGTTCTTTCGAATCGTCCCAGCCAAAAGTACGTTTGGGCATATCGTGGATGGTCTTGCCCGTTTCTTCCCATTCGTCGTATTGCCGATCAATCTCGTAATCGATAGCCCGTTCGACCGCCCGAAAACTGTTCATGTTCTTGATCTCGACGATCGGTGTCGCGATTTTTTTCCCATCCACATCGATATGCAAGTTGACGTTGGCATCGACGCGCAGACTGCCCTCCTGCATTTCGCAGTCGGAGATCCCCAAGTGTGTCATGCGGAGTTTGAGCTCCGTTAAATAGAGCTTTGCTTCAGTCGAGGATCGCATGTCGGGTTGGCTGACAATCTCTAGCAGCGGCGTTCCGCAGCGATTTAGATCGATCCGTGATTCACTGCGGCCGGTCGCCTCATCGTGCATGCTCTTGCCAGCATCTTCTTCCAAGTGAGCACGGAGAATGTCGATGCGGCGACTCTGGTCGGGGGAATCTGGATTGTCGATTTCGATAAACCCATCCGCGCAAATCGGCAAATCAAATTGGCTGATTTGGTAGCCCTTAGGCAGGTCGGGATAAAAGTATTGCTTGCGATCCCATTTGGTCAGAGGGGGGATAGAGCAATCGAGTGCCAAACCAGCTCGGATTGCTAAATCGATCGCGCCTTCGTTCATTACCGGTAGTGCACCGGGTAAGCCCAGGCAAACCGGACAGACTTGCGTGTTAGCCGGAGCACCAAATCGCGTGCTGCAACCACAAAACAACTTCGTGTTCGTCTTTAGCTGAACGTGGACTTCTAGACCGATGATAGTTTCGGTGGGGTAACCGTCGATCGACATTGGAACTCGCAGCAGGGGTCGTTGGGCCGAAAGGACAGAGCGACTGAAATCAGAGGTTTACAGATTTGGTCGTTGTTGATGATGATCGGTCGTCGTTTGGTACGCCGCGCCGGCGAACAATAATCTCGCTTCTTGTAACGCGGGAGCTTGCAACTGGATAGCCAAGGGTAGGCCTTCTGAGTTCAGTCCAGCGGGGAGCGAAATGGCGGGAATTCCAGCCAAATTTGCGCCGACTGTGAAAAGGTCACACAAGTACATTTGGATTGGGTCATCCACTTTCTCACCCAACGGAAACGCGGGCGTTGGCGAGACCGGCCCAAGCAATAGGTCGGCTTGTGTGAACGCTGTGTCGTAGTCCCCTTTGATCAATCGCCGAGCCTTCAACGCTTGGTTGTAATATTGATCCGCGTATCCTTCGCTCAAGGCGTATGTGCCAACCATGATGCGTCGTTTGACTTCCGCACCGAAGCCTTCACCTCTGCTCTTGCAGTAGGTCGCGTGGAGCGGTCCCAGTTGTTCAACTTGGTCAGGGTCCAGTTCGGTCGCACGGTGTCCGTAGTGGGCCCCATCATAGCGTGATAAGTTACTGCTCGCCTCGGAGGGGGCAATGACGTAGTAAGTGGGAACCCAGTACTCGCTGTGCGGTAGGTTGACGTCGACTAATTCCGCGCCAGCTGACTTGAAAACTTGCATCGCGTCATGAACCGCGGCGCGGACTTGGTCGTCGATTCCGTCGGCCTCGAGAGCATCACGGAGTACGCCAATTCGCAAGCCTCGTAGGTCGCTTGTTTGCAGTGCGCTGGTGTAATCGGGAACCTCGCGATCGAGCGAGGTTGAGTCCCGTGGTTCAAAACCGGAGATGGCTTGCAACAACAATGCCACGTCGGGCACCGACCAACCGATTGGGCCGATCTGATCCAGGCTGCTTGCGAAAGCGACTAAACCGTAGCGGCTAACTCGACCGTATGTGGGCTTGAGTCCCGTAACTCCGCAGAATCCGGATGGTTGTCGAATCGAGCCACCGGTATCGCTACCAAGCGATAGCGGGACATTGCCAGCGGCAACGCACGCGGCTGCCCCGCCGCTGCTGCCGCCCGGCGTGCGAGACGTGTCCCAAGGGTTACGCGTTACCCCGAACGCACTCGTTTCAGTGCTTGCGCCCATCGCAAACTCATCCATGTTCGTCTTGCCCACGATCACGGCGTCAGCTTGACGCAACTTTTCAATCACCGTGGCATCATACGGTGGCCGAAAATGACGAAGCATGTTGGACGAGCAGGTCGTGGGCATGTCTTTTGTGCACAAGACATCCTTGGCCGCAACGGGAACGCCGGCGAGCGGTCCGAGCGGTTCGCCTGCGCGGCGTTTCTTGTCGATCGCCTCAGCGGTCGCTAAAGCAAGATCACGATCGACATGGGTAAAAGCATTGATCGAAGATTCGGAAGACTCGATGCTTTCGAAAACTTTTTCGGTGACGTCGACAGCGGAGGCCTCTCCGGTGGACTGTAGACGCAGAATCTCCAAGGCGGAATCGAGCATGTTCGGTCAGTCGAGTGAAAAGTACTTCTTCCCGGAAATACCGCCGATTATCAGGCAAACTGCCGATCTGGGGTAGGGTGGTCGGGGATAGGAATAGGAGCAGGTAAAGTCAGCGCGAAATTTACCGTGTATCCACCGGCAACGTAATCGTCGCTACGCATCCCGCCGGTCCACCAGCGACGGTGATTTCTCCTCGGTGTAGTTTGGCGATCCGAAAAGCGCGGCACAAGCCAAGTCCGAGCCCTCTGCCCGCCTCGCGGCCGCTGAAGTAGGGGTCAAATGCATGACTTCGAGCCAAATCAGACAAACCCGGGCCGCTGTCGGCCACATGGATCATCACCGGGCCATTTTCACGAACGAGTGAGAGCACAATGGTGCCCTGGCATCCGACCGCGTCGATTGCATTTCGCAGTAATGCGCGAACCGCCTCGCCAATCATTTGAGGATCGACTTGGGCAACTACTTCACCCTGAGGCGCGCTGACCTCTAACCGAATCGATTGACGCTCTAGCTCTTCGTCGAATGATTCGGCTACGGACCGAAGCACTTCCAGCAATTCGCACTCTTCGACCGATTCGGATGGTGGGTTTGCGAAAAACATCAGATCAGCAATCATTTCGTGCGCGCGATACACCTGATCAATGATTCGTTGCAGCGTCGCAGTGCGGGCGCCATCGGTTTCGCCACGCTGCAGCTGTTGCGCCCGCGTCGAAATATTGGCTAACGGATTGTTGATTTCGTGACTCAACCCGTAGGCGAGTTGTTTCAATGCCGCAAGTTTGCTTTGGTGAAGTTCTTCGTCGAAGGACTGTTCCAGCGTGCGGTGGCGTTCTGCAAGTCTTGCTAATTGCTGCAGCAGGCACCCGCCATCGGATTCTCCGATCGTGGGATTGGCAAGTTCACTAATCTCGCCGTTGATGGCCGGCCACTCGATTCGCCACGCTTGGGGGGC
>JARGNK010000014.1:15455-67256 GCA_029213145.1 Rubripirellula sp. | reverse complement strand
ACTTGCAGCCAAAGTTCTGCTTTGTCGAGCCACTGCTCAATCGGGAGCGTACGAAAATAGTCGCTTAATTCACGCCATCGTGCTTGGTGTTCCGGTGTCGGTTCCGGTGCCCCTAAGAACGCGTCACCATGGGCGAAACTTTCGCAGGCATGCTTAATCAACCAGTCAGCCAAGTCGGACAAGGACGCGTCAGTGTTTAGCCGATTGAGCGAAGCAAACACCATCAATGGTGGATCTGCTTGCAATGTTTGCAGCAGCTGCCGCCGAGTCAATTGGTCAACCGCAACATCGCGCGCATGGGCGAGCAAGATCTTGCCCAAGACCTCACCGACCTCCGCGTTGCGGGGTAACCACCAGCGATCGGAACCAAAGCGAAGGCAGGGTAGCAACCCCATCGGGCGGGTCCTTAGTGGGAGTTTACCGTGGCCAGTAACGCGTGCCGCCGCATCCCGAGCCCTCAGGGACCCGGGTTGAGAAGCGTGTGGACCGATTGGAGCCTCCTGGCCACTCATCTCAGCCGACCACGCCGCGTTCGATCTCCAGTAAATCGCAGGCTCGGTTGACCAATTCGTCGATCGCGAAAGGTTTTTGCATGAAATCATCGGCTCCCGCAGCCTTCAATGCATCCACCTTGCTGTGCTCGACCATCCCCGAAATACAGAGGATTTTGACCATGTCCATCGAGGGGTCGCTGCGAACGCGTTGGCAAACCTCTTTGCCGTTGATGTCTGGCAGCATCACGTCCAGAATCACGAGGTCTGGCCGGAATTCTTTGACACCCATTCCCGCATCAAAACCATTATTGGCCGTACGGATGTCAAAGCGTCCATCCCGGTCGAAACCGTCCTTGATCAAATCGACCAAATCTTGATCGTCGTCAACAATCAACAGTTTCTTCTTACCGCTTTCGAGGGCGTCCGTAGGGATTCCGTTTTCCTTCATGAACAAAAACAATTGTTCACGTGGGATACGGCGAAACTTACTACCGGGAACCCGAAACCCTTTCAGAGATCCGTTGTCAAAACAACGGATAATTGTCTGCTGGCTAACTTTGCAAATCTTTGCCGCTTCACCAGTTGTAAAGACCGTTTTCGTGGTCATGTCAGAAACCATCCTCCCTGGATAACGAGCTGTTTCCGAAAATCTGGATGCTCTTCCTGGTCGTGCGAAGCCGATCGGCATCCGAACCACGATCAAAAATTGCGTTGGCGGTGAAAGAGCCAGTCAATTGACTCATTTTTCAATCAAGCAACCACGACGCTCTGGCCTACGCAGTCCTCTCAACCGTTCACCATGACACTTGTTTAGCAAACCTCGCTTTTCAACGCACTAGCACATTCCAGCGCTAATTTGCGTGGAAAACGCAGGCGGCAAGAAGCTCCGAGACCCTCTGTCTTGCCAGGCTTACCTCAACCACGGATTCTATCGAATCGCACCGCTCGGTCAAGATGGATTGCGTCGCGAAGTCGCCGGTTTCGTCGGGGCGGTTCGCCCCGCTGCCAGAATCACTGTTTCTTTGACTCCAGATGTGCTAAGACCAATGCCAGATCGGCGGGCGTGATTCCACTGATCCTTTTGGCTTGATCGAGATTCAACGGCTTGATTTTTGACAGCTTTTCCTTTGCTTCATTCCGTAATGGTCCGATGCGGTGATAGTCAAAAGCCGTTGGAATTGTCTTGCTGGCCAATCGGCTCTGACGTTCCACCTCGGCGTGTTGCCGGTTGATATAGCCTTCGTATTTGATGTCAAACAAGGACTGCTCGGCCGCCTGTTTTCCGATGTGTGCCAGATCGGGGATGTGTTGGCACATTTGCTTCCAATCAACTTCGGGACGTCGCAAATAGACATTCCCAGCCACATTTTCGACGCGGGCGGCCGCCAAGATTTTGGTCGCTCGCTCGATTTGATTCAGCTTTTCTGTGAAACGCTTGCGGCGTTCATCATCGATTAGGCCAAGTTTATCCGCTTGGGGCGTCAACCGTCGATCCGCGTTGTCTTGTCTTAACAGCAAGCGAAATTCGGCTCGGCTGGTGAACATTCGATAGGGTTCATCGGTACCTGCGGTTACGAGATCGTCTACCAGGACGCCGATATAGGCTTGGTCTCGTGTTGGCACCCAGGGTGATTTGCCGGCCAGGCGACGAGCCGCGTTCAATCCGGCGATCAGTCCCTGTCCAGCAGCTTCTTCGTATCCCGTCGTGCCGTTGATTTGGCCGGCCAAGAAAAGACCTTGAACGGTCTTACTTTCTAAGTGTGGCCACAACTGCGTCGGTGGACAGAAGTCGTATTCGACTGCATAGCCATATCGCTTGATCGACGCGTTCTCGAGTCCGGCGATCATGCGGAACATCTGATCTTGAACGTCGCGTGGCAGGCTCGTGGAAATCCCGTTGACGTAAATTTCCTCCGTTTGCCGCCCTTCTGGTTCCAAGAAGAGTTGATGGCTGGTCTTGTCAGCAAAACGGACGACCTTGTCTTCGATACTGGGGCAATATCTAGGACCGCGGGTGTTGATTTGCCCGCTGTACATTGGCGCGCGATCGAGATTCTCTCGAATTAAAGCGTGGACTTTTTCATTGGTATGCGTGATGTAACACGGCACTTGGGGCGTGGTGATTTGGTCGGATAAGAAAGAAAAGGGCTGGGGCGTCGGGTCACCAGGCTGTTCTTCGACCTTGCTAAAGTCGATTGTTCGAGCGTTGAGGCGTGGTGGAGTCCCGGTTTTAAAGCGATCGACTTCGAAACCAAGGCGATCGAGGGCACCGCTAATGCCTCCCGTGGTGCCCTCCCCTGCTCTGCCCCCGGCTGTCTTTGCTTCGCCGGTGTGCATGATTGCCTGCAAAAACGTGCCTGTGGTCAAAATGACCGAGTCGGCGAGATAACAAGCATCACCACGAACCCTCACACCTCGGATTCGCACCGTTGAATCGGTTTCTTCGGTGATGAGGTCGACAACCGTTTCCTGCCGCAAATCAAGGTTGGCTTGTTGTTCGATTTGGTGCTTGATGTGTTGCTGGTAGGCTTTTTTGTCCGCTTGCGCCCGCGGGCTGTGCATCGCCGGCCCTTTGCGGCGGTTGAGCAGGCGGAATTGAATACCAGTGGCATCAATGGCTCGACCCATCAAGCCGCCAAGGGCGTCGACTTCGCGCACGATTTGACCTTTCGCGACGCCACCAATTGCCGGATTGCAGGACATCTGCCCAACCGTATCGAGGTTGGTGGTCAGCAATGCGGTGTGGGCGCCCAGTCGGGCCGCGGCGGCGGCGGCTTCGGTACCGGCGTGCCCAGCGCCAATCACGATGACATCGTATAGGTAGCGGATTTCCATCATGTCGATTATTGCGGCCAAAACGGAAAAATGGCCGGGTCAGAGGAATTACAAGCTGTCAGGTTAGTCGAGCCTTTGATTTGCTCAAGATGCCATCCGCATCCGCCGAAGGCGAGTAGGTGGGAGTCGTTCCCGTTACATTTCATCCTTCGGCGAGGTGGTCGATTTATGCATATGGGCAATCCGGCAATGCATGTGAGCACCTCGGCGATGCGTTTGAGGTACTCGGCTCTGCAATGGGGGAAGTGGGGCAAATGGGGCACTCGAGCGGCTTTGTTGGCTGCGGCAGGATTTGTGACTGTCGCACCCTCAGCCATGCTGATCGACGAAGCGGCGGCTGTCGAGGTGACCAGCAGTTTCACGCCACCGTTACCGCAGCCAACCGCAGCTCCACCAGCAGAGACGCCAACGCAAGCCAAGGGCGAAGCCCCCAGCAAAGATTGCTTCATCTTGGGATCCAAGACGTTCTCTATCCCTTACACCGTTACTTCAGGCGGAGTTCAGCCTGCCGAGGTGCAAGTCTTTGTAAAACGGGGGCGTTCGCAAGATTGGAGTCTTCTGGAACGTAAACGTCCCGACGTTGCCACCCAGCAGTTTCGCTTCACTGCCCAAGAGGATGGTGAATATTGGTTCGCGACGCGGACAATCGACAGCGGTGGTCAACAGCATCCCAGTGGCGTAATCGAGCCGCAGCTGAAGGTTTATGTAGACACCACCAAACCGCAAGTCGGCTTGCAGGTAGACGCGCAGGCGAGCGGTAAAGTGGTTGCTAAACTCGCAATCCTTGACGCTACCCCACTGAAAAATATCCAGCTTCGATACGCAACTGATTCCGTTGCCGTTTGGAAACAGGTCGATTTGCAGCAATTGCCAGCTGACGGGAATGTGCAGATTCAACCCGATGATGCTTGGAAGCAGATTTCCGTTCAATGCATCGTGACCGATACACCAGGCAATCAGGGTGTAATCCAACAGTTGGTAAAACGTCCGCGAGTGGCTGCGCAGGATACCCACCGGTATGCCTCCGCGACCGAGCAGGATTCGGCGAATCGCACAGTGATCGCTAACCATAATGGGGGAACCGTTTTGCAGATTCAGGCGGCACCCTACCGCAATGCGCCGAACCGTGGCGACGCCGTGAATCAACTGCGGGCGGGTACCGAAGCCAATCCTGGTTTGGCTTTCAATCCAGTGATTCAGCTCGACCGTAATCGCCATTCTTCGCCACCTCCGAGCGTTTCGACCGCTTATGGCGTAGCCGCCGCTCCAGTTCCTGGGAACGGCCAGAATGTCTCAGGCGGCCAGAATGTCTCAGGCGGACAGAGTGTCTCAGGCGGACAGGGTGTCTCAGGCGGACAGGGTGTCTCAAATGGTCTAGGAATGTCTTCGTCTGCTTTCGCCCGTCCGGCAAGTACCAGCGCTGGACCACCGACTCTCGGCGGTTTTCCTTTCCCATCAACTCAATCATCGCCTGAGGTCAACGCGATCCCACCCGCTGCCATCGCAGCCAACCAGCCCACTGCTCCCGCAGCCAACCAGACATTTGCCAATCAATTCGCATTACCTCAGACTGAGCCGGTAAACCCTGCAGATCTGCCGGTGAAACCCCAGACTGCAGAGGCCATTGTTCCTCCTTTGGGGGTTGCTGGCACCGATTCCAGTGGGTTTAGCTTTCAAGGCCCGCAGCAGAGTGATCCCGATGATGGCTCCTCAGCCAAACCCCCCACACCGCCACGGACGGCCGCCGAGGCGATGCGTCCGTTGGAGGACGCTTCCGCAGTTGAGTCGAACGGCGGGGCATCGTCGAGAGAATTGATTCCGACTCCCAGTGCTGACTCTGCTGCTGGCAGTGATTCGAGGTCGGCCAATCCCGGGGTGGGGCGTGACAACCGTCCCCAGACTGACGATCGGTTTCGTGCCAACCGAATGGAATTGACCCGAGATCAACTTGAATTGGCGATGCAGCGTGCGCCACGCCGCTACAGCGACAGCTTTCGATTCAGTCTCGAATACGAGTTGGAAGCAGTGGGAAGCCTGGGTGTGGAAGCGATTGAACTCTATGGAACCGTCGATTCAGGGAAAACTTGGAATCTGTGGGGACGGGACCCAGATCGAGTAAGTCCGTTTGATATTGAAACCAAAGAAGAAGGGGCGTTTGGTTTCAGGATCGTCGTCGTGGGGCAGAATGGTTTGGCGAGTCCGAGGCCACTCTCCGGTGAGAGCCCCGATATTGTCGTCGTTGTGGATACAACGGCTCCCAAGGTGCGCATCACCGGTGCGGAGTATGGTGAAGGTAATCGCGTCGGCGCTCTTGTCATTCGCTACGAGTGTAGCGACGAGCACCTGCAAAAAAGGCCTGTAGCATTGTCGTTTAGTGACAGTGTTCAAGGTCCTTGGACAACGATCGCCGCGGGGCTGCAAAATGACGGCGACTATGTCTGGCCAGCTGATCCGCAATTGCCTCGTAAGCTCTACCTACGAGTCGATGTGACCGATGAAGCAGGTAACGTCGGGACCTATGTGCTACAGGAAGCAATCGATGCTCAGGGTCTTGCGCCCAGAGCTCGAATTCGTGGATTTCAATCACTCTCTGGTGACGCGCAAGCTCCGGTTGACGGGCAGACCGCCAAGCGATCCTGGTCGTTGTTTCAGTAGTGATTCGTTTTCGAATCTGGTCCTGCCGATTGTCGTCCGGTGAGTTCGTCACCCAATCGATCGGTTTGATGGGCAACGAGTGGTTGAAGCTGGTCGTGCTAACCACGTTTGCTTCAGTGTTGGGTTGCGACTCGAAACTGCTGATTTTGTGTGATCGCGAGGTTTCAGCAGCATATTTGAACTGGTCGTCGGCTACGTGTGCAGCGACTCTGTGGTATTGTGTGCGGCATGACTTACTCGCACGCTTTTGAATGGCTCGCAGGGACGCATTCTGAACTGCCTGATGTGATCGCTCTATTCGGGGGTGATGCAACGCTGCGCAGTTGGTGTCTCCAATCGCTGATTGGTGATGGAGATATTACCGCTTTAGATGGCGAGACGACGACTTGGTCTGATGTGCGAGATGATTTGGCGACCGCCTCTCTTTTTGACATGGGTGGCAAGCGGACGATTGTCATCCGCTCGGCGGACGCGTTCTTGAAAGAACATCGCTCGGAAATCGAGAAGTACATCGCAAAACCTGGTAAAGCGTGCCGTTTTGTCTTGGAACTCGATTCGCTAACTGCTTCCACGCGTGTCTATAAGGCATTGCTCAAGGAGCATTTGTTGATTGGCTGTGGTAGTGCGGTCGACAGCAAAGCCGGAGTCACCGCCGCCTCTCGCCGCAAATTTCTGAGCGGTTATGTCGCCAAGCGACATCAAGTAACTCTACCTGGGTCGGCAGCTGATGCCCTGGTGGAAATGCTTGGTGAAGAGATCGGAATGTTGGATACAGAGATCGCAAAGCTTTCACTCTACTTAGATCAGGGTGAAAAGAAAATTGACGAAGCATTGGTGCGTGAGGTGGCGGCTGGCTGGAAAGGCAAAACAGTTTGGGAAATCACCGATGCAATCGCCGAAGGCAACGCCGCCGAGGCATTGCGTCACTTAGATAAGTTGATGAGCGGTGGTCAACGCCCGATCGCACTGTTTCCGCAGATGGCGTGGGCGTTGCGGAAATTGGGATTGACGACCGCCATCGTGGTGCATCGCGAGCAAAGAGATGGTCGTGCTCAGAATCTCGCTGCGGCGTTGTCCGCTGCCGAGGTCAAAGGAAATCTAAAACGCTCTGAGAGTCAGTTGAGAGCGTTGGGAAGAGGGCGAGCTAAGAAATTGCTGCCGTGGTTGCTTGATGCAGACCTGAAACTAAAAGGCTCACACAGCCAAGATCCAAGAGATCGATTCTTGTTGGAGCACTTAGTCGTTAAACTTGCCAAGAACGCCTGACAATCTGACCCGGCGGTGCCGGGGTTCAGCGTGGCGGATCGCACACGGTCGTTTGTTAAGTGGCACCAGCCAAATTCGTCGAGCTAAAACCCAGCCGCCGTCTACATTCGATCGCTTGTGCCTTTGGTTAAGGCCATGAAGGCTGATTCCAAGTCGAGTTCCTCTTCGCTGAAGCTGCGAAGGTCGATCCCTTGTTCGATCAGCCATCTGGGAAGATCACTGAATTGTTCGACCTCAGGTTTCAGCACCACACGAACGGCGTCGTCACCTAGTTCGCAGCCTTGCACTTTATCGTGACTGCTGAGTAGCTTCATCAGTTCGTCCATGCGATCGCGGGCTGCTGGTTGAATTAGCAGAACGGTGTGCTGTCGAACCATCCGGATGACCTCGGCTTTAGTAGCGTTCTGCTTGAGTTCGCCTTTGTCGATGATGCCGACCTTGTTGCAGACATCCGCCAACTCAGGAAGGATGTGGCTGCTGACGATGATCGTTTTGCCCATCTCGCCGAGTTTGCGGAGCAGGTTGCGCATCTCGATTCGAGCGCGGGGGTCGAGCCCGGACAGTGGTTCGTCAAGCAACAGGACTTGCGGATCGTGCAGCAATGTTCTTGCTAAGCCCAGGCGTTGTGTCTGGCCGCGGGAAAGCGTGTTGGCAAATGCGTCCCGTTTAAAATCGAGATCGACCACATCCAACATCTCGTTGACGCGTTGTTGCCGCTTGGTTCCATTGATTCGATACGAGGCGGCAAAGAATTCCAGGTACTCGACGACTGTCATGTCGTCGTAAACACCAAAAAAGTCGGGCATGTAGCCAACGAGGCGGCGGATCTCTTTGGGGGCAGTGTGGACGCTGTGGTCGCAAACGTAAGCTTCACCCCAAGTCGGTTCCAGCAAGGTCGCGATGATTCGCATCGTGGTTGTTTTACCCGCCCCATTGGGTCCAATGAATCCGAATAGATCCCCTGGTTGCAAATCTAAATCAATGCCCTTGATGGCAAACGCATCGCCGTACTTCTTAGTGAGATCAACAGTCTTAATCACGATTCTGGCTGCGTGTTTGGGGTGAAGGCAAAAATAAAACCAGGGGCAAGCGCAATCCGTTAATTCGTTTCGGCATCGATTACCGGAAGGACCACGCGCATCAAACTCAGACGCTCGCCTTGGGGAGCATCGAATGCTGCTTCTTTCGTATCCTGAATCTGGAATTTGGTAAGCGGTTTTTTGACCCGACCTAGCAGTATGCACCGATCACTGGCCAGTACATGGGTGAAGTCCAGAAACCCAAGTGGGCCGTGATTCAACGAAGTGTAACGATCACCGCCGACCGCATCGTGAAACATCAGCATCTCCGCGACGCGACTAGTCGAAGTAGTGTTTGTTGGATCCCAAGCTTCGGATTCAGAAGCACTCTCCAAAGCGCGCTGCCGAGTCAACTGCCAGCGAAAGTTCTTCTGCCTCAATGAATCGACCGAATCAATCCGGCCACCCGCTGGAAATCGCGTCGGCAGCAGATAAGCCCAGTTGCGATAAATTAGCATCCCGTCCAATAAATCGAACGGCAGCGGATTGACCAATTCTCCCTGCAGTAGTTCGCTTCCTGGGCGGTGCTCCAATGAGGTTTCGATCAGTTGGGGGCGGAAGCGACAGCGAGTGCTCAGGCCTTTGCTGCTTCGTGAGGCGAGTGGCATGCCCTGTAGCACTGAACTCAGCGAAGAATCGGATGAGCTGCCTTCGTTTAAAACCAATGAATAAACGGGAAGCCGACTGTCCTCCACGGCGATCTGAATGCCGCCAAACGGTGCGCCTGGATATCCGAAAGGTACGCTCAGGATTTCTTCTACGTTGTCAGTGAGCGACATCAGCGTCGGTGTCGGATCGACTTGAACATCAAAACGAGATGCTTCCTGTGAGTAGAGGTAACTTGCAGTAAAACCCCGGCCGATCCCTTGAACCGAATCGATGTCGAAAATCTCAATCCGATTGCATCGCACGGTCTCGTTTGACGTGGTCGCAGCGGTTGACGTGGTAGTCGTCGCGGCGGGGGCGGATTCGATCGGACGAGCTTGGAGAATCAGCATGATTGATAATCCAATGGTCGCAATCGGAAAGCTAAGCCAGCCAAGTAGGGGCCGCCCCAAAACACGATTGATCAGCAAGTAATCGAGTGGCCCGATAATGGCAATCAAGGCCATCAGTATCAGCGAGACGAACGAGAAACCTAGGTTACGTTGGATCTGAAACTGATCGAGAGTGGATCGAAGTTGTCCCGCCAGATCATCGAAGGCTGTTGACCTCACCTTGCGGCTGACCGTTTCTTGCTCTGGTTTCAGAGTGGAACCTGTGAGACGGACGATCATCTCCAGACGATTGGGCCACTCGGCAAAGATGTCCGATTCCAGATCAGCAGCCACCGCCGTGATTCGACCAAAGCCGACGTTGTACTCAACAGCGACCGGAAGACTGACGCGTCGCGTCGTTCGTCCCATTAGCAACACGCGTCCTTTGTTGCTTGGTAACTGGAGTCCACGGAATGGTTCCAAACGAGACTGAGACGACATAAATGTCTCAAAAGCTGAGGGGTCGATATTCGCAGTGACGAGTTCCTGCAGTGGCAATAGATCCTTGAGCCAAGGAGCAACGCTAAATAGCTCAGACGCTGAATCACCGAGAGTGAGAAACAGTCGTCCACCTTCTGAAATCCAGGTGCTGATCGCTTGCTGTTGGTTGGGCTTTAACTCTCGCAACAGGTCGATGCCAGAGCCCCCGATCATCATCAGGTCGACACCATCGTATCCGAGCACTGAATCGGGTAATCCCTGTGGGTTCTTTGGTATCGAAACGGCGAGAACCGCATCACGGCCGAGAATCTCGTTGTAGCCGATTTGGTCAACGCCCAACGGATCGCCTAGTGCAACAATCCACGGCGTTTCGAGCGGGATCATCGCCGGGCCCCTTGATGGTGAGCCGATCGTTGGGAATCGCGTCGAGGCGACAACCTCGTTATCAAGACGCAGCATCAGGGGGGCTGCTTCACTGCCAGGAATGACATAACCCCATTGGCCCAGCGGATCCGGTTTTCCGTACCGAACTTCAACGCCATCACCATCCCGCGTTTCGATCGAGTCAAACGCTGTTTCGGGCGATTGCACGGCAGTCCAGTGGCCGACTCGATAATGCCCCTCAATCCCGGCTTGTAAGTCCATACCCACTGCCTCGTTCATTCCAGGTACCCCAAGAAGGGATAAGAACAGGAAGATCGCGATCAATGGATCGAAGCCGAAGGGTAATAGCTTATTCATGGCGGTGCGGTCACAGTTCATTGCGATCGGCTATGGTTTTTCCGAATTGGGGCACTCGCAAACCAATCGACTACAGCCGGGGCACCCACGACCGTATTTGGCTTGCAACGCGGCATTGAGATCGACCTCTGCCACATTAGCAATGGTCGCCAACCATGCGATGACGTCTGCAAATTCCTCTGCCAAGTTTTGCTGATCATTCCCTCGCAGAGCTGAGGCGAGTTCCCCGACTTCTTCCATTAACCACATGAAGGTCCCGTCCACCCCTCTGGCAGCATCTTTCTCGAAATACATGTGACGAATGTGCCGTTGAAGGTCGGCAATGGACAGTTCGTCGGCCGCGGAATCGTCGGCAGCAGAATCAGTGATGGGCATCTGGAATCGCCGTTTTCCGTGCGGAAAGGCTGGTTGGGGAAGGTTGGTGGACGATTCCCGGCGACGGTTTGCCCGCGTATTTGCGGACAATCCAACGTGTTTGGGGATAATCCGGCGTGTTTGGGGACAATCCGGCGTGTTTGGGGACGATCCAACAGTCAGATCGTGAGAGGTCTGGCAGATTTTACTGGGCCGCCCAACGATCTTTGAGCAGGATATCCCGCTGCACGCTCGTCTGATAGTCAACTACAGTGTTGGGCAGGCTTTGGTTCCGTATGATCCCCTCGCTCGATGACAATTTCTTGACCGAATCGCAGACGAATACAGGAGATTCCGAGACGGACCCCCGGTCCGCTGTCGAGGCGGGAGCTACGGATAGCTCGGCAAGCACCAGAAAAAATTGTGATTCTGGCGGCCGCGATGCTTCTTCTCTGGCCGCGAAGACCTCCGGGGCCACGAAAACGGGCGGATTTCATAATTATCCGTTTTACTCGCCAAGATTTTGGCATGGGATGCGGCCCAAGACGTGGTGGCGTCTCTTGCGGGAGGGAAGATTTCGCTTCGGCGTCAGCCGTATACCGATGGTGATCAGTGTTTCGCTTGCCACTCCTACCAATGCGTTTCTCTCGCTGCTTCAGAAAGCACTTTTTGGAAGGAAAATCGCCGCTGGTGAACTGCATGGCCCTCCGGTCTTCATCGTCGGCCACTGGCGCAGTGGAACGACGTTATTGCACGAATTAATGGTCAAAGACGAGCGATACAGCAGTCCGTCAACCTTTCAGTGCTTCGCCCCGGAACATTTCCTGGTAACCGAGTGGTTCTTTCGTCGTTTTGCGTCTTGGTTGCTGCCCGGAAAGCGTCCCATGGACAATATGGATGCTGGCTGGGATCGGCCCCAGGAAGACGAGTTCGCGCTGTTGACGATGGGGCAGCCTTCGCCCTATCGCCGAATCGCATTCCCCAATAATCCTCCGGTTGATATGGACTACTTGGATTTCGAGGGACTGTCCAAGGAAGGCATTGCGAAATGGCTTCAAGCTTTGAAGCGGTTTCTTGTTACTGTAAGTACCGCGACCGGTCGCCCGCTGATTATCAAAAGCCCAACTCACACCGGACGAATCGCTTACCTGGCGAAAGAGTTTCCAGATGCTAAGTTCATTCACATTGCTAGAGATCCCAGAAACTTGTTCCCATCCACTTGCCGCTTATGGCGTGGATTGGATGAGGTCCAAGCCTTACAAAAACCTCAGCATGAGCAGTTAGAGTCGTATGTCGTGCAGTGTATGCAACGAATGTACGCTGCATTTCATCAGCAGCGTGAAGCAATCGATCCTTCCCGGATTGTCGACATTCGCTACGAAGACTTGATTCGTGATCCCGTTGATTCACTCCAACGCATCTACGAGACGCTGAGATTAAGCGACTTTGATTCCGCCAGGGCAAAGATTGAGCAATGGGCAACCGGTGAGCATCGGCAATACAAAACGAATCAACATCAAGTCTCGGAGCAGACCGAGATAATGATTCGCGAGGCATGGAAAGAATATTTTTCTCGATATGGATATGAATAGTCCCATGAACAATCGGTTAGCAAGTGGTTTGTGTTTGTGTTGGTTGCTGGTGGTCTTCGGCTGCAACCGCGAGGAGCGCGCCGAGACGGCGGCTTCTGAGAATATTCCCCCAGCCGGAGGTGTGGCGGCGGAGACAGTGAACGAGGCGATCATCGAATCGATTGACCCAGTCATTGAACTGGATATCGACGCTTTGCTTGCCATGCGGTTGCCAGCCCAAGAAGCTGCCGAAGGTTGGGTGCATTTGTTCGACGGGCAAACTCTATTTGGTTGGGAAGCAACCACTGACGCGAATTTTCGAGTGGAAGACGGCAAGCTGGTTGTTGATGGTGGCGAGCAGGCTCTGCTGTGCACTACCCTGCCCTGGCAAGACTATGAGTTAATTGTAGAGTTCAAAGCTGACCCGGAGACAAATAGTGGTGTTTTCTTGCGGACACCGCTTCAGCCCACTGACCCAGCGGTTGATTGTTATGAGGTCAATATCGCACCGGATGATAATCCTTTTCCGACTGCGGGCATCGTCAAGCGGCTCAAGGCTGAGTCACAATCACCTCAGCCTTTTCAGCAGTGGCGCACAATGCGAATGCGATTAGAGGGTGGGAACCTACAAGTCTCCGTTGATGAGCAATTGGTTTGTGACTACAACGATCCCGAGCCTTTACCGGCTGGACGCATCGGGTTGCAGCACAATCGTGGTCGAGTCGAATTTCGATCGGTCAAATTGCGGCCACTTGGTTTGAAAAGCCTGTTGGATGAAGGGTTGAGCCAGTGGACGACCTATCCGGAGATGCCAGGCAGTTTTTCAACGACGACCGAAGGTTGGTTGCATGTGCAGGGTGGAAGGACCCAGTTGGAAACGAAGCAATCTTTTGGCGATTTTGCACTGTTGGCAGAATACAAGCTGCCAACACCGGAAATGAATTCAGGGATTTTCTTTCGATGTATTCCTGGCGATGAAATGATGGGATACGAATGTCAACTTTCGAATGAATTGCAGGATGGCAATCGTTTAACACCAGCCGACCACGGAACGGGCGGGATTTTTCGCCGCCAGCAAGCACGGGGCGTGATGGGCGAAGTCGACCAATGGACATCCGTATTGCTGGTCGCTGCTGGCCCGAGAATGGCGGCCTGGGTCTCAGGAGTGCAGGTCAGTGACTGGACCGATGACCGTAAACCTGATGTGAACCCGCGACGTGGTTTGCGCACCGATCCCGGTACGATCATGATTCAAGGTCACGATCCCGGGACCGACGCTATGCTTCAACAGATTCGGGTAGGCCCACTCGACTGAGTAAGGGGCAACTGGGCATCATTTCGACGTGGGCGACTATCCGTTGCTGACACAAAGCCGGTTGGCTTAGTCGTCGGCACCGCTGGCATCTTTAATCACAAATCGTGCCCGCAATCTTGCCACTTCGGTTGCCAAGTCAGCATCTGCCACACTCTTGAGTACCTGATCAAAATTCTTGTACGCTGCCGGCGCTTCGTCTTTCGGGTAGCGGCGGCAATTCGTCAAGATATCGGCTCGTTCAAACGACGCATCTACCTGTTGTTGATCCAATTCGCGAATCGCCCGTTTGCGACCAAGCATTCGACCGGCACCGTGATTGACGCTGTAACAACTCTCCTCGGCTCCCTCGGCAGCGACCATCACGCTCGAGCCTGCTTGTGGATTTCCCGGCAGCAGGATCGGATGTCCTGTTTCGGCGAAGGGGGTGTCACGCAGTGCGGGATGGCCTGCCGGGAACGCACGTGTCGCACCTTTACGATGGACCCATGTCATGCGATTGTTGACAACCTCTTTGCGGGCAATGTTGTGACTGATGAAATAGACCAACCCGCCGGTGGTACCTGGTATCACTTCTTGGAATGCCTCTAGCACTAGCGCGTTAATCAATAAATGGTTGACGGTTGCAAAGTTCGCACCGAGCGCCATATCGTCCAGGTAGCGGTCAGCTTCTGGAGTTCCCAAGGGAGCGTAGACCAACTGCTTGTCGCCGCCAGGAAACGGGACACCCCAATCCGTGAACTTTTGCTCAAGTGCTTTGAAGTGGCCGTTGGCCAACTGGTGGCCGACGCCGCGAGAACCACAATGAGATAAGAATGCCACCTTGCGGTCTTGTAATCCAAAAACTTCCGCTGTTTTCTTGGCCGCGGGGGCAGACCCGAGTTCCACTACCTCGCATTCGCCGAAGTGGTTTCCGCCTCCGTAAGAGCCGAGTTGTTCAATTTTGGCGCGGAAATTCTTGAATCCACGATTCGCGCGCAGCCGATCTAAGCGAAGCTGAAGTGCAGTAATTGAATCATCGTGGCCACGATGAAACGCATCTTCGCAGCGATCGGCCCATTCCGTCGGAATGTTCAATGAACCGAGCACATCGGCTGAAGCACCATGAACCATCGCGGCGGATCCGACCTGTTCGCTAATATTTCGGCTGTCCGGTACATGGCGGGAGCCCTTGCCGGCACCGGTTGGAATGCGTCGGCAAATCGCGTGAATTAATTCGCGACGCACCTTTCGATCTTCGATCGCTTCCTGAGGAAGGTTGGTCTGCAGCAAGCTCATTGAGCACTTGATGTCGAATCCGACCGGTCCAGGATAGATATGGGTCGGCGAGGCCAACACGCAACCGATTGGAGCACCATAGCCGCAATGGGCATCGGGGTTGAGTACGACCTCGGTCACACCTGGTGCACAGCGAGAATTGATTGCCTGTTGCAGACAAAGCTCGTCAAACGTGCTGCGGATAGCTTCATTGCCAAAGACTTTGACCGGTGAATGGCGATCACCTGCAGGCAGAATCGCGGTGGCTTCACCGGTTGGGATTAATGTTTCGATCATCGCTGCTGTCCTGTGCGACGTTGGGTAACTGACCAGTGGTGACTGTGGTATTCCGCGCGAATCTGGCAGTGTCCGGTCGGCCAAAGCGAATTCGAAAGCGCGGAATAATGGTGGTCGGATATTTGTGAGCGGACCGTTCAAGGGAACTCATGATCCAATTCATATCCTTCTCGAACTGGAAGAGAGGATTGGATTGCATCAGGTTCGGGCTTTACACGAACACAAGCACGCAAAGGGTGCTGGCCACAGCGGCTAGAGTCGCAGCGGCCAGCGCCAGTGGCAATTGAGTCGCCACATGATCCATCAGGTCACATCCGGTGAACATCGAGGCCAGGATCGTCGTGTCGGAGATTGGTGAGCATTGATCACCGAAGACCGCACCTCCCAAGACGGCGCCGAAGCAGATGGATAGATAAGTAGGATCTTGATGCACGGCCCACGCTAACGGCATGGCAACTGGGAATACAACTGCATAAGTGCCCCAACTAGTCCCGCAGGAGAAGGCGATGCCCATGCACAATAACATCAGAATTGCCGGCAATCCGACGACTGGCAACTGGTCACCCAGTAGTGTCACCAAGTAGTCCGCTGTTCGTAATTCTTTTGCGAGGAAACCAATGGTGACAGCCAGTCCAAGGATGATCGCTCCGATCGTCATCGTTTTGCAGCCGTTCACGAATCCATTCAGAATGTCGCCCAATGGCATGCCACGAACCGCTGCGATTCCCATTGCTGACAAAACGCAGGCCATGAATGCTTCGTTGATAAAGTTAATGCTGTACAGCATGTAGGGGAGAACAGCCAAGCCGAGTAAAACGGCGAGCGGGATGAAAAAGTCCCACAGGCTTGGTGCGTAGCCGGTCGCAAGCTGACTTTCCGGGTTCAAATCACTCGTTTGCATGCTGAGCATCGGCGCGGATCCTTCGCGATCCAGTTCTCCGGTGCTGCGGGCCCGCTGTCTTGCTTCCGACATGCGTTTCCCAACCCAAGGCAAGAGATGCAACGCGAACAAGAGGGTAAAGCTGACCGCCAAGATTCCATAGAAGTTGTACTGAATACTGGAAAAGAAAAATTTGAGGCCCGTGACTTCGTCAGGGATTACCTCGGGAACGGTTCCGGCCACTAAAGCGGCGATAAATCCAGGCCAGGCATTGAAAGGCAGAATGGTCGCTACGGGCGATGCGGTTGAATCAACGACGTAAGACAATTCCTCGTGGGAAATGCGATGCTTGTCGGCAACCGGTTTGACCGTTGTTCCCGCCAGGACGGTGCTGACTGTCCCACCTTGATGAAAGACACAACCGAGCAGCCAAGCAAAAAAGAGGGATGAACGAGGGCCCACTGCAATCCTGCCGCCAACGACTTTCGCAAAGTGTAAGGCTCCGCCTGATTTCTCCCAAAGGCCCATCAAGCCACCGAGGCACCATAAATAAACCAGCAGAATCGTTGCGTATGACTCTTGGCCAAGAGCGGGTAAAAATAAATTCTTGACGATATTCGCTTGTGTGATGTCATTCGACTGGTACCACATCACGAGCCCGCCAGAAACGATGCCCAAAAAAAGCGCTAACAGGACTTGGCGAGTAATAAATGCCAAACTGATTGCGACCAGTGCTGGGATCAACGAGAGAAAGGATGGTTCCATTGGGCTTCGTCTATTTTGAGCAACGGCACAGAATCAACACGCTTCTAAGGTCAAGCTTTATCCGCCGAGGCATCACTTGGTGCCTTCATTGTCTGCTTGCTCGGACGCAGTGGTTTCGGAAGCGGAAACTTAACGTTTTCTTCTCGGATCTCGCGGGATTCGATCGTAGCGTCGAATCGCTTGACCAACCAATCGACTGTTTCTTGGACCACTGATTCAGGTGCACTCGCTCCAGCAGTAATCAAGACAGTCTGGTCGGCGTGGAAAGAGTCGACCGACAAGTCTTGTGGTCCATCGACTAAATGCGCCTGGATCTTTTTATCGGAGGCGAGCTCACGCAAGCGTTGGCTGTTGCTGCTGTTTTGGCTGCCAAGTACCACGACCACATCCGCTTGATCACTGAGCATGCGAACTGCTTCTTGGCGATTCTGAGTCGCATAGCAGATGTCTTCTTTGGGCGGACTTTCAATATTCGGAAACCGTTGTTTCAAGCGTTGGATGATGCGGTTGGCATCGTCCACACTAAGCGTGGTCTGGGTCAGGTAGGCCAGCTTCGCTTCATCTGATACCTGCAGTTGATCGACTCCGTCGGCATCCTCTAGCAAGATGATTGCTTCGGGTGCTTCGCCCATGGTTCCAATCACTTCATCGTGCCCTTCGTGTCCGATCAAGACGATGGTGTAACCAGCCTTTGCGAACTTGATTGCTTCGAGGTGAACCTTTGTGACCAGCGGGCAGGTTGCATCCAAGGCGGTGAGGTTGCGCTCACGAGCCGCTTGGCGGATTTCAGGCGAAACACCATGTGCGGAAAACATTAGGACACTGCCTGGGGGGACCTCATCGACTGAGTCGACGAAGACCGCCCCTTTCTCCACGAAGCTATTGACAACGAATTGGTTGTGTACGATTTCGTGGTATACGTATACTGGCGGTCCAAATTTTTGTAGCGTTAGATCGAGAGAATCGACCGCCATGTTCACGCCCGCGCAGAAACCTCGCGGTGCCGCCAAGATGATCTTCATGCGTATCTCGTGGATGTGGTGCTTTTTGCTGTGAACGAATTCAAAGATAACCGTGAGGTCGCCTCGGCGTCTAACCTGAATCCAGTCTCGAGCCTGAATACGGCGTGTCTTGACGATGGGATGGAGGTGGAGTCGGCGGCGTACGGTGAGGAACTGCGGGCCGCCGAGCAGGAAACAAGGCGACTTGCGCGTTCTCACTATGAGAACTTTCTCGTCGCCAGTGTGTTGCTACCTGCCCGGCTGAGACAACCGTTTTACAACCTTTACGCTTTTTGTCGAACCGCCGATGATTTGGCAGATGAATCGGCTTCACCTCAATTAGCGCTCGATCGGCTTGCCGCCTTGCAGGTCAATTTGGACCAAACCTACCAGGGTCAGCCAGCAAATCCGCTCTTTCTTGCCCTCTCCAGCACGATTCGGCAGTTCGATCTTTCCAAGTGCCTGTTTGACGATTTGCTGGATGCTTTTCGTCAAGATCAGCGAAAAAGTCGCTACAGCGATTTTGATGAATTGTTGGATTATTGTCGTCGATCGGCCAACCCGGTTGGTCGGCTGGTGTTGCAACTCGGTAATTGCTGCGATTCTCAGAACGGGCGGCTTTCCGATGAAATCTGCACTGGTCTGCAACTTGCGAATTTCTGGCAGGATGTTGCTCGAGATTATCAGATTGGCAGGATTTATCTTCCGCTGGATCAGATGGAACGCTTTGGTGTCGATGAGTCGATGGTCGGACAATCCGCAACGTCACCGCAACTCCGTCAATTGTTGGCGAGTGAATGTGATCGTGCCGAGCAATACTTTCGGCGCGGGCTTCCGTTGGCAAAAACCGTGCCCGGCTGGCTGGCGGGCGATGTGAAATTGTTCGCCCACGGGGGATTGGAAACACTTGCAGCGATTCGGAAAATTAATTTCGATGTGTTGTCTCGCCGCCCGACGGTTAGCAAGTTGCGGCAGAGTTGGCTGTTAGTCCGCGCAATGACCCGAATTTTGTGATCACCAGCTTGGTGGTCGATTGAAGTTTTCATTGAAAATTCGGCGGTAACGACTTGTTGTCGGTTACTGTCACGGGAAAAGCTCAATAAGTTGCGGTATTCTGTTTTTGTGTCAGCCGCATGTGTTCGCTCTGGATGCTGGCGGGAAACGAAACTGCTGGCGGGAAACGAAACAGGTGGCGGACAATTCCATTTCGGTCCAATCAGGTATGCTTACAGTCTATGTCGACTGCCGTTTCCCTCGCCGATAGCTACCGTCAAGTTCGTCGCATTTCGCGTCGGAGCGGAAGCAGTTTCTATCGTTCCTTTTGGTTGCTGCCTCCGCCGAAGCGGGCTGCGATGTGGGCGCTCTACGCGTTCGCAAGGACAACAGATGATTTGGGTGATTGCGAACAACCGGCGGCTCTACGAGCTAAGCAGCTGGATTGGTGGCGGAAATCTGCAGCGATCAACTTGATCGGTGAGGGTCCACTCGATCAGGTTGTGTTACCAGAGGGCGTACTCGACTTGGGGCCCGATGGATCGACTCGCGAGTGGCCGGTCGACCTGCATCGCCGCGCGCGAGAGGTTTTTCCGGCACTTCGAGATGCCGTGCAGCGGTATGAAATTCCGTCTCGCTACCTACTTGAGATCGTTGACGGTGTTCTCGCGGATCAGCAAAAAACTCGGTTTGACACCTACGAGCAGGTGGAACACTACTGTTACCTGGTTGCCTCGGCTGTGGGCTTGGCCTGTTTGCACATTTGGGAGTTTGATGGGCCTTTGCCGACTGCTGCCGCGATCGACTGTGGCCTCGCGTTTCAGTTGACGAATATTTTGCGGGATGTAGCCGAAGATGCCGAACGCGGGCGTATTTATCTGCCACGGCAACATTACGAACAGCATGGGTTGAGCGAAGATGACCTGCTTTCCCCAAGGGGTGACGACCGGCTTTGTTGCTTGCTGTTAGATGAGGTTGAACGGGCCAAGCGTTTGTTTCGTTCAGGGTGGGAGGTGTGGGATTCCCTCAACCCTGACGGCCGCCCGATGTTCAGCATGATGTGGCGGACCTATCGCAAATTGTTGGATCATATCGCGGAAGATCCTGCAGCCGTTACGCGGCGGAGGATTCGACTCTCAACGGCGGAGCGTTTGGGCTTGGTTTCTCAACATTTTTTCCCGCCGATGTTTCGTCGGTTGCCTGTGCCGCCATTTGGGGTGGATGAGGCAGAGGGAGCAAAGTGAACGCGATTACCGAAACGCCGCGCAAACGGATTGTTATCGTCGGCGGAGGCCTGGCCGGTTTATCAGCGGCCGAGGCCCTTGCGGATGCGTACCCCGATCAATTCCAAATCAGAATTTTAGAAGCTAAACAAACAGTCGGAGGGCGAGCGGGATCGTTCACCGATCCGGCAACCGGGGAATCTATTGATTACTGCCAACATGTGGCGATGGGCTGTTGTGCGAATTTGATTTCGCTGCTCGACCGCCGCGGATTGGGTGGCCAATTGCATCGTTACAGGGAGCTTCTGTTTTTGCATCCGGATCATCCGCCAAGTCGGTTCGCGCCGTCGCGGTGGTTGCCGGCACCCTTTCATCTCGTCGGGGCGTTGGCGTCGCTGCGATTTTTGACGCTCCGTCAACGTCGCCAGATTCACCGCGCGATGTTGAAATTATTCCGAACATCAAACGAAAGTTTGGTTGGTCAGACGGCCCACCAATGGCTTCAATCTGCCGGCCAAGAGTCCGCAACCATCCGTGAGTTTTGGGACGTGATCCTCGTGAGCGCCTTGGGCGAAAATCCGAGAGTGGTTTCCATGGCCGTTGCCCGAAAGGTTTTCGTCGATGGATTCGCAGGTTCTGTCGGTGCCTCTGATGTGCTGGTACCACGACAGCCGCTCGCTGACTTGTTTGGGCGCGAGTTGCGTCAGGCGATTGAGTCGATGGGGGTCTCGGTCGCCACGCAAACCGCAGTCAAGCAACTCCGGTCAGATCCGAAGGTAGCGATTCAAACACAGCATGGCGAAGTCATTCCTGCTGACCATGTTGTCGTGGCGGTTCCGTGGCATGCGACGAAGGGATTACTGTCGCCGGAGCTCGTTCCCGATGCACCAGCTTTCGCGGCAATTCCTTCCTCACCGATCAGTGGATTGCATTTGTGGTTCGATCGACAATTCACGGATCAGCAGCATGCTGTGATGGTTGGCACGATTTCGCAATGGATGTTTCGGCAGCCGTGGGAAAAAGAATCAGACCAAGATCAGTCGTGTTATTACCAGATCGTGATCAGTGCTTCTCAGCAGGCGCGGCAAATGAAAAAAACGGAACTCGTACAATCCGTGGTAGCTGAGATTTGTCACGCTTTCCCCGCCGCGCGGAACGCGAAATTGTTGCGAAGTCGTATTGTGACCGACCCATTGTCGGTTTTTTCTGTGCGGCCGGAGGTCGAAGCATTGCGGCCCGCAGCTCAAACCCAGCTGCCTTGGTTGCATCTCGCAGGCGATTGGATCGAGACAGGATGGCCTGCGACGATGGAGGGAGCTGTTCTAAGTGGTCGGATGGCGGCGTCAAGTGTCTTGAACCGGGAAGGACTCGCGACGATTAAGTGTGAGGATGGGTTGCCTCGGGGACGAATTGCTCGACACCTGATTCGGTAGAGGCATTCTGATGAAATAGTCTTTCAGCGGCATTCGTTTGGCATAGGCTTGACTGAAGCATAAAATCTTGCGGATTCTACACTCGGAGATTTTTTTGTGCACTGTTCGCTTCCTAAGCATCTGGATGAACGCTTTCGTTGGCGGGTGAGTCCCACCGATGTGGGTGCACGAGCTCCCGGCGACTTCGTGCTCTATTGGATGCACAACGCGCTCAGGTGTCACGAAAATCCAGCTCTTGACGCGGCGATTTGTCTCGCCCGGCAAAATGGCTTGCCGCTCCTGGTCTATCACGGTTTATCGGAAGACTATCCCTACGCTTCGGACCGCTACCACGCGTTCATTCTGCAGGGCCATCGGGATGTTCAGCGGGAATTGGCGGATCGGGGTATACAGGCATTTTTCCACCTGCAGCAGCAGGGTGATCGAGGGCCACACCTCCGGACGCTCACGAGGCAGGCGGCAGTGTTGGTTTCGGAGGAGATGCCGGTCCAGCCGCTTGAAGGATGGATGGAGCGGTTGGCCAGTGGAACGAAAACACCGATCGCTATGGTCGACGCATCCTGCGTCGTGCCGATCCCAATGGTAAAAAAGTCCTACACCAGGGCCTACGAGTTTCGCGATGCAACCCGCGAAATGTACGCCGAGCGGGTCGAGTTGCCGTACGAGGAGCAAACATTCGACTGCGAGGTTTACGAAGGACCGCTGCCATTCAAGCCTCTCGACTTGCAATCTGCAACGCTGTCGGAATTGATTGGACGATCGAAGGTCGACCACGCGATTGCTCCTGTCAGCGACACGCCTGGTGGATCTCGCGCTGGGTACGCGCGGTGGGAGAGCTTTAAAAAGCATGGGCTGGACCAGTACGCCAACCGGCGCAATGACGCTGCGAATCATGATGGCGTCAGCCGAATGAGTGCATATCTGCACTTCGGCATGGTGAGTCCAATGAGAATCGCTCGTGAGGCTCACGAGCGAGGTGCCGAGAAATACCTGGATGAGCTATTGATTTGGCGAGAGCTGTCGTTTCACTTTTGTTACCACAACATCGATGTGATTGATTCGATCGATTCGCTGCCGAGCTGGGCGCAAAGAACGCTGGAGGACCACGCAAGCGACCCTCGAACCGGTAGCTATGGATGGGAGCAGTTGGCACGGGGGCGATCCGACCAACCCCTTTGGGACGCTTGCCAAAGGGGTTTGCTCAAACATGGTGAAATGCATAACAACGTTCGCATGACTTGGGGAAAAGCTTTCTTGCATTGGGCTAGTACGCCTGCCAAAGCAATGCGATTGACGATGGATCTAAACCATCGTTACGCGTTGGATGGACGCGATCCCAGCAGCTACGGTGGCGTCTTGTGGTGCTTTGGACAATTCGATCGGCCTTTCAAACCCGAAAAACCAGTGACTGGGATGGTTCGGGAGCGTTCCGTTGATGATCACCAAAAACGCATTGATTTTGACCGATACCTCCGCGTCGTTGATCGCCCAATCGCAGCGAAGCTCCCAAAAGTAGCAGTGATTGGCGCAGGGATGGGAGGGTTGATTTGTGGGCGGACTTTGCTCGATCACGGAATTGATGTCACCATTCTGGAAAAATCCCGCAGCGTGGGTGGGCGATTGGCAACACGCCGCGTACCCGACAATGCTTTTACATTTGACCACGGAGCTCAATATTTCACCGCAAAAGATCAACGGTTCTCGAGGTACGTGCAATGTTGGATTTTGAAAGGTCTTGTTGAGCCGTGGATGGGACGTATCGTCGAGCTTGGATCGGACGGCGAGGTGATCGAAGAGAAGCTGGGGACACCGCGTTACGTCGGAGTCCCTTCAATGAACGCGGTCGCAATGCATTTGGCGGAAGATCTAAAGGTTTCCCACGGCGTGAAGATCGATCGCTTGCTATCCGGACAGGATGGGAAGTGGCTTCTGCTGGATGATCAGGGACAAGAGCAAGGTCGGTATGACACCGTGATTGTGAATTGCCCTCCTGCCCAGACCTCCCCCTTGGTTGCGGAAAGTGATTTTGCTGATCTTGTCGGCGAGGTCGAGATGAATCCTTGCTGGGCACTGCTTGTCGCAGCGAAATCATTGAAGACACTTCCGTTTGAAGGTGCGTTTGTAAACGACGGGCCGATATCTTGGATCTCTCGGAACGATCGGAAGCCTGGGCGAAACGAAACGCCTTGCATCGTCGCCCACGCTTCACCGGAGTGGTCCAAGCAGAATCTGGAATTGGACCCGGACGTTGCAAGGCAGAAGTTGCGTTCGGCTCTCGAGAAGACGATTGGCCAATCGTTATCCGAGGTTGAGTATGAAACAGCACATCGCTGGCGATACTCTGTCGCCTCCAACCCGCTGTCGCAGGAGTGCCTTTGGGATCCGGTTTCTAGTTTGGGTGCGTGCGGTGACTGGTGCAACGGATCCCGCATCGAAGGTGCATTCCTCAGCGGTATGGCAATGGCCGGTTCTGTGTTGAGGCATTGGACCATCGACCGCGCCGGCTATCGGGTTGAAGGGCCACAGCAGTTGTCGCTGCTCTCCGATGTCAGCTAGCCGAAGATTCGATCAGACGACGTTTTGACCTGTCAAAGCAAACCGCCCCCATGCCAATCCCATTCGGGTCGCGGCGTTAGTCAGATAGGCTGCGTCGCGCTCGCGGTTTTATTCGCTACCGTTGCTCACCTTGATCAGTGAGACTCAATTCGCTGTGTAATCTCAGCAACCAAGTCGTCAATACGCACGCGTGACTGCTGCAAGCTGTCACGGTCTCGAACCGTCACGGTTTTCTCGCTGAGGGACTCAGTGTCCACGGTGATGCAATATGGCGTCCCGGCTTCATCCTGGCGGCGGTATCTTCTGCCGACGGCTCCCTTTTCATCGTAGAAGACGTTCATGTGCTTTTTGAGTTCGCCGTAAATATCCTTCGCGACTTCAGGCATCCCGTCTTTTTTAACCAGCGGAAAGACTGCCGCTTTGATCGGCGCTAAGCGGGGATTCAACTTCATCACCGTTCGGGTCTGCATCTTCCCTTTTTCATCGGGGGCTTCGTCCTCGCTGTAGGCTTCGCAGATAAATGCAAGGGCGCCTCGGTCGGCGCCAGCAGATGGTTCAATCACATGAGGAATGTACCGTTCCCCGGTCAGTTCATCACGGTAGCTCAGGTCTTTTCCGCTGCCTCGATGTTTTGGTTTGCCATCTGCACCCAATTCGACTTCCATCCGTTGGCCTTTGGGTGTCTGTGGGTCCAGTTTGCCCTCCATATGGCTACGAAGATCAAAGTCCCCGCGATGGGCAATTCCTTCGAGTTCGCCATACTCTCCCTCGGGTAAAAACGGAAACGCATACTCGATGTCGGCAGTTCCGATGCTGTAGTGAGCTAATTCTTCCGTGTGATGCTCTCGCATTATCAACGATTCGCTCGACAGCCCTAGCGATGTGTACCAAGCCAATCGGCGATCTCGCCAGAAGCGATACCAATCTTGTGATTGGTCGGGGTGGCAGAAGAACTCGATTTCCATCTGTTCGAATTCTCTCGATCGAAAAGTAAAGTTCCGAGGCGTGATTTCATTGCGGAAACTTTTGCCCACTTGCCCGATTCCGAAGGGGACCCGAACACGACTGCTATCGAGCACATTTTTGAAATTCACGAAGATGCCTTGTGCCGTTTCCGGACGCAAAAACGTCACGTCGTCTTCGCCCCCCAACGCACCCAAGGTGGTTTTGAACATCAAGTTGAATTCTCGAGGTTCGGTCAGCGTGTCGAGGCTCTTGGCATCTGGACCAAGGACATCGGTTGTCGAATCGAGTTGATCGAGAGTTATCGATTCGGAACCCAGCGTCATTTTGTCCGCATCTTTGTTACGCAGTTTGAAAAACTTCATCCCGCGTCGGCGCACGTCGTCCGCTTCCTCTGCCGCCTCGGCCATCGTGGCGACGAAAATTTTCTTGTCTTGGTATTCAACCCAGCGACCACGAACCTGATCGAACCGGTAGCGTCGTTTGGCTTCTGGGCAGTCGATCATGTGATCGTGAAAGAGGTCAAAATGTCCGCTGCATTTCCAAACTTGTGGGTGCATGATGATGGTGGAGTCGAGCCCCACCATTTCATAGGTGCTGGGAGTATCCGCAGATGTCACCAGTTCGTTGTGACTGGTCAACATGTCGTTCCACCAAGCTTCTTTGAGATTACGCTTCAGTTCGACCCCCAGCGGGCCGTAGTCCCAGAAACCCTGGACGCCTCCGTAAATCTCGCTGGACTGAAACAGAAAGCCCCGTCGCTTGCAAAGCGACACGATTTTTTCCATCGATTTCATGACTAAATGGCGTTTGGCGGTGAGAGAGGGCTGGGATTGGTAAGGAGGGCATTCGGCTGTGAAATTGGCCCCTCGTCGACCGAGAATGTACTGGTTTGGTCGCTTTTCCCGTAGTCGGGGGGACTTCTGCGGGATTTACCTCATTGGGTGTGCGTCAATCAGGGGGCTGATGCAGTGGCGTTCGTCGGGGATCGCGTTCTCAATTTTTAGGATCCCAGCTTTCATCATTCCAGCTGGTTTTCATCCTCCTCGGCTGGTTACCAGCCGTATTTGCTTCTGAACAAGCGAGAAATCTGGATGAAATCGAAATTCGGTCGATTCGCCCGTCGAGTGGAGGAAACGGGCGATTGGAGGATGCTGGAGAGCGAATGGGTAGGCTTTCAATGCTATGGCAGGTTCGGCTAGCGAGTCATGGTTCCGCTTTGAAAGTTCGGCTGGGTAGCAATTTGAGTTTGTCCGGCAGCGACGGCTGATTCGTAATTCGCGCTGATTTGGCGACTGAGCATCGCGACCCGCTCGGAGACTTCGGGCTGCATGTTGTTGATAGCTAGGCTTTGCTGATAGTTTCTCATCGCCTGTTCTAGGTCACCGTTTTGCTCCCGGAGATTCCCCAAGGCCAGCCAAGCCCTGGAATTACCCGCATCTCGTTGGACGGCATCTTCCAGGTATTTTTTCGCGACGTCACTTTTTCCGGCTTCTTCGTAAAGACGGGCCAATTCGACCAGCGGATCGGCATAGTTTGGGTTCTGAGCGGCCCAGTTCTTCATCAGGTCGAAGGCTCGGTCTGGTCGGCCGGTGTCGACCAGTAGCACTGCAAGCCCGCGGTGGCACTCGACATGATTGGGTTGATGGTCCAAGCATTGGTTGTACAAAGATTCAGCTTGAGCCAGCAAATTGGGGTCGCGACGCTGGTTACCGAGGCGATGATTGGTAGCGGCCAGATTGTAATAACCGTCCGCATTTTCCGGGTCAGTTGCCACGACTTGCTGGAATTGCTGCAACGCAGCGGAATACTGGCCCTGCTCGTACAGCTGCGCTCCGGTCGTATTTTGGCTGCTTGCGGCCCATTGGCAACCGCCTGCAAGCAGTAGCAGCAAGGCGGCTATAATGGCCCCAGGTTTGGGGGGGGGTGTTGTTGGTTTTGCTTGGCAAAGGGCGTTCGTCACAGCCATTGGAGCGGTCTTCCTGACGAGGGTGGCATAGCCCATCCCCCCGAGATGATTCAGGTTGATCCCGTGGGGTGGTGGACTGGCTGGCGAGTGGCACCGAGCCGATCGATTGTTGATGGGGACCGTATCAACGGCAGATCAAACCTCGCAAGACCGGAACTTTTGCAGATCTGGTGCAGTCAAACCCGCGAGTTGGATCAGCGGTGGATCCGAGGGGCCACAGAAACCCTTTAATCGCTTCAAACTGACCTAAACCCCGTACTGCAAGCGATTTTCGTTGCGTAATGGCGAGCCCTAACTACACTCCGAGGCAGGTCCAAACTTTGGATTCCTTTCACCTTATCCACGATGTGACGCGCGTCTTTTTCGTGATTTAAATATTGACCGTCGTTTCCCGAGGCGGCGGTCAGAACTGATTCAAAGATGACATGCTGCTGGCGAAGGACGATTCAGTGGCATGTCGGGAACTGAGTAAACATTTTTTAGCCAATTGACTTGGCACCTGAATACGAGGCTGCTTGATGACTCTCCGTGACCCGAGTGTTCGCAACGTTATCAAAAAAGGCGATCGCAATTCGATCGGCCGACTGCGTAACAAACGTCGCCGCAAAGACCGACGCTTGTTGTCAGAAACGCTGGAGCAACGTCAGCTCTTGGCTGGACCCGACCTCGTCGGTATCCAGCAAAGCGAAGGTTCATTGCTTCGCGGTGGTGAAGTTCTGAACACTTCGCCGCGTGAGCTGATCTTCCGCTTTGATGACAATTCTGATTTGGATCCGCTCACGCTTGCAAGCGGGATCAACATCACGAGGGCCGGTGACAACCGAAGCTTTGAATCAGCTTCGAGTATCACGGACTTTGGCACCGACGGGTCGGTGTTGGCAGAGTTCCGTTCGGCCGAAAGTGGCGTTCGCGGCAACGGCATTGAAGTTCGTCTTCGAAGTGAAGATCGTGGAACGGGTTCACAGGCGGTCATCGTCTCGGTGGATGATGCCAGGCGAATCGTTACGTTGGATCTGAACAACAATCCCAATCGGCCCTCGGTTGTACGGGATTTGATTACCGCTGTTGCTAGCAGTCCTGCGGCGTCAGCCCTCATCGAAGTCGACCAGATCAGTGGTCCGTCGCTCGCCCCGATTGGTCCATCGGTTGGTAGCGGTGTCGATGTTCTGTTGGATGGTGCGAATGCGGCACTTGCCGTGAGCGACTTGGGTACCAATAGTGCGCTGCGAGCTCGTTTCACTGCGACGGTCAGCGGCCAGACCGGCGTTGGAACTTCGATCTCCGTCAGTCGTGCCGATCTAGGTTTGGTCCCCGGGCAATTGCCGTTTGTTACTGTCTCAGGTAACTCCATTCAAGTCGTTCTTGATTCAACTGCCGGCCAGGAGTCGACTGCTGGTGATCTGATCGCCGCGCTCAACAACAATGCTGATTCGTCCCGTTTGTTGACTGCGAGACTAGAGGCCGGGTCGGAATCGACTCCCCTTTTGGACACCCAGTTTTCACCACTTGTTTTAACAGGTGCGACCGATACCGTTGTGAATCCTGGCTACGTTGGCCTCGGTGATACGCCTCATGAAGTCGTGTTCCGGTTCGCTGAGACATTGCCTCAAGATACTTACCAAATCGAGATCTTTGGGTCTGGTCCTCTGGCACTCCAGAATCTCGAGGGTGAGTCGTTCAACGATGGTGTTGATTTTGGGACGAAGTTTTCGCTCGACAATGCCCCGCAGATTGCGGCGGTCGTGCCAGCGCCCGTTCGTCGGGACTCAAATGGCTCACTTAGCCCTGAGTTGAATGTCATCGAGGTTTACCTGAATGAGCAGGTGAGCAACGCTGAGGATCCGGCTCTTTACGAATTGGTCTTCACACGAGACACCGTCAGCAACATCGATGATGTTGGGTTTCATCCAGAACGCGTTACCTTTGACTCCGTGACGCGGATCGCACGACTGGAATTTGCAAACGCTATGTCCCGTCTCCAGGATCCCGATAACCCCGGTGAGTTCCTGACCGGTTCGGCACGCCTGCGGATCGGGTCCGACCGCGCGATGCCTTCGGCACCGCAAGCGATCGATTTGACACAAGAGCCAGGTGATTCATTCGTCACGGCAGTTGACTCGGGAACTGATCCGAATCAACCGGGTAATGCGATTACCTTTACTGATGCGATCAACGGCGTTGCTGGCGAAATCAAATCGTTAACGGTTAACGCGACGATCGAGAACCCAACTGTCTATGGTCTGGATTTTCCTGGTGGTGATGAAATGCCGGGCGTCCGGTCGATTCGCCCCGATGATCCATCGCGTCGTGATCGTACCGTCCCGCTTGACGTTTGGCGGGTGGACGGTGACCAGGAAGACGGTATTTCAACGATCTTCTACGACTTTAAGGCTAGCTGGCGTGGGGATGATCCAAACCGCGGGTTGTCGTTCCAGCCTGACCTTGATCAAACCTACTTCAACCTGATCACGGACGAACAAAAGCAACGTGCCAGAGAAGTTCTGTCGCTTTACAGCGAGTATCTCGGGGTTCAGTTTGTGGAAACCGATGGAGTGCCGTTGGATGATGCGGGGCAGCCATTAACCGAGAACCGCTTCATTTCGATCGCGGTCGGTGAAATCTATGGTGCGGGAACGCTGCCAATCGAAAACAGTGCTGTGGGTGGCGTGACCGTCGTGACCCGGCCGTTGGATGATTTCGGCAATACTTACTTGCACGACCAAGAATTCCTCGATACGGGCAACGAATTGCTCGTGATGGATTTCCAAGATTTTGATGAATCGATCGACGACCAAACGGGAGGGGAATTCTTCCGTGGTGCGATGCTCGGTATCGGCCAGTTGTTGGGCTACGGCTACGCTGACCATCTGCCTCAACCGGTCACTCAGGCAACCGTGTCGGTCTTGAATCCCGGCGATGACAATGAACCGGCTTTCCCAAGTCCTTCGGATATCGTCAACGGTTTGTACCTTCTGAGGCCCGAGAGCAACGACGTTGACCTGTATGAGTTCTCACTGGAACGATCTGGTTCGATCAACATCCAGACAGTTGCTGAACGTCTCAGAAGCGCCAGTTCGCTCGACACAGCTTTACGGCTCTACCAAGACATCGGTGACGGAAAGTTTCAGGAAATCGCCGCGAACGACGATTACTTCAGCAACGATTCGTTAATCGAATTAGAACTGTCGGCTGGCCGTTATGTGGTCGGCGTTAGTGCTTCGGGCAACACCGTTTACGATCCGGTAATCAGTGGCAGCGGGATCGGCGGACGGACTGAGGGTGATTACGAGCTTAGGATCACCTTTGACGCAGACGGTGAGCGATCAATCGTTGATCAGTCGCAGATCGCACTCGACGGTGACGCGGACGGGGAAGCTGGCGGTGAATTTAACTTCTGGTTCATTCCCTCAGACCCGATCCATACGGTCTACGTTGATAAGGCATACACCGGTGCCCGTAGTGGGCAGTTGGGTATGGCGACGAACCCATTTGCGAACATTGATGACGCGATCGCTAATGCTGAACAGCAGATTGACGATCAGGTAGGTGATCTTGTTAAGAAGCAAGTTCGCATCGTTGGTGGTGGGACCTACCAAATCGGGTTGGACAACCGGGCATTGCCTTTGTCTGATGGAGCCACCTTGGATCTGCCGCGTGGCGTCCAGTTGGTCGTTGATGCCGGATCAACTTTCTTGATGCGTCGCAGTCGGATTGGCATCGGTAGTACGACCGAAGCGTCGCAAACCGACCGCAGCGAAACATCGATCCAAGTCCTCGGTACGCCCGGAAATACGGTTGCGTTCACCAGCCAATCTGCTTCCCCCGAAGCGGGCGATTGGGGCGGAATCGACATCCGAGGCGATATCGACAATCGAGACGACAGTCGGGTGAATCTTGAGGAGGCGGGGGTCTTCTTGAATCACATTCAATACGCTGATATCCAATTCGGCGGTGGGTCTGTTGCGGTCGATGGTCCTCAAGTTGTTGTTAGTCCAATTGAATTGGCCTCGACACGGCCAACGATCATCAACAGCCGTATATCAAACTCTGCCGATGCAGCGATTGCGGCGACTCCCGACAGTCTGGCCGAAACCCGTTTTGACGAGCAGCGTTTCCAGGCAGCGGCACCGTTTACTCCTGATGTCAAACGAGTCGGTCCGCACATTCGCGGCAATGAAATCGTCGACAACAGCATCAATGGCTTGTTCATCCGGATCGAAACTCGAACCGGCGATAATCTGGAGCAATTGAATGTAAGTGCACGAATTGACGATACCGATATCGTGCATGTGTTGACAGAAAATCTGGCGATCGAGGGAAATCCTGGCGGTCCCAATGCCAGTATTGATGCTCCTGGTGCAACGCTGATCCGGTCCACGGCGACTGGAGTTGCCGGTTCGGTGCCGGCTGGTTTGTACCGGTATCGTATGACCTTCGTCGACGCCAACGGTTATGAAACGGCGGCTAGCGAAGAGTCGGTGATCGTTGGTGCCAGTGCTTCTGGTTCGATTCGTCTGACCGGGCTGCCGACTGTCCCTGCTGGGCAAGACCTGGCCGGACGAAGACTCTACCGGGCCGCTTTAGACAACAACGGTGATTCCGGTCCGTATTTGCAAGTAGCCCGCCTGAACACCAATGATGTAACGTTCGTTGATACGGCCGAGGCTGGGACTATCCCGATCGTCCCCAATAACGTCCAGATTGGACGTTTGGACCCAAGTCTGGTCATTGATCCAGGCTCCGTTGTCAAGCTTCGCGGTTCTCGAATTGACGTCACCTTCGGCGGGCATCTTTACGCCGAAGGCACCGAGTTAAAGCCGATTGTGTTTACGTCACTGGATGATGCTCGATATGGAGCTGGCGGGTCGTTTGATACAAGCAGTACTGTTGAACAGGGTACCGAAGTAGGTCCAGGAGACTGGGGTGGCGTTCATATTGCCTATGGTGCCGCTGCATCCTTCGATCGCGTGACTTTAGCCGGCGGGGGTGGTTCGACCCGAATTGAGGGTGGTTTTGGGGCCTTCAATGTCATTGAGGCGTTGCAAGCAGACCTTCGGATTGCAAACAGCCGGCTCGAGATCAACGGAGACGGACGAAACTTCGTGAATGATCCGGATGATGTTCGATCTGACCGTGTCGGTCGAGGTGACAACACAAGCGGGACGATTTTCGTTCGTGCATCGCAACCGGTCGTGCTGAACAACGAGTTCGTCGATAACACCGGGCCAGTGCTGACGTTCGATGTGAACAGTTTCATTGCGGATGAAGTGATCGATGCCGGACGAAACACTGGAATGCTCGGGCGTGTGAGTGACCTGAATGGGAACTCCGGACCGATGATCTCCGGTAACCGTATCGGAACAACACGACTGAACACGGTCGATCCGAACGATCCAACCAATCGCAATTTCATCAGCAACGATGCTCTGCTGCAAAATCCTGTCGTCGATCAAAATGGCGATCCGATCTTCGCTTCCATCAATGGTTTGGAAGTTCGTGGTGGAAAGGTCGCTACCGAATTGGTGATGGATGATGTCGATATCGTTCACGTCGTTCGTGACACGATCGAGATTCCGAATCAGCATGTTTTGGGTGGCTTGCGATTGCAAAGCGATGCCCGTGGCTCTTTGGTCATGAAGTTCCAAAATCAGGACGGTGACGATCCTGACACCCTGAACCGTCGCCAAGCAGGGATTGTTGCGGGCGGTACCTTGGTAACCTCCGAAGACGAATACATCGACATCGATGATCGTATCGGTGGTAGCCTGCAAATTGTCGGTCACCCTGATTTTCCTGTCGTGCTGACAGCACTCTCGGATGACACGGTCGGGGCAGGATTTACGCCGAACGGTGAAGCGAATGTCGACACCGACAATAACGGCTTGCCGATTGGGCCCGACGGACTGCCGATCCGAAACTTGACTAGCGACACCAGCACTGCGGTGACATCTCCTGGAATCTGGGATGGAATCACGATTCGCGAAGCGGCCTCGGATGCCAATATTGCGATCACCAGTGAAACGGAGCCGGCAAACCTGGGCAATGTGCTTGTCAACGACACAAACCCAATTCCGAGTCAGTCACAATTCCTCGGCGAGTTGGCTCCCGATCAATCCTCTGGCGATAACAATCGTCGACTTGGATTCATCGTTGATGGGACCATCGCGGAGCCAAGTGATCTGGACGTCTATTCCTTCATTGGCGAAGCAGGTGTCGAGATTTGGTTGGACATCGACCGCACAAATTCTCGCTTGGACACGGTTATTGAACTGATTGATGCCAACGGGTTTGTGCGGGTTCTGTCGGATGACTCGTTGTCAGAGGCCAAAGGTGACACCGATCGCTTGATTGGTGAGGGCGGATTCAACCCAACCGCAGCACGAGCGTTGAATCCTGATGTGATTGCACCTGGATCGCCTGATGCCGATTTCCAAGACGACTATTCGACCAACCCGCGTGATGCTGGGATGCGATTGGTCCTGCCCGGTTCGATCGGGCAGCGTTTCCTTTATCACGTGCGTGTTCGAAGTGCCAACAGTGACGTGTCCGGCGACAACTCATTAATTGATGCCAGCCAACTGCGAGGTGGGTTGACGAACGGTGCTTATCAAATGCAGATCCGTCTCGGTGAGACAGATGTGTTTGCCGGAACACAAGTACGATTCAGCGATGTTCGCTTCGCTGTAAATGGCGTTCAAGTAATTGGTGGACCGACCCATAGTCCGATCGCCGCAGATGAATTTGAGAAGCTAGCTCCCAATGAAACACTTGCTGATGCTCAGCGATTGGGCCTCTATGAAACTCAATTCGATGCCAGCACCCCGACGGGTGCTAACCCACTTCTGTTCCCTCGGCCGACTGGTGCGGATCTTGTGTTGGACAACCCTGCCAGCCCGCTTGCCAGCGACCGATTGGCAAAGAGCGTTGGGGGGATTCTGGACGGCAGCACCGATGTTGACTGGTATCAATTTACGATTAACTACGAGCAACTGACGCGTGATGCGGCTCAGTTGTATCTGTCGACGATCTTCGACCTCGATTATGCCGATGGCGTTGCTCGTGCGGATACCGCCATTTACGTTTTCAATCAAGCACGACAGCTCGTGTTGTGGGGAACAGATAGCAACATCGCAGATGATCAGCCACCGGCTGCGACCAACTCCCAAGATTTGGTTGGTGTTAGTGACTTATCGAGAGGGTCCTTCGGCACAAACGATCCGTTTATCGGATCCGCAGAACTGAATGAGGGAACCTATTTTATTGCGATCAGCAATCAAGACAGCGTGCCCGAGCAATTGGGGCAGTTCTTCGATGCCGACTCCAGCAATCCGTTGCTGCGGGTTGAGCCTTTGGATTCCATCGATCGAATCGCTGAAGACCGGATTGGGTTCTCCGGTGGCGGAACGGCATCGGATCCAGAGTTGCCAATCTTGTTCGGCAACGATGCCGTGGTTCCTTATTCACTTGACGACGTCATGTTGTACGTGAATACAGGCACGAGGCTGCATGTTGTCAATCCATTTACCGGTGAAAGATATGTGCCCGGCGGTTTAGGGAGTTTCGTTGGCACCGACGATAACGTGATTCGAGATGTTGCGTTCCGTGCGAACGGTGAACTGTTTGGATACACCGACAATGGACCTCAGATCGGCGACGATTCCTCCGAGTACGTGAGGATCAACACCTTCGAGACGCCCGGGACTGATGAAGTTAATTTGAACACCGTCGGTGTGATGGAAATCGATACCTTCCATTTGCAAAATGTGGCTCCTGATAACGATCAATTGGATCAGGAAAGTGATGACGGGGTGCAGGTCGAAGGTATCTCCATTTCCGAATTGTTTGGTGAAGAGCGAGGTTTCTTTGTTGGCAACCGACCGATCGACCGGCTTGGCCTGAGTTACTTCGAGAATATCCTTTATCGATTTGATGATGCGACGGGTGCAGTCGATGGGCCATCTTACGATCGCGCTCGATTCAATCCAGGTGCCGGTACAAGTCCGCGTGAAGTTGGTCAGATTGACACCGAGTTCGTCTTGAACTCACGTGCGACTCAGCTCGGTATCACGAATGCAACCGAGGTGAACAGCAATGGCATTGCGACGCCAAGCTTGGTCGATGGTGATCGGTTTGTCTTAACCGATGTAACGAACGCCGTGACGTTTGAGTTCGACCAAGGTTTCACCTTGGTCGCAAATGGTAACCAGCCGGTTCGTGACGGTGATACGGTGACCATTGACGGTGTTCTTTTTGAATTCAATACCGGTCAGAGTTTGCAGCTCAGCCCTGTCACACCAGCTGGATTCTTGAATGAAGGAACCACGGTCACGGTATCGGGAACAGATAACGTCCCAGTCGTCTTTGAATTTGTTCGATTCGGAGCACCGCAAGGCGATAATATCCCGATTTCGCTGGTCAATCCTGTTGGCACGACGCGGAACATTGACGCGATCGCCCAAGACTTGGCGAGCGAAATTACCGCGAACGTGGAAGGGATCACAAGTCAGTCACTCGGCGCTGAGGTCTTCTTCGATGCCGCACCACTAAGCTTGGCGGTTAATGGGACTGGCGTGACGATCGAGGGTAGCGAAGGGAAAAACAACCCTTCAGCGATTGAGGTGCGTGTCAGTGAATCGACTAGTTCTCAATCTTTGATTTCTGCACTTGCCGAGGTCATTCGCCGCGAAACGGACATTCCTGTCTCCGATGCAGGGACGCAAATCGCGTTCCCGACTGCAGTGAGCTTGGATGTTGATTCGCGAGCACTCACGCAAACGGGTGAGCCGGGCGTTGACGGTGACAACATTGCCATCTTGTTGTTGCCCACTGACACTGTCGAAACGATCGGCGAGCGAATCTCGCTTGCCGTCAATCAGGCATCCGATGAAGGAAAACTGAACAACGTTTCGGCTACTCCAAACGGCCGTTCGCTGGCAATTGGAAATGGCTTTATCCTCAATGCGACAGGCAATCTGACCGCGGGTGGGATTCAGTTGGGCGGGCAGATTACGGGCATCGAGGTTGTCAATGACACGATGTTTGCTGTTAGTGATCGCGGTGAATTGTACCGGGTAGGTGCTGGTGCTCTGCTGACGAACGGCAATCGTGAAATTGGGACCTATGTTGATACGGCGACGGATTTGGTTGGTATCAACTTTGAAGGTTTGCGTGCTGGCCCTGTGAGTCTCCAGAACGGAGCGCTTAGCCAATTGCTGTTCGGAATTACTGGTTTTGGTGACATTCTGGCCTTCAATACGCGTGGTGAATTGCAGCCGGTCTTCGCTGGCGGCCGTAGTCGAATTTCAACGGGCCTGTTTGGTGCCAGAGGGCTGGACTTCAGCGTCGTTGATTTCAATATGTGGCACGCGACGGGGACTCGGGGTGACGATCTGGGACACGGCATCGATCCACTCTTCAATAATGCTCGGCTTCCATTTGATGGCGGCACAAGTTTGGCATTTACATACGAGGATGGGGCATTCGGCCGGTTGTACCCTGATCCTGTGGAGCGGCCGACTGCCGAAGCTCGCCTGGATGGCGGAGGTTTCGAGAGAACATTCAATGTGCCTGGTGGAACAAAGGGTGTGATCCAAAGCAATTCCTTCTCTTTGGAAGGCTATGCATCGGATGACCTCCCAATGCTGTACTTCAATTACTTCATGGAGACCTCGGCCGTAGATGGTCAAGATGCACTGCGCGTTTACGTGACGACCAGCGAGGGTGTCGAACATCTGGTAGCGACCAACAACTTGGCACTGGAAAGCCTTGTGGGCGATGACGAGTTTGATGATCCAAATCCATTCATTTTCCCAGCGTATGCAGATGCGGAAGATCCGTTCGAGCCGGACGATATTGATGTTGATGTCCAGCAGTTGTACGACACCAACGGTTCCGTTAACTCAACTTGGCGACAAGCTAGGGTTCCTCTCGGTGAGTTTGCTGGAAAATCGGGGCTGAGTTTACGAGTCGAGTTCTCGACTCAAGGGACCACGGCAACGACGTCAGAGTCACTGCGGGTGATCAGCGGAGCCGCCTTGGCAAAGTCGGATGATTTGCAATTTGTTATCGATGGCGAAACGTTCGTCGTCGACTTGGCTCCAACGATCTCGTTCCCTTCAGGGCAGGTCCTCGCGGAGCTATACACCGATCCGAGTGAAGTCGCGATTGTAACAATCGATGGACAAGACTACGTCCTTGATGATGGCAATCGCACCGTCACTGCACCTCAGATAGCAATCGACTTGCTGGCCGCGAATCCTGGATTCGCTTTGGATGAGCTGACCGCCAACCAAATTGCCGAGACTGTTTCCCTCGAGATTCAAGGGAATCTGCCACCGAATCCAGAGTTCAACGGATTTGATTTCTCTGACCCGAGCGATGATCCAAATGTCGCCCGAGGAAGGAACGATTTGATATTCGAAGCGACTCCCCTGCCCTACACCGGCGGCAACTTGACGATCATTGGATCAGGTCGATTTGGAACGGTGAGTGATCCTGCGGCACCTCCAACGAATATCGACGATGTTGATTTGCAACGTTTAGAGGTGAAGGCTGGTGCGGTCATTGAAGTCGATTTGCAGTTGAACTCGAATCCTGGACTGACTTCGGTTGTTCGTTTCTTCGACGGTAACGGAGATGTGCTCCCCTCAATCACGAATCCTGCAACCAACACAGTCCAGTTGACGACTGCCAATGACGGAGTCATCTACATCGGCTTCAGTGGTCGTGGAAATGATAGCTACGATCCGCGTATCCCCGGTTCTGCAGAGCCTGGCCAGGTCGACACTTATCAAGCCTCGGTAAGCATTACTTTGCAGTCAGCGATTCGGTCCGATGAGAATCTGGTCGAATTCTTTGGGGCTGAGTTGGATGTTGCAGCGAGCCCGGCGAATCTGTTTGCGGTGACGCCGAGTACTGGCGGTGGATCTGACAACCGCGTGTCGGTCAGTCGATTCTTGACGACATCGGAAGTGGCATTCCAAGTTCGTCGGGCGTTGGCGAATCGTTTCACTCGCGGTGATACCGCGGCAATTCCGATCGCGGGATCGACGGTTCGTGTTGCCGGTTTCAGTATCGACGACTCAGGACCGTTTGGATCAGAGGATGATCGCTTCCAGTTCAGTGCTGGTTTCTTGGATGCAGCAAGAGACAACGATTTCGAAGGCGTCTACCTGGATGACTTCATTATCGGTTTCGCTGAACGTGGTGAGGTGGTCACGAGTGCCAATCCGATCGATCCGAATGCCAACTTCATTGCTGATGGTACGAACAACTTCACCCTGCCTGTTTCGCCAACTCAGCCGACTACCAGCGGTGCCTACCAGTTCGAAATTCGGGATGGTAGCGAATACGTGAACAGTGGTTTAGTGACACGCGGGCTCGGCGATGCCCCAGCACAATTCCGCACCTTTGACACCAACGATCGACTCACTGCGGGTGTGACGCTTCAGGCTCTGCCTGCTTCGGGTCTTCTCGACGGTGCTTCATTCTCGATCTTTGATTCGTTCAATCAGGTCAACTTCGAGTTCGATGTCGCTGATCCTGAGGGTAACTTCAATGGTCTGACTGATCCTAATGCGGTCGTGATCGAATTGACGGCCGAGGCAACAGCGAACGAAGTTGCCGATGCGGTGATCAATACGTTGAATTCATCGAGCGTCCAATCGGTTTTGGACGTCAACGCGACCCGTGGGAACACCACGGTGACACCTGCTTCGAATGAAGCACGTGACTTCCTTGATTCAACGATCAATCTGTACGGCGACATCAGTTTCAATGAGATTTCGCCCTCGTTTGGTGAGGTAACAACCTTTGGGCTTCGAGGGGACGCGAATCGTGATCGGGATGAACAAGGGATCATTTTGATCGAGAACAGTCGGTTCTTGTTCAACCAGGAGAATGGGGTCACGATCACGCGAGATGCGACAGCCAACGTTCTCTCCAGTGATGCACAAGATGCCTTCCCATCCGCGTTGACTTACCCGCGAAACCTGATCGAATTGAACACCGAGGGCTTGATTCCTGGTGTCGTGGTCCAAAACAACGTACTCGCCTTTAACACTCTTGCGGGTGTTGCGATTGAAGGAATCAACGGCGGTGGCGGGGCGTTGAACAATCCGGTTGGCTACGATCAGATCGTGAACAACACCTTGGTGGGTGGATTGGCAGAGCCCGGCCCTGATCTCGGTCCACAGGTATTCAGTGGAACCCTATACGAGCGTGGTGGTATTTCTTTTGCTGATCAAGTTGTGTCGGTGGACCTGGGTGGTGACGTTGACGGTATTTTCACCAATCCATTGGCAGCACTTAGTTCACCTGATGGGTTCGGGCAAGGGCCTGAGCCTACTGATGGGACGTTCACTCTGTCGCTTGGCACCGGTGGTGAAGCAACCTTCCTGTTCACTGATAACTTCTTGACTGGAAATGACTCGCCGGCCGCTGACTTGGTGATTTACGAAACGGGTGCTAGTGAGACGGTGCGTGTCGAAGTCAGCCGAAACGGCGAGGATTTCTTCTTTGTCGGCAACGCGAATGGCTTTGACGGCATGATTGACCTGGACCAGTTTGGTTTCGGCTCACGTGAACGATTCTCATTCGTTCGCTTGATTGATGTTGTGACGCCCGCAGATGAGCCAACAGCAGCGTTTGGTGCCGCGGGTGCCGACATCGATGCGATTGGTGCACTATCCACGACTCCAGCGACTCAGTTCACGCCAGGTGGCGACGGGATTGTGGTGACGCAAAACTCTGGCCCAACCTTGTTGAATAACGTTGTGGCTAACTTTGCCACCGGGGTCAATGTTTCGCTGTCAACGCCTGGTGATGTTTCGCGTGACCGGACGGTGATTGGCGGAACTGGTTACTTCAACAATGCAGCCAACGCGAATGGTACAGACGATGCTTCGTTGGGCTTGGCGGCTCAGATTATCGATGCTTCGGAAGAGATTTTCGTCGATGCCAGCGGCTTGGTGTTCACTCCACAACATGGTGCAACGACCATTGATAGTTCGATTGACTCGTTACAAGATCGAGCATCGTTGTTGACGCTGCGTGGAGCGGTTGGTCTACCACCAGTTCCAATTATCGCACCGAGCATCGACCTGAATGGTCAGTTACGGGTTGATGATCCTAATGTCGACACTCCACCTGGTGTGGGGGCGCGAGTCTTCAAAGATCGCGGTGCAGAGGACCGTGCGGATACGATCGGTCCAAGACTGTCGTTGATCAAGCCTCGCGGTGATGACTTGTTGATCGACAGCGGTCGCGTTTCCACGACGGGCACCGTGTACAACTCCTTTGAGATTCAGCTGATCGATGGGATCACACCAGCTGATCCGAGTTCGGGAGTTGGCGTTGACGACGGAAGCGTCAACGGTTCGTTGATCTTGCTGACCCGATTGCAGGCTGGCAGCAACGTAACGGAAACGTTAATCGAGGGTGTCGATTATCGGTTCTCTTACGAGCCGGCTGATAACATCATTCGCCTGACACCTTTGGCAGGTATTTGGCTTGACAACTCGGTTTACACCATTGAGTTCTTGGGTAACGAGACTGGAATCCTTCAGGGGCAGCCCGGTACCAGTTACCTCGACGGGGCTCTCACCGAAATCAGTCTGCCGACTTCGAATCCGGAGGTGGTTAATCGTAATTTGACTGAGGTCGATACCGGTATCGGTATTTCCATCTCGGAAGAAGCATTGAGCTTTGATTTCTTTGGCTTCCAGTTCCCAAATATCGAAGGTCAAAAACTGGAAGTGTTCGATGGGCATGCCGCGGAATCGACCGTGTTCCACGTAACCACCGACAACGCGAACATCGACACGATCTTGCAAGCTGGCGAAGTGCCGGTTCGCGTTGGTGAATCTGCAACGGCAGAGCAAATTGCTTCAGCGGTGGCTGAGCAAATCAATTTGTCATCCGTCAAGCTGTTCGCCACTGCTGTGGGTAACAGGATTCAGTTGCGTGACTCGGTGGTCAAGGCAAGTGAGTTGTTCGCCGTGCAGGGTGCGACGGCTTACTTCGGTGCGGACGTGATTCCGTCCGAAGAACTGACTGGGGCCAGCATTGTCGGTCAAAGCTTGGCCGTCTTTGACGGAACCAGCGAACAAACCTTTACTTTGGTGACCGATTTGGCACAGCCCGTTCTCGGTACTCCGGTATTGGTGTCTGAAGCCGCTAGGTTGTCAGAAATTTCGGATGCTCTCGCGACGACCATTAATGATTCTGGATTATTAGTCAACGCGTCAGTCAATGGTGATCGTCTGGAACTTCGGGGTCAGCTTGAGCGTGCAGATGCGAAGACTTCCTTGGCTTTTGCTCGATCGGTTTCTTTGAACGGAAACCCTTTGAATGATGCATTCAAGATCACGGACTTCTCTCTGGATGTTGAACTCGCTGACACTGTGGCGCCATTCGCAGATGGGGAAACGGTTACGATCTTTGACGGAACAACTGAGCAAACGTTTGAGTTTGATGTTGATGGGGCAGTCAATGCCGGCAATGTCGCCGTGCCCGTCCCGTTCTTTGCATCACCTCAGATCTTGCTTGCGGCTTTGACCACTGAGGTTAACAACTCCGGTTTGCAAGTTCAGTTGGTCGCCTCTTCGCGTAGCTTCCGGATTACCGGGCTCGCGAATCCAATTGGCGTCACATCGGCCACCAACTCGGTGATCGTCGATGGATTTGGAAGGATTGGAACATCACCTGGTTTTGGACTGAGCATTCCAGCGGACGGAGCCGACTTGAGTCCTGCCGTTGAGGACGGACAGTCGTTTACGATCTCACGTGGCCCGACCTCAGTCACCTTTGAACTTGATTTCGACGGTGTGCAGGATGTTCCAGGTTCAACCTTGATCCCAATCTTTGACGGTTCGCTGGATGGTGTTGCCAATGCGGTCGCTAATTCGATCAACCAGTCACAATTGGGATTGGTTGCTCAGAATGTTGGCGGCGGTGATGTAACGCTGACCGGGCTTGATACATCGAATGTGTCGATTGATTTGCGGGATACCGCATTGACACAGGTGGGACTTGCTGGCCAGTCAACACCAATCCCCGTGGTTGTGCCATTGGACGGTTCACCTTCGCAAATCGCCGAAGCATTCAGCGAAGCATTGGCCAAACTTGATGTCAACCAAACTTTGGTGGGTGATCGAGTGTTGATCGAGGGTGCTGAGTTAATTCGTGGCACATCCATCGTTGAGGATCGAATCAGCGATGAAGTTGGTAATCAAGCCTTGTTCGGCGAGTTGGTAATCTTCATCGGTGGTGGTTATGACTACGGTGATGCTCCAAGCCCGTATACGTCGACCGCTGGTGAGAATGGGCCACGACACCTCGTTGACCATGACTTTGCTCTATGGCGACCAGATGCGTCTAATCCAAACGATCGACCGATCACGGAAGATGAAAACGCTCGTTTACCAGATGCGGATGAGGATAACGGCGTGGAGCTCGTCGGTACCCTACAACCAGGGTTTTTCTCGAACTTCGAAATCAGCGTGTTCAATCAGGATGGCCGCCCGTTCTCCGTGGACGCCTGGTTTGATTGGAATGGGAATGGCGTCTTTGGAGACCTGACGAATGAAGTACGGCGATTTAGTTCGCTTGCCAGCTTCAGTGATCCTGACCCGATCGATCCAAACGATCCGGCTGGTCCTGAGCGGAATGTCAATGTGGTTAGCATTCGAGTTCCGGCAGCCGCTGCAACGGGTGAGATTTTCGCTCGCTTTAGGTTGAGTGAAGAAGGAAATCTGGGCCCTAATGGAGATGCCGACAGCGGAGAGGTTGAGGACATAAAATTGGTGGTGGGTAACAATCCATTCCAGAACCCGAACAACCGCTGGGATGTCAACGCCAGCAATGCGGTGACACCTCTGGACGCCTTGCTCATCATTAACTCGATCGATCGTAACGGAGGCAACATCGAGCTTGATTCGTCATCGATTCCAGCAGATCTGCCTCCTTTCCCAGACGTTAATGGCGACAGTCGAGTCACGCCAAGGGATGCATTGAACGTGATCAATCGTTTGGGCGACATCTTCGCGGCTGGCGAGGGGGAAATGGTTGGAATGTCGAGTGGATCCTCCTTCATGCCACTTGCTGGTGGCGTGATGGCATCCGATTCGACCTACCTCGGCGATCTGTTGATTGCTGAAAGTCAGTCGGCTGATTTGGATGACGATTCGATTTCTACATCGCAGGACACAGTGTCTGAAGTTGAATCATCCGCTGAGGCGGTGAGTGTGTTCGACAGTGCCCCTGTGGTCGCAGTTGACTCTCTCGTTGACTCCTTGGCAGAGGACACCGCGTCAATTCGCGAGGAGGGCGAAAACAACGCTCTGGATCAGATGTTTGCCGATTTCTAATCGTTGCCGCTGAACTGGCTGGGGCCCCGAGCTAGATGGGGAACCCAGCCTGGTAATGTGGAAAGCGGCCTGTTGACGGGGAAACCGGCCTGTTGAATCGAAAACCGGCCAACATCGGATCGCAATGCAGAGATTGCTGGTACCTGCGGGGGTCGAGGTCGGGTGGTCCCGGTGGGCGGTTTTGGGCGTTTAGCCGTCCTTCGGCGGGGCAATTCGGCTTGCTCAGGTACTCCGTCCATCAGATACCGAGCTCGTTCGAGAGCGTCTGGAAATTCGGATTAGCAAAATTTAACGGATTTTGCGCGATTCAATCGGATTTCACGCGTCTAAGGGAGTGAACGACCATTCCGGTTTGGGAAAGCCGAGCTATTCTCAAACTACAGGATGTTTTTTCCTCTTCTTATCTGCCAAATGCTGCGAAGAAAACCAAAGCGAATTCGACGAAGGTTTCGACCGGTTCGAGTCGAGAGACTGGAGAATCGGCAGTTGTTGGCCGCTGATAGCATCGGTGTGACCCCTATCGATAATGGCGAATTTTTGTTGGGTAACGTCGTTGTGACGCCGGTGCTCTTCGAAAGTGATGGCCGAATCGATGCGAGCACGCAAGATTGGGACATCGAAGGGGGCGAGATTGATCAGGTCATCGGCCGAATCACAACGGGCGTCAACTGGTGGTCGACCACGTTGGATGAGCTTGAGACCAATCATGAGTTGAATTTCACGGTTGATGAGACGTTTGCCCAGTCACCGTTTGAGATTCCTTACGAACCCATTGAAGGTAGTAGTGAAGTTTTCTCTCTGTGGGTTGGTGATTTCTTGCAGTCCAACGGTTATGGCGTTGGCGAGGCAATGGGTGTCAGTGAGAATTTGGAACGTGCAGTTCGCGAGTTCAATCACGACCAGCGAATCAAACACAACGCGGATTGGTCCTTTACCATATTTGTCGTTGACTCGTCGGACGACTTCACTGGTCTTTTTAAGGCGGGGCGGTTTCGTGGTGCTTTCGCATTCGCTGGTGGGTTGTTCATCGTCACCCCATCCACGCGTCCGGCTTCGACGATGGCCCACGAATTGGGGCACATGTTCTGGGCTCGAGATGAGTACTCGACCAGCATTCCATGGGATGCAACTCGCGGCTATTACGATGCGCAGAATTACAACGCGATTAGCAATCCCACGCCTGGATTCGTCCAGGATATCAGTATTATGCGGGGTGGGTCCGCTTTGGCCGAGGCTTATAGCACCCACTACAGTGCGGAAGCATCATTAGCTCAGGTTGGCTGGCGCGATAGCGACGGTGACGGTATTTTTGACCTCGCTGACGTGCCGCTTGATCTGCAGGGCAGTGGTCACTTCGATGCATCGACTTCGACCTATCGCTTTGTAGGAACGGCGTCAGCCGTACCGCTGATGAACCAGAATTCATCGGGTCCACAGAGTGACATTACTCTCAATCGCGTTCGCCGGTTGGAATACCGATTAGATGAGGGGCCTTGGCTACTGGCAGCTGAGCCAAATGAACAAGTTGTGCTGATTGATGAGACGGTTTCGATCGATCAATCATTCGACGAAATTCACTGGCGTGTGGTTGATGACCAAGTTGGTGTCACCAGTTCGACGATCTCAGGCACATCGACTCTGCCTGCGTTTTCGTCATCCAGTATCACCGGGCTGTCCTTCCTGGATGAAGACAAAAATGGCCAGCGTGGTGAAATGGAAGTCTCGCTGGAAAATACCAGTGTGGTGATCACCCAAACGGATGGCTCAGCTCTGTTTGGTGGCGAAGTAGACGCTGCTGGGTTGGAGGTTGGTGGATTGCCCGATGGCAACGGCGCAGCTTTTACAGCCGTGGGTGGTGGAAATAGTGGTGAGGTTGGTGTGCAGGCACTGGCCACCGATGCTGCAACGCAGGCATTTCACTGGTGGGACACCGCTGAACTCAGCTGGAACGAGGGTTGGTCTGGCGATGTCAAGTTTGAAACGGCCTTCAGTGAACCCGTAGGTGAGGTAACGTTTTCGGCTTCGGTCACCGACCAGGCAGGTTTCCTGCGATTGGAGGCCTACGACGCTGGTGGGCAGTTTCTTCATCGCGTGACAAGCCAAGCGATCAATCCAGGGCTCGAATCGCAAGTAACGATTCACGATCCTTTGGGCCGCATTGCCAAGGTCAGAGCGTTCGGGCATGCAGGGACAGAGGTGGTCCTGGCCAAGTTGAGCTTTGGGTTCCAGGACGAGGTCGTGGTTCTTGCGGGTGGTGGCTTTCAGTTCAAAAACATTCCCGATGGTGAGTACCACGTCGAACTGATCTCCGAGAACGTGATTCATCAGTATGACTCCAATCCAGTCGCCATCGAGGTTGTCGATGGCGGAAGTTCGATCATCCTAGCCGCGGCACAGCGAGTGGACAGCATTCGCTACAACGCGTTAAACCAATACGACACCAATGGAGATGGCTTGGTGTCATCACGCGATGCCTTGGTTGTGATCAATGACATGGATCGATATGGCTCGCGGCGTTTGTCGGCGGGCGAAACAGAGGGATTTAGTGTCGACACGACCAATGATGGATTTGTCTCTGCATCGGATGCCCTGGTTGTGATCAACCAGCTCGCCCGCCAGGGTGAGGCGGAAAGTATGGATGGGGCGAGTGGAGAACAAATTGGGGGGTCATTTGCCTTTTCGATGGGGGCGTCATTTCGTTCGGAACTGCTCGGCGGCAGTTTGCCGACTGGCGGGGAGGTTGGAGTGACCCCGGAGAGTGGCTCGGGCGGGAAGATTGCCAGCTTTTCACATAATCCAGGTACTTTGCTGGGCTCGGGGGCGAGTTCGATAGAATTGTCAGAACAAGCTGATTCTGATTGTCCTGATTTATCGGAACCTTTTCTCCAATCGTTCGTCTAATTGGTTGGTAGCTGCCCTATTTGCCCCGAATTGAATCCAGTCGTTGATAAAAAGAACGGCTGAAATAACATATATACAATGGATGGAGTTTATCCCTCGCGTCGTTTTTGCGATGGATGTCCGTCCCGCCAAACGGGGTTTCAACACTTTTCCTCCCCGCCCTTCCACTGCAATTTCTCGAGAAATATCAGATGAAAGATTTGCGTCAACTAGTTCGTCGCTCAGGATTACTGGCTTCCGGCAAGCGGCGACGACGTGCTTTGGACAGCCGACGTGCGGATGCGATGAATCGTCGGTTGCGGAGTGAGACCCTGGAGAAGCGGAATCTACTTGCCGGAGGGATACTGGCCAGTCAAAACTTTAATCCCTACGACGTGAATGACGATGGAATGATCAGCGTTCGGGATGCACTCGGTGTCGTCAATTTCTTGGCTCGCGGCCAAGGTGCCGAGGGCGAGCAAGGCGGGCTGACTAGTAGTAGCAACGGTGCGCCCAATTTCCATTACGACGTGAATGGTGACTCTGAGATCACTGCTTCGGACGCCTTGGGGGTGATCAATGCTTTGGCTCGGGCTGAAGGCGCGCCGTCAGTCACGCCTATCGAACTTGAATTGACCGAAGATGATTCGCCCACCGTGTTCAATCTGCTGCAGGGCCAGGCCGCGATGTCTGGCACTTTGAGTGGCGTCCTGTTAAAAGAAATCACGATCGACGGCGACATCAATGTCGTTACCAATGATGCTCTCTTTTTCCTTAATGGCTACAATCCTGGTGCACCACTCCCGCAGACTCTGACTGCAGACGAAAGCTCTTCAGGATTTCCACAAGTAAGAGGCCAAGTCCTCCCGGAGGTATTCTCCGAGCTCAACGACGGTGAAAGCTCAACCATTACAATCGTCTATGACGTTGTCGAGTCGAGCGGTGACTCCAGTGAAAACACGGCCACCATCGTGATCGAAGGGGTGACAGACAAGGAAGTTGAGTATCTGCTCACTGTTCGTGATTTGGACGATAAAGAAATTGCCCCAGTGAATGGGGTCGTTAGCGTTGGGGTCGATCAAGAAGTTTACTTGCAGGTTGCCTATGAAGACCTGCGTTCTGCAAGTCTTGGAACAGACATTGGTGCGTTTCAATTGATCACGAACCTGACGTTTGACAACGCGAGTTTGATCACGCCAGTGCTCTACGAGTCGCAGAAGGTGGAATTAACGGGCAGCTTCAGTTCGAGCCGCAACGGTGTTCGTTTCTCGATCCCAGATCCGGCACCCGTAGAGAACCCAGGACCTCAAGTTTACGAAAAACTCGCTGGGCAATTGGAGGGTAAGAATCTCGCCGCACTGCTAGCGGAGGCATTGGAGCTGTTTGGGTATGATCCCTCTCAGTATCGAATGGACGGGGACGGCAATGCACAGCGAGTGACCTTCATTGGGCTGGGCAACCAAAATGTACCTGACATCACCTTTGATGTGCTGGATTCCAGTGGTAATCCGGATGAGGGAGGTTTTGTGTCGGGTGAGGTGACTGTCACCCCTGCATTGCTTCCCGACGGGTCGCCTAATTCTGACGCGGTGCCCTATAGCATCGATTTCCGAAGTAACTCGTTTGACAGTAGTCCCGATGGCTTCGGCGAGGCCTTCTACAAGATTTTGCTTTCCGGCGACGGCGGTAGCTACGATCCAAATGCGGGAGGCGAGAATCAAGGTGGCTTCATTGCAGTCGGTGGCTTGGGTGGAATTCCAGGTCAAGGCGGTGGGATTCCAGAGTTAGGTGAGTTTGGTGAGCCATTTGATTCGTTTAGCTTGAAGGTGAAAGTCAACGCACCTGAAGTCGACGTGATGGCATCCATCGAGGCAGCGTCGGCCGAGAATGAATTTCTCCTGCTTTACGGTTACGATAACCAACGAATTGCCGATAACGTTCTAGCCGAGACCGTCGAGGGTGGCTTGGGGCAAGAATTGGGGAACGCGAATAATGGCGTTGCAACATTAACACTCAGTACCAAGACGCCGAACGAACTGCCGATCGTGACCGAAGAAGTGGCGGCAACGTTTGTTGAGACGGATCCGGAGGGCAGCGTTGATTTGTTGCAATTCGCAAGTGATCCAGATGGCGACGATGCAGGTTTGAGTGTTGCTGGACTCACGCTCGAATCAGGCAATGGCAGTGGCATTACACAGAACGGTAACACGCTGACGGTTGATCCATCGAGCTATCGATTCTTAAACGACAACGAGACCGAAGTTGTTGTTTACAACTACGACGTCGTGGACGTACGAGGCGGAACGGTCGCACAGAAAGCGACCATCACCATCACAGGTGTCACCGATCCAAATCTAAGACCATCCATCGAACTGGATCAGTCCTTCACGATCCCAGAGAACACTACGGCGCCTACACCCGTTGGAACGGTTGTCGCAAGCGATCCTGATGAGGGTGACACCTTGACCTTCTCGATTGTCAGCGGGAATAACGGGGATGCGTTTGAGATCGATTCGTTGACAGGTGAGTTGAGGGTAAAGACGAACTCGGCGATTGATTTTGAAGTTAATCCAAAGTTCGACTTGGGAATTCAGGTTGCTGACAATGGTGGATTAACCGACACGCAAACCGTGACGGTCAACCTAACGGATATCAATGAAGCCCCCGTTATCAACGACCAATCCTTCAGCGTGAATGAAACAGCCCCGCAAGGAACGGTATTCGGTATGATCGCGGCGACCGATCCTGAGGGGGCTGGCTTGACGTTTACGGTCACCGCGGGTGACAACGGTGAAATCATTAGTGTTTCCGATACTGGTGAGTTGAGCGTCGCCACAGATCAATTGGTCCCAGAGACACAGGTCGTGTTCACCGTACAAGTTTCGGATGGAACGAACGCAGCTTCAGCAGTCATTACAGTCAACGTGACTGATGTTCCACAGCCGCCAACGGTGAATGATCAAACATTCGATGTTGATGAAAACTCACCTGTGGACACTGTGGTTGGGAAAGTCGTTGCCAATGATCCTGATGGCGATCCACTGACTTATGTGATTACGGATGGCAACGCGGCCGGGAAGTTCGGCATCGATGCGAACACCGGGGATATTACCGTTGCCGGCAGTCTCGATTTCGAAACTGAACAGACTTATCTGTTGACGGTTCGTGTTAGCGATCCTGGCAATCTAAATGCGACCGCGACCATTACCATTAATGTCAACGATCTGAACGAGGCGCCGACGGTCGAAGATCAAGTCTTTTCGGTCGCAGAAAACGTGCCGAGTGGTACCGTTGTAGGAACAATTGAAGCCACAGATACAGATCCGGATGGCACCAGTTTGACTTACACTGTCACCGGCGGTAGCGGGGATGGTGTCTTCAGTGTCGATTCAGAGAGTGGGCAGGTGACTACCGTCGGTTCACTCGACTTCGAAATGACCAATCAGTACGGTCTCGACATCACCGTCTCGGATGGTGAACTGAGTGATACAGCATTGATCACGATCAATGTGACCAACGTCAATGAAGCCCCAATCGCGGGTGACCCGATCGAGGCGACTTTCAACGAACAGGACACTCCAGGGCTGGTCAACCTTTTGGCTGGTTCCAGCGATCCAGACGGAGACGATTTGTCCGTTGCCGAGTTGAATGTTGTGAATGGAAATGCGGGGGGAATCACACAGGTCGGAAATTCACTGCAGGTCGATCCAACGTTCTACGGGTATTTGCTGGACGGCGAAATTGAAACGGTCAATTACAGTTTCCTGATCAAGGATCCGGCTGGTTTGTCCGTTGCTCAAACAGCGACGATCATGATTATTGGTTTCAATGCTCCACCCAATGCAGGGGACATCAATCGCAATGCAGTCGTTGATCAGGTCGTTGTTATCAATGTCTTAGAGAATAATGATGCCGGTGACGGCGAAGGGGATACGGATTCCATCAGTTTGCAGAGTGCGGAACTGACCAGCGCTTCTGAAAACGTAGAGGATTTCAGTTTCAATCCAGCGACCGGAGAGGTCGCGATCACGCCGGCATCGGACTTTGAGGGGGAAGTGACCTTCACATACACCATTGTCGACCAACAAGGAAAAACTGCCTCAGCGTCCGGAAGGGTGAATTACCTCAGGTTTGTGCCGTCCACGATCAGCGGCTTGGTTTTTGAGGACCACCTCGAGAATGGTATCGACGTCGCGATGAATGGTGCTGAGGAGATTCGCAACGGTGTCAAAGATATCGATGAAGTCGGTTTCGCTGGGCTGGTGGTCGAACTCTTCTCTGCAGCCAGCGAAAATGTAACGGGCGAAGAGATTCGAATGACAACCCAGACAGATATTACTGGGGCGTATGGTTTTGATTCTCTGCCACCGGGCAATTTCCACTTGAAGTTGGTTGATCCACCGGGAGTCGATTTGATCGGCGATGATGATCATGTGGTGATGTCGAGAGAAAATGAGGGGGGAGTTCTGAAGGTTACCCAGATTGCTCAATCCGTGAAAATTGGGGGTCCACTGGGTGGCCAAGACATCGTTGGAATTGACTGGCATGTGGTTAGTAAAGGCCGAGCTCTCGACACCAATAATTTGCTGTCATCGAATTACGACAATCTGGACGAAAATGGTAATCCCAGAGGGGCGTTTGCTCTGCTGGATATAGACGGCAAGCAAGTCTTTGTCGGGGTCACTGGTGGCTTCGCCGGAGTCGACATGGTGACCGTAACCTACGACAAAGCGAATGATGAGGCTTTACTTGAGATTCTGGATGAGGGGCAAGTTCAACAACGGATCTTGGCCCAGGATGAGTATGAGTTATCCGAGGGCGATAAAATTCAGATCTTTGGTGGTCTTGACGATCTCTTTCCAGGTTCCGACGATGACGATGGCAGCCTGTTGAGTTCGTCCTGAGTTCGCATGAATCTTTCCTAATTGGGTTCCCATCTGTGATGCATGTCATGCAGCTAAGGAGTCCTTGGAAGATTGATCGAAACGATGGTTCCGGATTGCTGCGTTGCGAACTACCTGATTTCAGTCCATCGAGAGCTGATCAGGTAGTTTATCAAAGATCATTTAATCGCCCGACCGGATTGGTGCCCGAGCAACGTCTTTGGTTGTTTATCCAGGAGTGGATGGGATTAGTAGTCTCGTTAACCGTGAACGGGTGTGCCATGGATATCGGTTCGACGGAGCTCGCATGCCAAGTCGAAATCTCACGTTATCTTGAGCGTCACAACGTGATTGAGCTCCGATTAGCCGCAGTGGGCGACGTGCAACCTCGGTTGGTAGGTCCCGTTGAACTTCGGATCGAATCGGTGACGTGACACCTGAGCGATCGGGGACGGTACTCGACCAGTCCGGATCGCGATGATCACCGAGTCAGTTCAGTCTCCGACTGTATGGACCCGGATTTCGTTATGCGCTTTGTCGATGACACCT
>JARGNK010000014.1:0-15430 GCA_029213145.1 Rubripirellula sp. | reverse complement strand
AACGACTTGATCACCCTGTTTCAGGTCTGCGTGCTCGGCACCCCAGCGGCAGATTTCGTCAATGAATTCGGCGCCCTTGCCGAAGTTGTCGGCATGGATTGGCTTGATCCCCCACAGCAGGTTGATGCGTCGCAAGGTTGCCTCCGAATCGCTAACGCCGATCGAGGGTATCCGACTGCGACTAGCACTTTTGATCCATGCCGTGTTACCACTGCGGGTAGCGATCACGATTAGCTTTGCCCTGATTGCTTCGGCAATATTCGTTGCGGCGTGCGTGACAGCGCTCGTGATGGGATGAACGCGATTGGTTGGCACAGTGTTGTGGGGCGAGTGTTCGATTAATTCACGTTCGGTGCAAAGCATGATCCGATTCATGGTTTCAACAGCTTTGTCTGGGTGATTGCCAATCGCGGTTTCGCCGCTGAGCATGCAAGCATCTGCTCCATCAAGAATGGCATTGGCGATGTCGCTGACTTCGGCTCGCGTTGGGCGGGCACTTAGGTGCATCGATTCCAACATCTGTGTGGCAACAATCACCGGCTTAAGTTTTGCTTTGCAAACCCGAATGATTCGTTTCTGGGCGATCGGGGTTTCCGCAACGTCGATTTCCACACCAAGGTCTCCCCTGGCAACCATGACTCCATCTGCTTCCTCAACGATCGCGTCGAGATGTTCGAGTGCTTCGGGTTTTTCGATTTTGGCGATGGTTAAAGCGTGAGATCCATGTTCGGCAAGGAGTTGCTTTAGCTGTTGGACATCTTTCGCTGACCGTACAAAAGACAGGCTGATTAAATCGATTCCGTTTCTTGCTCCCCAGATTGCATTGTCGATATCTCGTGGCAGCAGAGCCGAAACGCTCAGTTTGACGCCGGGAAGGTTGATACCTTGGCGGCTACGGATAGTTCCTGCTGCAGTGACAACGCACTTTGCATGATGGTCGTCGGTACTTTCCACTCGCAATGCGACGGAACCGTCAGCCAGCAGTACGCGATCACCCACTTCCAATTCATCGACCAACTGTTCGTAGGTGCTAGTGAGTTCGGTCTCATTATGTGGGTCTTCGCCACGGACGAAGGAGAGAGTCGTTCCGACCGGACAAGTCATCGGTTCATGGGCTAGTTTTCCGAGGCGGATCTTCGGCCCGGCCAAATCAAGCAGCACCCCAACCGGAAATCTTGTCTCGCGGGAAGCTTCGCGGATGCTCTCAAGTACCTGCTCGTGCTCCTCACGGGTTCCATGAGCAGTGTTGATTCGAAAGACATCGACGCCAGCCCGTATCAAACTGGATAGTTTTTCCCGGGTGCTGCACGACGGGCCAACCGTGGCTACGATTTTGGTACAGGCTTCTTGCATGGATGGTCTGGGCATCGATTCATTTCCTGTGTTGGACGCAATACGGAGTTATGATCCTTCAGCTCGCTCCACTCGTTTTCTGAAAGATTGACGATTGTCGTCGGTCGCTGTTCGTCAAGAACTGATTCGCAGGACGGAATTCTGGCTATGATCCATTGAAGTGAATTTTCACTGAGCGTCGCCAGCCCACGACGCTCAGTATTTCAGTCTTCACGGCTCCTTGCGATACCGGATCGGCCGTGATCGTACTAAACTTGCCATCATGAATGCAGATAAACGTCCCGTGGCGGTAGTCACCGGTGGTTCAGCCGGTCTCGGCTTGGTGATTTCCAAGGAATTGCTGGGCCACGGATACCGAGTTGTGATTGTGGGTCGCGATGCAGGTCGTTTGAAAACAGCAATGGCGACCCTTGGTGATCAAGAGCCTGATTGCTTATTGGGACAGGTTTGTGATGTCAGCAGCCGCGCAGAAGTGGAGGATTTGATCTCAACGGTGGAACAAACGTTCAATCGATTGGATGTTTTGGTGAATTGCGTGGGGGCCAGTGATCGTGGGCTGGTTGAGAATTTGGAGGTCGAGCAATTAGAAACTCTGTGGCACCAAAATGTGGTCACTGCCCTGCTCTGCTCCCAGGCGTCGATTCCTTTGCTGGAAGCAAGTTCGGGGACAATCGTGAATATTGGATCATTGGCTGCTAAGGTCGGCGCACGCTACATCGGGGGGTATTCGACGGTGAAGCATGCGTTGGCCGGAATGACCCAGCAGATGCGGTTGGAGCTCAAGCCACGAGGAATCCATGTCGCCTTGGTGTCGCCAGGTCCGATTGCCCGCGCTGATGCAGGAGATCGTTATCGCGACTCGATTGATGGTTCCCTGCCACCGCAGGCGTCTGCGCCCGGCGGTGGGGCTCGCGTGAAGGGGTTACCGCCCGAGCGGGTCGCTGCTGCTGTGATCAAGTGCATTCAAAGAGGTGCGGTGGACGTGGTTTTGCCCGGGCATCTGCGAGTCTTAATCGCCCTCGGTCATGCCTTTCCTAGAATTGGCGATTGGCTGTTGCTTAAATTCACCTCCTCGAAGTAGCTGCGAATTTGAAAAACGAAGATGTGGTCGGTGTAAAGGTCGTATTTGGCGACTGGTTATCACGATGAAACACTGGTCGCGTCAAGTTTGCTGTCAGGCGTTTGTGATCGTTTTTACCATGGCTCAATGCGGCTGGCGGAGTCGACTGCGGAGCGCTGATGCGGCGAGTGAGTGATAGGTCCTGCCCACCCTCTGGCTCGCGACAACCAGAGGGATGAAAGACTGGCAGGGGGTGCGAATTCAGATCATCGTTTGATGAGGAGAGCACAGCTGTCCGCTCATTTTTGAGGCGGTTTTGGGGTGTGCAAGTACCCCGTTGCGACTCGCGCCGATGCTCATGATACTGGTGGTTCACCGTATATTCCCACTCGTTCTTCGTCCAGGTTTCTTCATGAGTGCCTTTCCAGATGTTCCGGTCATTCCTTATGAAGGCCCCGATAGCGACAATCCCTTAGCTTTTCGTTGGTACAACCCGGACGAGGAGATCGAAGGCAAGTCGATGCGGGATCATTTGAGGTTCTCCATCGTTTACTGGCACACCTTCCGCGGAGGCGGCGCGGATCCCTTCGGCGTTGCGACCGCAGTCAGGCCTTGGGAAGACGGGACCGATTCGGTCGAGAATGCTCAGCAGCGTGCACGCGTGGCATTTGAGTTGTTCGAAAAGCTACAGGCACCCTATTACGCGTTTCATGATCGTGATGTTGCACCAGAAGGTGCGTCACTGGCTGAATCCAACCGCAACCTCGATGCGGTGGCTGACGTCTTGGAGCAGGAGCAACAGCGGAGTGGTGTCAAGTTACTTTGGGGTACGGCTAACATGTTCACGAACCCACGCTTCATGCATGGTGCAGCGACAACGTGTAATGCGGATGTCTTTGCTTTTGCAGGAGCTCAGGTCAAGAAAGCGCTGGAAGTCACGCTGCGACTCGGTGGCGAAAATTATGTGTTTTGGGGTGGGCGTGAGGGATATCAAAGCCTTTACAACACCGACATGAAACGCGAAATGGACCACCTCGGGGCCTTCATGCACATGGCCGTTGATTACGCGAAGGAGATTGGATTCAAAGGACAATTCCTAATCGAACCAAAGCCGAAGGAGCCTACCAAGCATCAATACGACAGTGATGCAGCAGCCTGTTTAAACTTCCTGAGAGCATATGATTTGATGGATCATTTCAAATTGAATCTCGAGACGAACCATGCAACGTTGGCTGGTCACGAGATGATGCATGAAATCGACTATGCCGGTGCGCAAGGTGGGTTGGGCAGCATTGATGCCAACACAGGTGACCCGTTACTTGGGTGGGACACAGATCAGTTTGGAACAAGTTACTACCTCACCACACAGATCATGTATTACATTTTGAAGCATGGCGGTTTGGGCAGTGGTGGCGTCAACTTTGATGCGAAAGTTCGACGCGAATCTTTCGAGCCGATCGATTTGTTTCACGCCCATGTTGGTAGCATGGACGCGTTTGCAAAAGGCCTGAGGATCGCTGCCGCAATTCGGGCAGATAATGCAATCGAAGGATTCGTGTCCAATCGTTACAGCAGTTGGGATGAAGGAATCGGTGCCAAAATCGAGGCTGGTGGCGTCACACTGACCGATCTTGAAGCCTATATGTTAGAAAAAGGCGATGCTGACGCGAATCAAAGTGGTCGGCAAGAGATGCTCGAAAATCTGGTCAACCGATATTTAGATCGCCGCTAGAATCGCTGCCGATCGTGAGCTCCGTCCGATCATTGGTGGTTAGACGCATGTTCTGATCGGATTGATTCGAGATAACACGATGACCGAGTTTCCTTCACTCGGTTTTGGATAGAGCGTGTTCCTCGTTTTAGGATGCGATATGACTTCGGCGGCACCGTTGCTCAAGTGAGTCGTCATCTGGACGAATTCATCTCTGTGCCGTTTTCATCGGGGAAGCAGCGGAACGTCGCGAGGGGCCGTGTTGAAGTCGCGTCGCTGGATGCCTGCCGTCGATCAGATTGCCCGTGCTTGCTGAGGCAGTGCTTGCTGAGTCATTTTCGTTCGATGGCACAGGTCCAGCCATTCGCTGATGGCTGAGGATTTAGTGTGATCGTTACCAATCGTTGGATGGCGATCGCACATGCGTTTTGATGTGTCGAATGCGAGTTCGGTACAATCAATAACGACTGAATCGTGTGTGTGATCACCGCAGCTTGGTTGAGTGCTTTGGTGGATCCAAAAACCTTCAGATGCCCGTTGATCGCACGGGAAAAGGCTTGTCTATGAATACGAAGTTGGCTGTCCTTGGTTGTGTTTTGTTGCTGGCTTTGAATCTAGGTTCGAAGTCGTCTTCGGCGGATGAGCGTCCCAATGTAATGTTCATCGCAATCGATGATCTGAATGACTGGGTTGGTTGTTTGAAGGGTCATCCACAAGCGAAGACTCCTAATCTTGACCGACTTGCTGCTCGAGGAATGCTGTTTTCGAACGCCCATTGTGCAGCACCGGCATGTAGTCCGTCACGAGCTGCGGTTTTCAGTGGACGCATGCCAAACGTATCCAAGGTTTGGTCGAATGATTCGGGATCGATTCGCAAGGTATACCCGGGATCACGCGATCTAACGACGGCACTGAATGAAGCGGGATACCACACTGCTGGCACCGGAAAATTGTTTGGCAAGCAAAGTGATCATACGTTCCAGCAATACCAATCGTACGAGCAGCGTTGGAGTCCGTTCTCTGGTGATGCTGTTGAGTACAGAGAAAAGGAACTATCCAGTAAGGGGACGCGTAACCCTCGCCACTTACTGCAGGATAGTCTGGGGCGAGATGTTGTTTTGCCGATCAATCGAATGCCATCTGACCGCCGGCCCAATGAGAAAAAAGGCGAATCATTCGACTGGGGTGGATTTGATCTTCCAGATACTGATTGGGGTGATACACGGAGTGCCAATTGGGCGATTGATCGGTTGGGTGATCAACATGAGAAGCCGCTGTTTTTGGGGGTCGGTTTTTACCGTCCACATATTCCACTCTTTGCTCCCTCTCGCTTTTTTGAACGGTTCAAGGATGATCCGGGTACGTTGCCCCCCTACCGCCAAGACGATTTGGACGATCTGAGTCCGCGAGGAAAGTCATGGGCGCTTGAAGCGGTGACGGCTGGGTTGCATTCAACTGTGGTTGAGTACGACCAATGGCAGACCGCTGTCGAATCCTATTTGGCCTGCGTGACTTACGTAGACCACGAGGTTGGCCGTGTTTTGGATGCGCTGGACAACTCGAGAATCGCAGATAATACGTTGGTTGTTCTGTGGTCTGATCATGGCTGGCAATTGGGTGAAAAAGATCATTGGGGGAAGTGGACCGGCTGGGAGCGATCAACCAAAGTTCCGCTGATCATTGTGCCCCCGAAGAATCAGGCCGCTGAATTCGCCAAGGCTGGTTCCGTTTGTGACGCACCTGTCGGATTAATTGACCTATACCCGACACTGCTTGAATTTTGTCGAATCCAAGGACCGGCGATTCTGGATGGTGACTCCCTGGTGCCACTTCTTGAGAAGCCAAAATCACGATACCGCAACACCACGTTGACAATGTTCGATCAAGGTAACGCATCGGTGCGCGATCTAGATTGGCGTTACCTTCAATACGCCGATGGCAGCGAAGAGCTTTATCACTTGAAACAAGATCCCAATGAGTGGACCAACTTAGCCGCAATTGAAACTCATAACGCAACCAAATTACGACTGAGAGCGGAACTCGAATATCACCTTTCCCGATTTGAAACGGGATCGAATCGGATTTCTTCTTCTCAGCTCAAGTGGTTGGGGAACTACCGGAAGCAGGAAAATCTGCCTCGACCGGGCGATATGCTTGTTCATGACGATCCCGAGCCGCAGATCGGATCCGGATTGGTCAATCTTTATAACGGACAGGATCTTGAGGGGTGGACGGTGCGTGGTGGCCATAGCAAATTTGAAGCCACCGGGGATGTCATTGTGGGAACTTGCGTACCTGGTTCACCGAGTACCTATCTATCAACGAATCGATCGGACTATGGTGATTTTGTTTTCACTGCGGAGATCAAACATGTAGTTGATGGCAACACTGGATTTATGTTTCGGGCAGCCGCCAAACTTGAAGAATCTAATTCGAAACAACGTGAGCTTATTTTTGGTCCGCAGTGTGAAGTTGAAGCTTATTCCAAGCAACGATTCTGGTCAGGTGGGATTTATGGTCAAAGTGCGGGCGGATGGATCTACCCAATGTGGTTGGAAGCTCACAAAGAAACTCGGGCAAGCCTTAAAAAGAAGGGCGAGTGGAATCGAGTTACGATCGAGGCGAGGGGGGAGACGATTAAGACTTGGCTGAATGGACAGCCAGCAGCCCACTGGAAAACCGAGCTCTACCCGAAAGGCTTCTTTGGCTTGCAGATTCATGCGGGCAGCAAAGGGACCATCCACTTTCGCAACATCAAGGTGAGAGAGCTTTGACGAGCCATTGGGTAAGTCTGGGAATTAACCGGTGGTGATTTTCCTTGGCTCTCAGGCATTGCAGTCAGAACGAAGTGATCACGAAAGTCATGTTTTCAGCTGCTGGGCAGACAAACACTGCATACTTCTTGTTCGATGCGTTTGGTTGATGACTGCAATCACTCTGCTGTGTCATCATAGATTGGCAGATGCCGATAATAGACTTCAAGATTCAACAGATTCATCGTTGTGACGTACAGTCTGCCCGCATGGATCGCCCAACGATCGGGGACCGGTCGCATCGGATCCCAGCTTCCCGTAAGGGGGCCGGTTTTGATCTGACCCTCGAGCAACAATGGGTTCAGAGATCGATTCCATTGGTACCAGGTTTCCCCACCCATGTGGAACATCACTTGGGTCGCGTAGTACCAGTAATAGGTGTCACGTTGCGGTGATCGGAAGGTGCCATTTTGAGGAGAAAACTCGAGCAGGTATTCAGATGCAGATTGCATGGCTGGGTTTTCTCGACTCCAACCGGAGTACATTCGCATCAACATTCCAACCGCCGTCATGGTTGGAGTTGGTGACCGTCCATGCCTCTGCGTAGGTGTGTCAGGAGCAAATGGATTGTAACGATAGCGATCTGGCCGCTCGGGACTCTGTGCAATCTGCAGCCACTGGTTGATTCCCCGATAAGTTTTCTCGGGCACTTCAAGGCCGGAAAGCTGCCCGCTCTTTAAAGCCATCATCATCCATCCCGTCACGCTGGTATCTGAACTCACCTGCGGAGAGTATCGCCAAGCACCTCGTTCGTGGTGTTGCGTATCGATGATGTAATTCAAACAAGACTGAGCCGCTTGCTTCAGATCGGGATCTTGGGTCATTCCATAGGCTTCGCAAAGCGCCAGCGATGCAATTCCGTGGCTGTAAAATGCAACATTTTGATCGCTGATCTGATTCTCACTGCGGTAGAGGTCACCGCTGGCCTTTTGGTGCCGTATCAAATACCGCAAGCCTCGATTGACTGTTTCGAGGTATTGATGTTGCAGATGTGTGTAGCCCGCACCTTGAAAGGCAAGCAAGCAGAGTCCAGTCGCGGCAGTATCGCTTTGTAAGGCTACCTCTGTGCCGTGGCCCTGCAAGGACCAACTTCCGTCCTCATTCTGTGTTTTGGCCAAGTACGTGAGCCCCAATTCGATCGCTTCTTCAGTTGCGGGGCCAACCATTCCGGCGGGAGTCGGTGCTGCACCGCCTTTGGTGCGCATCACACGCCGCGAGAAGGATTGCACCGATGTTACCTGATTGCCGGCAGGCGTGACGGGGCCACCGACCTCTCGTCTGGGGCGGGTGCCACGGTTGATGTCCAACACCGATACACTTGGCTGTTCGCGACTCGGAATGCCACCGACAGTCGATCTGGGTTGATTCGCTAAGCCAGCCAGGCCATCTGAGAGCGGGGCGTCGAAGTCAGGCATCTCGATTGCGGCCGACGAACGATTGCCAATCCCTAGACGTCCGCCTGACGTTGCCTTGCGTCTGGGCGCGTCATCGCTGTTCAGTCGATCACTGATTGTCTCACCGATTGAATCTCCGGCCAAGTTCATGGGTCCGTCCGGCAGTGATTGACCGGGGTTCACCGCGCCCGCCGGTGTAAACCCAGTTCCTGCACGTTGACCATTCCGTCCTGGTGCTCGGCGAGCGGTGCCCTCAGCGATCGTAGGCACGCTGGTTCCAGCTTGTTGCTGGCTCCTCGAGAATTGGCTTGTCGAGGAAGTGGTTTCAATCGCTGGTAGGCCCGAGGTTCCCTGGGGTTGATTGGTCAATTGAGCGCCAGTGGTTTGTCCTCGTCGCATCACGGCGGTGGGGGATGGCGATAATTGCAAAGTTGAGGCGGCATCGAATCTCGCGATCGCCACGCTCTGAGGTGGTGGCGAAGAGCCCGCGGGTTGCAGGTTACGTGACGCTGATGTTGACTGGCGTTGTTGCCGTGACTCAGATTCGCCGACGCGCGGAACGGACTCGCTTCGATTGCGGGCGCCGGCAATGGACGGCTGCGGTGTCGAAGGTACGGGGATTTGAATGGTTGCCGGTGCAGTGGGATTATTCGTGAGTTTTCGTGCCGAGCGTTTTTGCTCATTGACGCGACGCTCTGGGTTGACGACCTGAGGGTTTGCCTGGGTTGGCACATTCGGTGCGGTCGGCATTCGGTTCGTTACGGATGAATCGTTTAATCGATCGCGTCTCTGAGCCAATCGAGCTGGCGCTTCGGCGGGTTTGGGAAGTGTCTCGCTCGGGTCTTGTCGCTTCATCAGATAATTTTTTTCTGACGGTTGCGGTGGCTCTGGTGGGCGAGGTAATTCTGTTCGACGGGATGTTTTTTCGAGGGGAGGAGTTTGGACGGGCTTCTCCGGTTTGACACGAGAGGTCGTGACAGCATCGACTGGCTCTGTCCAATCAGGTGGCGCGGTTCTTTGATCAGGGTCTGTCGCACGAAAAAGGTATTCGGGGACAGTTCGTTGAGTAAGTGAGCGTTCCGGTTTTTTTCCGGAGAATGCATTGGGGAAATACCGTCCAAAAATGATGACATTGATGGCCAGAAAGAGTAGCAACAGATGAACGAAGACACTGAACAGGAAGCCAAGCTGGATCGATTTTTGAACGTGTCGCGATACTAATCCATGTGACAAAAACGTGAGTATCAGTGCGATGATTGGGACAGCGACAATGTATGTCCAAGCATTAAACAACCAACGCGGGTCATCAAACTGAAGCTGTGTCGTGATGACGTAAAGCACCAGTCCAGCCAACGCAACGATCGAAACATCGAGCGACCACATACGCTCGCGATTTCTCGTTGATCGCTCGATTGGTGGTGGTGTAGGGTTTCTCACGCTGCGACTCCATTGCCAGCATGTTTGCGTGGTAGATCATCCATCGGGGCCGTCCTGCGTAGTGACGGTATAATCACGAATGCCGGTGCGGTTGCAGATGTCCATCACACTAACGACCGGCTGGAAAGCGGTGGCGCGATCAGCACGAATAACTACGCTTTGGTTGGTCGGGTTATTCGCGACCGCTATCGACAGCCATTTTTCGAGTTCCTGTAGATTCGACTGTTGGCCGTTCAGGTACAGGTCGCCTTGCTGGTCGATGTCAACAACCACTTCTTTCGGTTGGCTCGTCATCGGAACCGCGCTGGTTGCTGTGGGGAGCACGATGTTCAATCGACGCTCTTCGTCCTCAAATTCACTCGTCACCAAAAAAAAGATCAACAGCAGGAACACCACATCGATCAATGGTGTCAGGCTAAGCGTGCTGGCCACAGTAGAGCGTTTGATTTTTGGCATGATCAACCTGCTCGCATATCGCCACGCTGCTTCGCACGTGTCGGTTGAGTGGGTGGTGGTGGGGGTTGGACCACCTCTTTGTCCGTTACCGAATCGTTCATTGGATGCATTTTGCCGTCAGCATCTAGACGGCGTTTTCCCGAAAACCGATCTAACCCAGGGGCCATCTCAAAGGCGAACTCTTCGACTTGGTGGAAAAGTTTTGCCAATCGATTTTCGAGATAGAGTGCCAAATATGCGGCGGGAATTGCCACCACGAGTCCGGCTAACGTCGTCACCAACGCAGTGTAAATTCCCTCGGACAGTTGTTCGCTGCGGGTTCGGTCAGGGGTAAGGGTTGTTGATTCATGAAAGGCCACAATCATCCCCCACACTGTTCCCAGCAGACCCATCAGTGGTGTTGCGGCAGCAGCAAGGGTGAGCCACCGTAGCGGCGCTGCATAACGATCCGCTTCACGCTCGATTGTTTCGTTGGCGGTTCGTTCAACTTCACCGAGTGATTGCCCTGTTCGCATTAGCATGGCACGGATCACGTTTGCCAGCGCTGAGGGGTGTCGGCCACAGGCTTGAAACGCTTCAGCCGGATCAAATTGATCAGTCGGAGCATTCAATTCTCGAAGTTCAAGTTCTAATTGCGGCGGCAAGAGGATCCGCTGTCGCATCATCACCATGCGTTCAAATGCGAGTGCGACCACCATCAGGCTCATCAAACCGATCGGGATCATGAAGGCGCCACCCCGCGCGATGAGCGTCAATAGATCAATTCCCGATGGTTGCGATTCGGCCACTGGTTCGACAGCTGGTTCTTCCATCAGCTCTTGGATTTCGGTGGCGGGAATGATTGGTAAAGTATCATTCTGGGCCCACGCTACCAGCCCCGGCGATTGAGCGCATAGAAATGTAATTACGAACAGCGTTGCGTTTTTCGTTGAACTCACTATCTGAGTGCCTCCAGACGCTTTCTAGCATCGCTTGCAAGCTCGTGCTTCGGGTGTTTTTCAATGACATAGGAATAGAATTCCTGAATGAAGTTCCGGGCCTTCTTTTTCGCCGCATCGGAGGGTGCTGATTGCATCAGTAGTTCACTACATCTCGCTGCTTCGAAACCACTTTTCGCCTGCCAGTTCTTGATTTGATCGGGTGCTTTTTCAGCCCCAAAACCGAACATCACACGCTGGAATTCCGGGATCGCTTTGTCGAAGGCTTTTTTGGAAAAATGAATTTCGCCCATCATGAACCGAGCGCGGGCGGCTAGCTCATTTCGATACTTGTCGGCTACCTGCGAGTAAAATCGCAACGCATTAGCAGGATCTCCCTTTTGCTGATAAGCAAAGCCTGTTTCGTAAAAAGCCTGCGGCAGATAGGCGGTGGTTGGAAATCGTTTCCGAAGTTCGTCGTACCACTCGATCGCCTCATCCCACTGCTTCAGTTGCGCCGCACTCTGACCGCCGTGCAAGAATGCGAGTTCGCGGATTTGGCGTTCGCTTCCGTCGCGAATCGTTTGAGACGTTTCGTTCTTGTCACGAATCCAATTTCGGGCTTTTTGGTAAGCCGACAGGGATGTTTTGTAATCCTTGCGTTTGAACCTCGATTCACCGACCATCATCTCAGCATCGAATGCGAACGCGCCATTGGAATGTCGAGCAGATTGATCTGAAAAAGCTTGCTCAGACTTGTCGTAGTCACCGAGATTGAAATAGGACCATCCCATTCGGTAATGGGCCTTTTCATTCAATGTTGCATCACCAGGTTTTGCTGCTGCAATCGCGAAGAATTTAGCGGCCTGTTCCCATTGTTTCTCGGCGTAGTTTTGCTGTCCGATAAAGTAGGCTGCTTCCGCTACGAGAGGATTTTCTGGGAAGTCACGGATGAGTGTGTTGAAATGGGGAATGGCCGCGGTGGCGTCACCTGATTCCTGCAGCGACCATCCCAATTCATAAAGAACCTGATCCATTGACGGGTAGTCAGGTACTTCTTTCGCCAAGCGGCCGAGTTTTTTGGCGGCCTCGGCGGGTTTTTTTGATTGTTGATCAATTAAAGCGAGTTCATACAGCGAATGCCCAAGATTGATTCCCGTTGGTTTACTAGCGAGAAATTGTTCTAGATCTTCTTTCGCCGCGGTGAGTTGCCCAAGATTTCTTGACGCAATTCCGCGTGCCAAGGTAGCGTCATTACTCAAAGGGTGTTGTTGGTTTTCGGTCAGCATTTGATTCAGCGTTTTTAGCGCTGGTTGGTACCGCTCGAGCTGCAATTCTGCCCATCCCTTGCCGTACTGCGCATACGGCACCAAACGAGGTTCACCGCTGACTTCCAGGATTTGGTCGTACCATTTGATTGCATCTTCGAAACGGTTGTCGGCTGTCGCCAGTTGTGCAACGCGATAACGGGCCTGATCTGCCATCACCGAATTCCGCGCACCTTCTATCATTTTCCTCCATACTTGTTGGGCTTCCTTTGGCTGGTTTGCTGCAAGCAACGCTTGGCCGAGTAACAAGGAGGTTTGGTCGGACCGTGGCCAGTCCGGATCTGCCTGCAACGATTTCTGAAATGCCTTTGCGGCCTCGTTTCCCCGATCTGCGCGGAGGTGAGCTCGACCGATAAGTTGGTAGGCTTCCGCTCGTTGCGCTGGTTTGGGAAGACCTGTGATCTCTTTTTGCAACATTGAAACGGACTGATCCCATTTCTTAGCTGCATTGTTGGCCACTGCAGCGCGGAGCACCCAGATCGGCCGTTGAACGTTGTCACGCTCGCTGTTGGAGAGCAAATAGGCGAATGTATCGGAGGCCAATTCTGCTTGGCCGGTTGCGAGTTGTGATTCACCCGCGACGAATCGGAGATCGGAAACCAGGGTGTCTTCTGGAAAGGTCTGAATGAACTCCAAGGAGAGCTTTAACGCCCGCTCTGATTGACCTAGTTGAAGTGCGGAGAACGCAGCGTTGTAGAGCGCTCGGGGCGCTAATTCATCGGTTGGGGCGTCGCGATAGATTTTTTCAAAGAGCTTTAATGATTCTTCTACTGAGCCCGGTTCGGCAGCCAGTGCTTCTGCCAGATCGAGGCGAAGATCGTTTGCAAATTCACCTTCAACACCGCGATCAAATTGCTTTCTTGTAATGGTGATTGCCTGCTCCGAATCACCTTTTGCCAAGTAAATTCTCGCCAGCCAGTGGGAAGCTTCTGTTGCTGCAGAAACATTACTTTGGGCCAAGACATCGAGAAATTTCTTTTCCGCAGCCTGCATCTCGCCACCGCGATAGCTACTTTGCGCTGAAGCAAGGATGGCGGAGGCCGCATAGCTGGAATCTGGAAACCTCGCCCGTAACTGATCGTAAGTTTCGGCTGCCTTTGACGCTTGACCCGATTGAACCAAAGCGTAGGCTTGGCGGAACAACGCATAGGCGCGGTCATCATCGGATGCATTTGCCTTAAGCAGTGACTGAAACGATTCGATTGCTTGATCGTACTTTCCCAGAAGAATGAGTAGATCGCCCATGCGCAAGTGCACATCGGTGATTAGCTCGTCGCGGCTACAGCTTGCCAGCAACTGTTTGAACGAAGCAATGGCTTGATCGGGTAACTTCAGCTCTTCGAACGCGACACCTCTCGCGTAAATTGCATCGCAATGTAGAGGTGATTTGGCGGCGTCCGGCAACGCTAATAACTGGTTGTAAAAATCGACGGATTTTTGTGGTTGTCCGAGCCCATAGGCTGCTTCGCCGCTGTAGAAAAAAGCTCGATCCAGAAACTGACTCTTGGGGAATTCCTTGATCAGTGCCTGGAAGGATGTGATGGTTGCTGTGAGCCGCTTCGGGTCTTTTTCTTGTCCGTCACCTGCCGTGGCGTACAAACACCAGCCGTAGTTAACAAGACTCTCTTCGCGTAAGTCGTATTTCTTGTTCTTGAGAGCATTTGCAAACGATCTGCCGGCAGCGGCATAGTCGGGTGGATCGCTTTGCATGTGACAGACACCCAGGAAATGCGCCGCGTCAGCAGCCATTGGATGGCTTGGGTATTTGGTAAGAAATTTTTTCCAAGACTCGATGGCCAACTTCAGCGCACCACCGGTTTGGAAATTCGCTGCATCAGCGTACATTGCCATGGACGCTTCGCTGGGTTGCTCACTTGTGTCCTGTGCCCAGGCCTGAGATGCTGAGAAAAAGATGCCGCAACACCCGAGCATTGCAATCATGAACACGGTCCTGGGTAGAATCTCTACCGCTTGAACTGGCAAAGAGGGATGGTAGCGATCAAGCTTTCGCAGCTGGGTAGCAGGCTGCCTCACGATAGGCTCCAATCTCACACGAACGATCTCAAGAAAACGGGATTCAGCCGGCAAACCCCTGGCCATGTATTCTAGCCGTGGTTCGAAAATGTTGATAGTTCGGGCGGTGGTCTCGGGCTTTTTGCTGGACTTCAGCCCGTATGTTTTGCCCAGGTTTCCCAGACATCTCGTTGTTTTGGCTATTGGGGGATTGGATGCGGCCCAATCGAAATGATTAGTGAATGAACCGCATGGAAACTCCCTTCGTACAACCACCCGTGACCACGGCGGAAGTCTCGCCGGTTGATTGCTCGGGCAGCCCAATGCGAATACGTCGGACTGGAGATTAGTCCGGTGGGCCGGCTGGCAGACGTTTTGATTGATCGGGGTGGTCGATCGGTTTTCTAGCCCTCAAGTGATGCGAGCGTCGTGACTTCTCTAACTTGCCTGATTACGGGTGGAGCCGGTTTCATCGGTTCGCACCTAACCGAGCTTCTGCTTTCCGCCGGCCACCATGTCATTGTGGTAGACGATCTGTCCACTGGTCAGGCGCGTAACCTGGCGAGTGTCATCGATCATCCCGCGCTTGAGTACATCGAGGGGACGGTTGAGGATGAGCGATTGGTAGCGACTGTGGTTGATCGTGCCGACCGTGTATTCCATCTGGCGGCGGCAGTCGGAGTTGCGCTCATCGCCAAGCAACCGATCCAAACGATCGAACGCAATATCTATCCAACGCAGCTCATTCTGAATCGCCTCGGTGAACGGGCGAGTCGCGGTGATTTAGTGCCAACCTTTATCGCGAGTACGAGTGAGGTCTATGGGAAAAATCCGAAAGAGCGTTGGACGGAGGATGATGATCTTGTCTTCGGTGCGACCACGAAGCCGCGTTGGAGTTACGGCGTCTCTAAGGCAATCGATGAATTTCTGGCGTTAGCGTTTTACAAG
>JARGNK010000203.1:8285-11603 GCA_029213145.1 Rubripirellula sp. | reverse complement strand
AACATCGACGCCCCAGATCCCAAGGTCGGCCGCGGTCTCCTCAGCCCCAAGTTGCTCAACGATTAGATTGCTTGCAGTGCTACCTGTTTGATCGGTCAAGACAAGTGAGTTACCGGAGGTACTTGCCCGAACTCCGATAGCAGCATCATTGATCGAAGTGATAACGTCATTGATGGTTTGAGCGGACGACAGATCGATGTCTGCCGAGGCACCTGACCGATCAGTGACTCGGATGACGCCCCCTTGAACGCCGCGGCCTCCGTTAAGTCCACTCAATGCAGCACTTTTATCGATCGTACCACCATCTGAGTTCACACGGATCGTTCCGGAGTAGCCCAAGGCCTGGTCGGTTGCCGTGAAACTCTTTCGCGATCCGATGGAGTGGGTTGCAGCCGTCGAAAGGGTTCGAACTGCGTAACTTCCGGGTGTCGCCTTGCTACCCGCGGTACCCGACAAAACCGCCGAGTCACTCGATTCCACACTTCGAGAGCGAAAGGTGGCGGTATTCGCCAACTGTTTGCCTGCAAGCTGGACACCAATGACCGAGGCAGTCAACTCGGCCAGCGCCGTTTGCTCTCGCTGTAATGTATCGGTACGACTCAGCAGTCGATCACGTGGCTGGCCGCTGATCGCAATCAATTGGTCAACGGTCCCGGCAATATCGGTACCGGTGATCAATCCGATAGAAGACTGAATTCGCCCCATGAATGAACCGCTTGAGTATTTTTGAAGAGGCAAAGCCTCTTCTCTCGCCATCAAAACTTGGTCATCGCCTTTGGTCGGGCAGACCGACCCCCTTTAATCGTCTTCGGGGGGATCCCAAGTCCAGAAAAACGGTAGCTCATTATCTGGGGCAGCCGTCGTTAATCTGGGCTGCTATTGAGCCGCAATAGTCCGGACTGATTAGCAGCAATTGATAATTTCGGCCGCTAAATGGCGTGTTTTTTCGCAAAAGCGGAGAGAACGGAGAATTCCAACGGCGAGTTTTCGCTGCCAGCCGAGCTTCGGTCCAACGGCAAATGTATCGGTCCGGCCAATTCTTCAGCAACCTCCACCAATCATGCAAAACGGCCGGCGAGAATTCTCACCGGCCGAATGCTATTAAAAAAACGTTTTTGTCGAAGCGTTGACTTTATCGCAGCAACGAGAGGACGTTTTGAGGGTTCTGATTCGCCAAAGCGAGCACGTTGGTACCCGACTGGACCAAGATCTGGGCTCGCGTCAGGTTGGCAGATTCTTGTGCGAAGTCGGCGTCCCGAATCGTCGTTTCTGCCTCCATCAAGTTGGCACGGGTGTCATTCAAACTGACGATGTTGCTTTCAAGCGTCGTCGCTTGGAACGCTCCGAGTCGCCCACGCAGACTGGTCACTTTGTTGATGACTTCGTCAATCACCTGGGCGGCCCCCGTGATGTCCTCTGTCAAAGCCTTGCTCTGCCCGCTTCCCAATTCATAAAGCCGTCCGGTAGCACCACCAAGCTGTCCCGTGCTAACGCTGCCGAGGCCGAGTCGTGCCTGCTGATTACTCGTCACATCAGGCCCGAGTTGAAACAGAGCTCCACCGCCTGTGATCGAAAAAGAAAAGTTGGTGCTGCTCCCATCATCTACGGTTAGGACCAAGTCGAGGCTGCTAGTGTTGATCGACAGCGTGTTGGCTTCACCTTTCGCTTCCACGCCGTTGACCGTTGCAACAATGTCGCTACCGGTGTTACGCGTTCCACTCAGGTTCGCTGTGAAGTCGCCAGAACTACCTTCACTAATCACTTCGATATTGACGAGGGAGTCACTCCCATACGCCGTCGAAGTCAACGTGAGTCCATCTGCCGAGGAGGCGGTTGCGCTAATCCCCGTACTGTCTGAAACCAAGTTCAATGCCTCAGCAACTTGCGTCGACGAGGTTCCAGCTCCAAAATTGAAGGTTTCGGCTCCGCTTACGCCGTTCAACTGGAATACGAGCGTATCGGTGAGTACTTCACCGCCGGTTTTCCCGGTGGTGACAGCAGCAGCAGGCTCCGTAAAAACCGTCGTGCCCGGACCTGTAGACACAGCGGCGCTGAATTCAGTAAGCCCGTTCAAGGCAGTCGCGACAGCATCAAAGTCATTGAACGTCGACGGTGTGGCAGCGGAGTTGTAGGTCAGTGTGACGATTTTTTGAGTCGCATCGTATGCTGCCTGCGGCGCTGCATTCCCAAGTGTCGCATCGTCGACAAACTGGACTTGAACATCATTGAAATCGGCACCGGCAGTGGCCGCGGTGAGCGTGATTTCCTGGGTGCCGTTGCCGAAAGTTACGTTAGCGGCGGTGGAAGCACTGAAAGCACTGGCACTCGCGTTTAGCGTTGCCTGCGTCGCAGCGGTATTGATCACGATTTCCGCATCGATCTGGCCAGTCGCCCCGAGATTGGCTTGGTCAATATTCGCATCGCGAACGGAGTCAACCGAGCCGACCGTGCTAATGAAATCGAGCGAACCGTCCAACAGCTTCTGGCCCTGAAACGTCGTCGTCTGGGCAATCCGGTTAATCGCTTCTAGCGAACTATCGATTTGCAGCTGGTTCGCACCAATCTCGTCTTCGCTCAGTGCGCCCTTGTTCGCCGCTTCCACAACCAAGCCGCGAATATCATTTAGCAAACTACTGACCTGCCCAAGCGCACTGTCGGCGGTGCTGATGATCTGACTCGCGCGTCGAGTGTTGCTAATCGCTTTACCCAGACTTGTGATTTCATTTCGCAAGGCCTCGCTGGCGATCAAGCCGGCTGGGTCATCTGCACCACTGTTGATCCGAAGTCCAGTACTCAATCGAGTCAAAGCAGTCTGCAGATCTTGGTTGCTTCGCTGCAAGCGATTCTGAGCAACTAAAGACGGTACGTTTGTATTAATGCGTGTCATCGTTCAAAAATCCTCACTGCCTTATCGCGGCCTAAAAGCCAAACACCGGCCGCGACGGACCGGGAACTGCCCGGCAGACCCAATTGACCACCAATTCACGTTTGCCGGCTTGCTTTTCGTCATCGGAACTCACCCGCGAATGATCGCGGGCAGTTTGTTAAAAGAAGTAGGGTTTGCTGGCAGGAGGTTATGAAAATCGTTTTAGCCGTTACAAACAGATTCTTTTCTCATCGAAAAGTTAACAATCGGTTCCCCTGCAACCTTGCGGCGCGAACGATGACCTATCCTCCTCCTCCGCTCCCAACGCTGCGTGCCTACCCATTCGGGACAACATCTGATTGCATCCTCGAATAGACCCGCTGTCAGGTGCTGTCGATGCACCGCTCAACCGGGGGTTGGTCGTCAGCAAATTGCATGCTGGCCTTGAGCCT
>JARGNK010000203.1:0-8275 GCA_029213145.1 Rubripirellula sp. | reverse complement strand
GTTTTAATTGATCCTCAACCCTGCGCTTTAATGACGCTCAATAACGCACCGTGCTGTGGACTGCCGCGGCGGAAACCAAACAAGAGTGAAAAACCACAGAGTCAGCCGTTGACTCCTTGCGCCGCTTCTAACATGTTGCGCATACTTTCAGTCACCAACGCCTCGATACCTGGCGAGTAATCGAACACTTCGACGCTCACCCAATCGTCGTATCCAATGTCTTTAAGAGCTTGAAAGATCGGCACGAAATCAATCTCCCCCATCCCCGGTCCCCGCCGGTTGGGGTCATTGGCGTGGAAGTGAATCATGGCATCCGCATTGTCATGAATGATTTGCGTGATGGGGGTAGGTTCATCACTCATCGCTTTGACGTCTAAATGCAGTTGAACCTGGGGACTGTTAATCATCGCCTGTAGTTGCCTGGCATCGGCGGCATGATTGAGAAAATTACCTTCCTCGCGGCCAAGCGGCTCGATCGCGATCTGGACCGAGCATTGTTCGAGCGTCTGCACGGCACCACCAATCACCTCGGCAGCGCATTCCATCGCCGATTCCATCGACTGTCCTTCCGGAACATTTCGTTGCTGTGGCGATCCCAGCACCATGATCTTGCCGCCAAGATCGTGACACAGTTTGGCTAATGCCTTTAGGTACTCGGTGGTGGTACGACGGATGGCCGGATCAGGGGAGGTAAGATAGCAATCGGTTGTTTTAGCCAACAACCAGTGCAACCCGGTGATTTCAAAGCCAGCCTTCTCGACTTCGTGTCGGTAGGCAGATCGATCATGTTGCGAGTATTCATAAATGTTGTCGGTCAGCATGAACGGAGCAATTTCCCAACCCCGATAACCGGCTTGGTGAGCAAACGCGAGTGCTTTGGCGAGTGGCCAGTCACCGAAGGTTTCGTTGCAGATTGCGTACTTCATGAGCTCGTCTCCATCCTGAACGGTTCGCTGTGTCGCGAAACGTCATTGATCGTGATTCTTTAATTTTCGGTAGAGGGTCTTGCGATCGAGCCGCAAGATTTTTGCGGCCTGCGTTCGGTTTTGATGCACCGCCCGCAGCACGTGCTGAATGTAGCGATGCTCAATTTCTTCGAGTGAAACCAACTCGGTTGGATCGTCACCACCAATGAAAACGGTCTCTCCCCGATGCTGACGAATCTTATCCGGCAAATCTTCGAGTGTCACGGTGTCGAATCTTGTCAGTGCCACCGCCCGCTCGATCACGTTTCGCAATTCCCGCACATTGCCGGGCCAAGAATAGCTCAACAGTTTCTCGGCGGCCGGTGCTGCAATGTGCGTCAGTTGCTTGTTTGAACGTTTCGAAAACTGTTCGAGAAAATGTTGAGCCAACTGTAAGATGTCAGCGCCTCGGGACCGCAATGGCGGGAGTGATAACTGAATCACATTGATACGGTAGAACAGATCCTGACGAAACCGCCCCTCTTCTACCGCCGTTTCTAAATCACAGTGTGTCGCTGCGAGCACGCGGACATCAAATTCCAAATCGCGATCGCCACCGACCGGACGCACCTTTGATTCTTCCAAAGCTCGCAACAGTTTGACCTGCATCGTCAAGGGCATGTCACCGATTTCGTCTAACAGCAAGGTACCGCCCTGAGCTTCTTGAAAGAGCCCTTTGCGGTCACCGCGAGCATCCGTAAACGCACCCTGCACATGCCCGAAAAGCTCGCTTTCCAGGATCGCCTCGGAAAGTGCCCCACAGTTGACGCCGACGAAAGGTTGTTCGGCGCGGTCACTTAATTGATGAATCGACCGGGCAACGAGTTCTTTGCCTGTCCCACTTTCACCCGTAATCAGTACCGATGCTTCCGAAGGACCGATTCGAGCGAGTTGATCGTAAAGTTGCTGCATCGGAGCACTCTCGCCTAACAGCGATCCGACTTGCTGTGATTGCCCGACCCGTTCCTCAAGCAATCGGATTTGTCGCGTCAGCTCGCGGCGTTCAATTGCCCGTTCGATGGTCAACGTCAACAAATCCATATCGACCGGTTTCGTGATGAAATCGTACGCGCCGCTGCGAATGGCGGAAACGGCTGTTTGCAGACTTCCAAACGCTGTCATCACCACCACAGGCACGTCCGGGCGGGACTGGTTGATCTGCTGACATAACTCAAGTCCAGTCACACCGGGCATCCGCACATCGGTCAGCACGACATCAAACTCTCGCTCACTCAAGCGTGCCAAGGCCGCATCAGCGGATTGGCACCACTCGGCCGTGTAGCCACTCATTTGCAGAGTCGTCTCGACGAGCTCACACATTGCCCGCTCATCGTCGACAATCAACACCAATCCATCTCGCGTGCCTTGCTGATTCATGACAACTCTTCGGGGGCGGGTTGCAAACGTCTCTCGGGAAGCTCAGCGAGCGGCAACACGATGTCAAAACAACTCCCCTCGCCAAGAGTACTTTCGAACCGTATTTCACCATGGTGCTCTTTGACAATGCCATGTGAAATCGATAATCCCAAACCGGTTCCTTCACCAACGTCCTTGGTCGTGAAGAAAGGCTCAAAAATATGCTCTTGGTCTCCGATTCCCATACCGCTGCCATTGTCCGAAATTGAAACCTGTACTGTCTCTCCCAAAGCCCTCGCGACAACTTCAACACGGCCTTCGTCATCGGTGGCTTGGATCGCGTTGAGGATCAAGTTGGTCCAAACCTGTTGCATCTGCGCAGAATCGACATTTACGAGAAGCGGTTCACTCGAATTCTCGAGGCGTAACCGTGCGCCATGTTTCTTGGCCATCGGCTGCAACCATTCGACGGTCGATGCCAATAGTTCATTGATAGGCTGGACGGTGAGTTCAGATTTTCGCGCATGAGTGAAACCCAGTAGACCGCGAACAATTCCAGCAATCCGGTCCGCTTCCGAATGAATCACCTCAGCATCACTGCGAATTTGATCGGTCGCAAGTTCGCTACGATGAATCAATTGGGCTCGGCCGATCACGACATTCAACGGCGTACCAATCTCGTGAGCAATTCCAGCCGCCATGCGTCCCACGCTATTCAATCGGTCTGAATGTCGGAGTTGCTCAATCGCCTCTACACGAGAGGCCGTTTCTGCCTGCAGCCGTTCGCGCTGTGCCGACAGTTGTTGACACATTTCGTTGAGCGCCGTTGCCAAACGGCCCAACTCGTCACCACCACCGACTGTGATCGGCTCGTCAAAGTCACCGTTTCCAACCCGGTGCACCTTCTCGATTAGTTGATTGAGCGGTTTACCCACCATATTGACGCCACCCACCCAAATCACAATCCCCGATAGCGTCGCCACCCCAATGAGAGCCACCAACGAGGTGATCAGCGACTGACGCATTCGCCTCGCCGAAGCTGTATCGGGGGCTGCAACTTCGATTCGTCCGGCCGGCGATTCATTTTCCCCGAAGACCGGAACATACGTGTAAAGAAAGGGCTGGCCAGATCGATCTGGCATACCGAAGGTGGTCACCTCACGCCGGGCAAGGATCAACTCGGTCGGCACGGTGGGACGGCTTTGGCCGCCATCATTCAGTTCCACCCATCGCACCTGAACGTGCTGCACAACACCGCGAGAACGGCTCAAATATTGTGAAATATCTTGCGACGGAATCCCCCGCTCTCGCATCGTCGATTGAATCGTCGCTGCTAAATCTTTTGCATAGCGTTCGTGCTCATCAATTGCCAGCCGCCGATTTGTTTGAATCGTCAGGTAGGAGAACAGACCGACAATCAGCAGCAACCCGATCAGGAACAGTAGGATTAACTTGGCAGCGAGTCGCATCGTTCTCAATCATTGAAAGCGCAAAACCATATTGTACGCAGGTTCGATCACTGCGCGGCATTCCTTGCACAACACCGCTACGCCGCAAAGTCAGACTTTGCGGCGCTCACTTTCCTCGCGCGGTTGGATGCTCGCGATGGCCACCGGCAAACGCTGGTTGCCGGTGGCTCAAAGCCAAGCATCACGAATTTGGCGTTTCCATTTCGGCCGCTTGATAGGTCAGGTCGATCGTCTCACCGCCCCGAACCACCTGCAGTTCGACGCGATCGCCAATCGGTGATCGCTCGACCGCCAACTGGAGCGCCTGTGGTGTCTTCACTACTTGCCCGGCGATACGGACGATTACGTCCCCCTCCTGCAGACCAGCTTCAGCTGCGGGAGTCCCTTCCATCACCTTGGTCACCGCGACACCCGATCGGGGTTTGACAGCCAACTCACCAGCCAATGGACCAGTGACCGGTTGGATGCCAACACCAAGGTAAGCCCGACGAACCTTTCCCTCGTCGACCAACTGCCGACTGACCCACCGAGCCAGGTTCGAAGGAACGGCAAAGCCAATCCCTTCATTGCCGCCACTCCGGGAATGAATCGCAGTATTGATCCCGATCACCTCACCTCGCATGTTGACCAAAGGCCCACCACTATTGCCGGGATTGATCGCAGCGTCAGTTTGCAGAAAGTTCTCACGATCGGTAATTCCCAAATCGCGGTGCTTCGCACTGATGATGCCTGCGGTCACCGTACTCTCAAGCCCAAAGGGTTGCCCCAAAGCCAATACCCAATCGCCAATCGACGACTCATCACTGTTGCCCAATGGGGCTGCGATCAAATCTTCCGCGTTCTCGATCCGAACCACCGCCAAGTCTGTTTTGGGATCGGTCCAAACATCGACAGCCGCAAATTCTCGCCCATCGTGGGTGCGAACGATCACCTCACCCCCTCCTTCGACAACATGATTGTTGGTCAAGACGATTCCCGAAGCGTCAATGATCACGCCCGACCCGATCCCCCGATTGGGCATTGGGGTACCGAATGGCATGCTGGGAACGCCCTGCCGAGGACTTCGGTATTGAAAATCTCGGAACATGTCTTCGAACGGCGTCCCTGCGAATGGATGACGGCGATCGAGGCCCTCGTCCTCCGGGAGTGCATCGTTCGCTGCGGGCCCACCACTGATCTGGCGGGTCAACGGCGGACGGTTTTCAATCGCGACAACAGTCGGCAGCAGCGCGTTGCTCACGGTCCGAAACGCAGTTGATAAATCAACGGCTGAGTTAATCGCAGCTTGTTGCGCAGGCGTCATGTCTTGCATGGCGGCCTTCGAGCCCGAGACATCAGCCCGCACCCACGCGCCACCTGCCACCATCAGGCCGGCCGCGATCAAGCCACCGGGAACGAGCCAGCGAGACTTCCAATTAACGGTCATATTTGCTTCCTTTGTTTTGATAACGTGCATCCCAACGTCCGCCCGATACCGCCGAGAGGACTGTGCATTCCCTGCTATGCAGCTAGCGTGCCAGACTCAAAAAAGAGCTTTTTACGGTCTTTTTACGTCGTTTTTGTCGGCCCCACTGGGGCATCCTGCCCCAGTGGGGCAAAACGCCCTCGTCGGCCGATCGCTCCGCTTCTCCGCCGGTCGGCCAGAAAACGCGATTTGCTGGCAACCAAAAAAATTCGCTATTGCCCCCCAATTACCAAGCTTGAGGTCGATGACCGAATATTTCTTACTTTCCAACCACTTTTCCACAGCTTCAAAGCGACCGATCAATTTCTTCACTAACTCTTAACCTGCAAAGTGTTTACGGCCGAAACGGTGCGTGGCCTTCGCGGCACTGCTAAACGAGTCACAATGGCGTAAATGGTTTCAGATGCAGCGTTTAGAACGACAAGAAAGATTCTCGTTGACAGGCGATTTCCAGACCCTAAGATTTCGACCCGTCACCCACATCTAGTGCCGCGTCGCCGCAAAGCCACTACGGGTAGTGCTGTCATATGAATTTGCAAATTACTGATTGTCGCATCACGGCTTGATGCCCTCGGCAAAGTGAATTGCTCTTCCCCGGCAGCGATCAGCTGACAGCGATCGCCGAAAGGTTTTCGCACTGAGTGGTGTGACCATGTTTTCAGAATCTCATGTTGAAATGGTCAGTTTGATCTAGCTCGCGAGGAACGCGAACAAACGTTGTTAGATCAAGACGGACCCAAGGACGACTTAAGGAGTCTTCAAGCGATGGCTACGGTTCTTTCTGCCAACTCAGCCGCTGACAAAGTCAGCGATCCAGCAATCGAAAAAGTGAACTCCGAGCACGGAGTCGAGTACGCCCGAACCCGATTCGGACAGAAGTTGCGTCGCAGCAACAGCGGTTTAAAGGTCGACGCCACGTTTTGCCCCGAGGACGGTCGAACCCCCTTTGAAACGACACAATGGGAACTTCGCAGCGCGGCGATTAAAGACGAAACCGGGAAGGCGTTATTTGAGCAAAATGATTGCGAGGTTCCCGCCAACTGGTCGCAACTGGCGACTAACGTGGTTGTCTCAAAATATTTCTATGGCGACCCCAAGAATACCGACGAGCGGGAACGTAGCGTCCGGCAGCTGATTCATCGCGTAACGCGGACGATCACCGACTGGGGGCTGGAGGATGGCTACTTCGACACCCCGGAAGACGGCGAGCGTTTTTATCGCGATCTGACTTGGTTGTGCCTCCACCAATTCGGTGCGTTCAATAGCCCTGTTTGGTTCAACGTTGGTCTGCACGCTCAGTACGGCGTTGTTGGAGATGCCTGTAATTGGCACTGGAACCACGAAACACAAACAACGGCTCAGCCGGACAACCCGTACGAGTTTCCACAGGGATCGGCCTGCTTTATCCAAAGCGTGGACGACAATATGGAAGACATTATGCGGCTAGCTTGCAGCGAAGCGATGCTGTTCAAGTTTGGCAGTGGAACGGGAACCGATTTATCGACCATTCGGTCGAATCGTGAGATGTTGTCGGGGGGGGGAACTCCCTCGGGGCCACTTTCGTTTATGCGAGTGTATGACTCGATCGCCGGAGTGGTGAAAAGCGGAGGCAAGACGCGCCGCGCAGCGAAGATGCAATCGTTGAAAATTTGGCATCCAGACATTCTCGAGTTCATTGAGTGCAAATGGGCGGAGGAAAAGAAGGCTCACGCTTTGATTCGTGAAGGCTATGAGTCGAACTTCAACGGTGAGGCCTACAGCAGTGTTTGTTTCCAAAACGCGAACCTGTCCGTTCGCGTCACCGACGAGTACATGGAAGCAATTCGCGACAAAAAGCAGTGGAAAACCCGCTGGATCAGCGAAAAAACGCCAGAGGACCCACCGTCTTACGATGCGAAAGAATTACTCAACAAGATGGCTGAGTGTGCTTGGCACTGCGGCGATCCTGGGGTTCAGTACGACACAACGATCAATCGTTGGCACACCTGCCCCAACAGCGGACGAATCAATGCGTCCAATCCGTGCAGCGAGTACATGTTCTTGGACGACACGGCTTGCAACCTGGCGTCAATCAACCTGATGAAGTTTGTTGGTCCGGGCGGTTCGTTCGACGTGGAGCGATTCCGTTCCGCGGCTCGCTTGTTCTTCATTGCTCAGGAGATCCTAGTCGATCACGCCAGCTATCCAACGGAGCCGATTGCCCGTAACAGCCACCGTTATCGTCCACTTGGGTTGGGCTATTCGAACCTGGGAAGCGTGTTGATGACCGAGGGGCTTCCCTACGATTCTGCGGCCGCCCGTGGGTTGTGTGGCTCATTGACCGCGTTACTGCACGGCGAAGCGAATCGCACCAGTGCTGAACTAGCAAGCGTAGTCGGTCCATTCGATCGCTACACGGCCAACGAAAAGCCAATGCTCAGCGTGATGCAAATGCACCGAGAAGCTTGTGAGAGCATCGATGATCAAGGCCCACCGGAGCTCAAGCAAGCAGCTAAAGAACTTTGGGAAGACGTCCTGCAATTGGGCGAGAAGTACGGCTTCCGTAATGCCCAGGCGACCGTATTGGCACCGACCGGCACGATCAGCTTCATGATGGATTGCGATACCACTGGCATCGAACCAGACATCGCTTTGGTGAAGTACAAGCAACTCGCTGGCGGCGGGATGCTGAAAATCGTCAACCAGACAGTGCGGAAAGGACTTGAAAAGCTGGGCTACGAAGAGGGCCAGATCGAAAACATTCTTCACTACATCGATGAAAACGATACGATCGAAGGCGCCCCAGACCTAGAGGTCGAGCACTTGCCAGTCTTCGATTGTGCGTTCCAAGCAGCCAATGGTGTTCGTAGCATTCCATGGAAAGCTCACATCACCATGATGGCAGCCGCTCAGCCGTTCTTGTCCGGGGCCATCAGTAAAACGGTGAACATGCCCAACGACACGACGCCCGAAGATATCGCCAATGCCTACTACTGGGGCTGGGAACTCGGTTTGAAGGCGATCGCGATCTACCGTGATGG
>JARGNK010000202.1 GCA_029213145.1 Rubripirellula sp. | reverse complement strand
GTGAGGGGAAATGCCAACACCCCAAGGTCAAAGTGATACCCCCAACCGCGGAGCTCGGTTACCATCGTTCCGCCGCCGACTAATGCCGAAATGATCAAACATTGCAACAGGAGTTTCTGCCGCCCCCGCACCCCCGAAATGTCATCAACGAGCCCAAGCAGCAACATACAAGAGGTTGCACCCAATAGGTGGTACCAATCAGCAGAAACGGTACTTAACGGCTCAAAGCCAACAATTCGGCCTGCAGCGACAACCGCGAAGACACCGCTAACCAGTCCGACTAAGACCGCGACTCCGCCACCCAACGCAACCGGCGAGGACTGTAACTTTCGCTCACGATTCGGACTGTCAGTTAGTCCCAGCCGGAAACAGAAATGCCGAACCGCAGGAACACAAAGCAGAACTACCGCAAATGCGACCAGCATGCCGAAGCTAATTATGATGATCAGCGTTTCCACGTTACTCGTCCTGACCCACCAAAACCACCAATCCAGATAAAAAAACGGAACCTCTCAGGGTTAACCTCAGAGCTTAATAGCCCCCCCCCGAAATGCGTGCAATAATCCCCCTAAATTAAGCAAAAAGAACAAGCCCGATGGTAACGGCAGTCACGATCGGTCTGGCCAAGTTGAGTCGCGGCTTCACGCAGCCATGCAGCAATAATTGAATTTGGCGGCTAGCCAACGAACCGGTAGGAAATCTTCACGGGTAGCGAAACGTGACAACAGCCAAGAAGGGCGGAAAAAGCTCACGGTTCGAACTGATTTGCTGGTTAAGTGCCCACCAACCCCATGACCACCAATGCTCGGCGACCTAAAAGTGAACTGGCGACGAGCAGCCTGTTGCTGCAACCGACCACGACCGCCTTCATCACCAGCCCGGCGCGGTTGTTATTGATCGCCAGCCCCGTGCCACAGGCAATCCATCAAGTCATCACACGGGTTGTCAGTTTGCGTAGTAGTACTTCCGCTTAGACTCTCCGGGCGAATATCATAGCTTTTGAGCCACAGGCCCACACCAAGCAAGCCACGTCAATTTTGCTAAGGAATCGCGGGCGATCCTCCACGCCAACCCAAGGCGAAGCTCGTTCGATTTCCCAAAGGCTTGCGATCACGCCAAGGACATGATGAGCGGATGCCGAACCTTAACTCCCGAGCCTTGGATCTGCAACGACGGCGGTGAATCCAGCACAAAACCCCTGAGTCTTACCTTGCGAATCAGGATTTATTTTGGTCGTAACCACCTTGCGGATAAGGTTGCAGAAAAGCTCCAAAACCTGCCTGAACCATTTCTTAACCAGCGGGCTCACGGGCTTAAATCAGCCCGTTGACCGAATACACATGCCCGCGATCACCCTGGTAAGCACAGAACCTTGCTAATCGAGCAGTGCCGATCAACCTGATCTTGACATCGGCTGTATTCGTAACATTCGACTACAGGACACGAAGCATCGTCAACTCGAAGATCGTCAACTCGAAGATCGTCAACTCGAAAATCGGCGCGGACAGATCGGCCGCGTTCATATCGCCGGTGGTAGATCGGGGTTAGGAAAATATCGAGGCTATTATTCGTAAAGATCTCTTCGTGACGATAACCAGGTGGATGGTTACCGAAATGCCTCACGACGACTTATGCAAACGAATACCACCGACAAGTCCTTGTTAACACGACTGCCGAGTCACCAGATCAAAACTCTGCCTCCCGAACATTCAAAGGTCTCTGGAGCAGACCGAGTTGCGAAAAACATAAAATCACTGAAGACGCCATTGATTGATCAAGCGGCTACCCCTCAAGCTTTACTGACTCGGACTGGCTGGTGGCGGGGTCGGAAACGATGAACTGACACCACCGTCATCCAGAGCGATCAACCCACCAGCTAGAAGGCCCAATCCGGATAAACCTACCCCTGCACCACCGCCACCTCCACCACCTGTAATACCAGCTAGCGGTTCAGAAGGCTCCCCAACCCATCGACGCAAGAGAGCAGTCAGTAGTCTAGGATCGACTGGGGCAACCTGCATCGCAAAGGCAGCACCCCCGGTTACACCGTCTTCAAGAACATACTGAACTCTAATCGGATCATGTACGCCTCCAACCGAGGCACGAGCGTCCAATCCATTTTGCCCGGCATCTGGGTCAATTAATTCAAATCCGACCGTGCCAATGCCATCGCGGCCTACGGTTACGACCGCGTAGACGCCAATTGGCAAGTCGTCAAATCGAAACTCACCCTGCTCGTTCGTGACTTCGCGGCCAACAAAGCCAGCATCGTTAAACAGGAAAACCTTCATTCGCTCGGCGGGATCCAACCGGTCATTGGAATCGTCCACATCGACGGCCCTGCCATGATCTGTAGCGGCATAAACGTAGCCCAACAGCCCCGAGCCCTGCTTTCGAACACGGTACAACTCACGCCCGATCGCATGGGCCATAGTGCGGTCTACTCGATCATTATCGATCGCCAATTTATCGAGCGAATACTCATATTGCATCAGAGGCAACACAAGGGAAGCGAACGTGTCAAAAGCCACCCTGCCACATGCAATCTCCGCTTTGTCTGGGCACAGTTCCCCGCCCGGAAAATCATCGGCCAAAACATGCATCGCGTAAACAGCAGCGTATGCCGGTGTTGTTGCAATCAACGAATAGACCCCAGGCTGAACCCCTTTGACGCAGGCATCGCCATTACCATCGGTCACCGCACTGAGCAGAGTGTTTTCGGACCCGATGAGAATCACCTCCGCATCTTTCAGCACACGAACTTCGCCACCGGGGGCCGGCAGTACAACACGAACCTGCAACTCCCCTGGAACAGAGGGCTTTACCCACTGCGGAACCGTTAAGTGATCCCGACTCGCAACCTCCGGAGCGGGTAGCGTCCGCTGGGCGACCACTAGGGATCCGGGCCAAAGCAACAGAGCGAAAAGCGAGAGCTTTAACAAACGAAACCAATGCATTTCATGTACCTTCTTCCAGTTGCCTTATTTGTAACTTTGCATCGGACGCGGCGGGGGCGATCAGAATCCAGCTCGACCGTGCCGACGAATGGTATCTGAACGCATGCTTTTCTCGAACCGCCCACTAAACCTGCATCTATCCCCTCAAAAGGACTGCATGAATATTAAAGAAGGCAATCTGGGTTGTCAAATCGGGTGAGCCAACCCGACCAGTAGATTCAGCCGGAAATACCCGACTTCGGCAAATCAAACCGATTCGGCTCAAGAGACATCAAACTTTGCTCGATTTCTTTTTATCTTTACCCCGGCGACTCCCTTCCTTACCATTCTTGCCGTTCCTATCGTCCTCCTCGTAGTATTCGCCGTATTCGCCGTACTTGTAACTGTACCCGTAGGAATAACCGTATCCGTTACGGTAAAAACCGCCGTTGTAATAACCATCACGGCTACCATACCGGCCGTAATAACCGGCTTCCTTCGCTCCCACTCCGTTAACAACGATACCGACCAGATTTGCCCCTAATGTTTCCAACATCCCGTTCGCCTGTGCTGCACGTGGACGCGTTTGTTTTCCAAGGCGTACAACCATGATCACACCGTCAACCCTGGGAGCGATGTTACTGGGATCAGTCACTGCAAGTAGCGGTGGTGAATCAATGATCACCATATCGAAGCGTTCTCTGACTACATCCAAGAACGTTTCGAGACTAACTGAGGTCAGGATTTCGGCAGGATTCTCAACCTTGGCTCCAGCCGCAATGACCGAAATATTATCCACCTCGGACTGCTGAATTGCCTCAGCAACGATATTGAAACCAGCCCCCTTTTTCCTGCTGGTCGCTAGCTCATTGAGGACCCAAGCCAATCCCTTCTCCGCGTCGATGCCGAAGAGCTTCCCAACATTCGGCCGCCGCAGGTCAGCATCTACCAAGAGCACACTCTTGCCGCTCTGAGCGATCGTAATCGCAATGTTGGACGCGATCGTGGACTTGCCCTCCGACGGAGCGGCACTTGTAACCAGGAGAACCTTGGATCCGCCTCCCTGGTCACTAAAAAACAGTGCTGTCCGCAGCGCTTTATAAGCTTCCGAGACCCAGTTCTTAGGCCGGTGGTAGGTGTGCAGCATCTTGTTCAGCTTCGAGCCCTCGAGCGGTGCGAGCTTTGTCAGAAACCTACTTCGTGGCACGTAAGGAATGTGTCCGAGTACGGGTGCTTTCAAATGTGCCGCAATCTCTTCAGCGCTGTGGTAAGACTTGTCGGATACCCCCAACAACAAACAAATCCCAGCCATGGAAGCCAAACCAAGAAACGTTCCGAGAAATAACGACCTGGACTGGATTGCCATGACTTTCGAGCCCAATCTTGGCAAAGAAAGCGTGGAAATCCGCACTCCGGCGGATTCGGCAGTGATGGAAATCTCATCAAGGCGACCAACAATACGATCGTAAAGGGCTTGCTGACGCTCGATCTCACGAGTCATCCGATCATGCTTCAGCTCTGCTGCTCGCTCGTCGGCCATCGCGACGACCTCGTAGTCGTAAGCCTCTTCAATCACTTGCAACTCGTGCTCAACCAATTTTTTCTGCTGCTCGAGCGCCAGCATTACCAAACGCAGTTGATTCTCCTGCCATGCTCGCACCGACGTCTCGTAGCGTTCTTGTCGCTCCTCGGCGGTTAAAGATTCATCTGAATCTTGCTCCAGCTCCATGGTTCTGGCCGCCGAGATCTGACGCAGCTGACGCTCGTATTCAACCTCTGACTGCTCAGTCCTCTTTATCTGAGCTTCAACCATTCGCATTCGCGATCGTAGCCGAGTGACAGAGGGGTGATTTACACCAACTTCCCGCAGCAACTCTTCCTCCTGCAACTGCAGTGGATACAAAGCCTCGCGTCGCAAGGCAACCGATCGTTTGTCCCGCGGCAAAACGGTGCTGGCCACACCACTTCCGTTCACCGTTAACAAGGCGCGACCGCTAGAACCAGCATCTGCATCGTCGACAGGGCGATTTTCATTATCGGTTCGGAGAATCGCCCCAACCAGATTCTGAAGCTCGGCGTTCGCATCAGATCCAAGCAACAAGAGAACGGACTCGGCATCGTCGCCGTCGCTAATCGCACGCTTCGCAGCGGCCAGCTTGCTCAAGATCTCGGTTTGCCGGATAACGAGTGATTGCTTCTGGCGAAGGTAGTTGTCAGCGTAATCCCGATGAACACTACTCATCTCGCCGTTACGGTAAACAAGCGGGGTTTCGCGTTTGAACTTATCAAATTCAGCTTCAAGGCTTTCCAAACGCTGCAAGACTTCACCCCGCGCATCTTCGATTAAAGATAAAGTCTCCGCACCGATCAATTCCTTTTGCTTTTCCAGGTGTTCAGCGTAGGCGTCGTTCACAGCTTGGAGAACACGCAGCGGGGTGTCGGGCGTGTCGGCAACGTATGCGATTTCGTAGGTTGTCCGGCCGAGGGATCTAATCGAGAACTTGCTCGAAACCGACAACATCAATCCGATCTGGCTGGGCGGAAGATTCAGAAACTCGGTAAGCTGTTGCAGGTTCCCGAGTTCAGCGGCACGCTTCATGATCGTCTCGCTCCGCATGATCATGACTTGCTCAGTCGTATCCTCAGCAAACGCCGTCGTTTCCAAACCCTGGACTGGCACCTGCTTCAGTGCAGGCTCAACCAACTGGAATCTCGCGGACGATTTGTAGATCGGGGGCTGTTTGGAATTATGCCAAAACCCTACGCTTCCACCGATCAAAGCCCCGATGAGCAAAAGTAATTTGCGTTGCCATAACATCCGCAGATAGTTAGGGGCTGGTGACGTGCTCGGTTGAAACGAAGCCTCCACATCGGGTGTAGTTACAGCAGCGTCGCGGAGCATGTACGAACTCTAAGTTGGTGATGACTAGATAAAACAAGAAAAAACAACCCGCTCGATCGCGGCGGAGACTAGTACATAATGCAGTACGTGGTACCGGGGCTGTAAATCATAACAAAACATGACCGCCGCGGTGTCGACATCCAACCCGAACGATGATTCGTTCGTAACGCTAACATTTCGAGACCGGGTTCAATTTCCGGGGCAGGCAGACAACACCCGTTATCCAAACTGCGTAAAAAAACTCGTCCGCCGCCCCCCTACTGGTGGGACGTAAGAACCTCGACTGGATTGTAACCGACACAAATTTTTTTGCCCCCCTAAAACTCACCCCAGCTTCCGAAATAGACAAGGATCTCTACTTGCCACCACGTTAAACGCGTCAATCGGTAAATTCCGGAATAATTCCCGCCATCAAAGCTCGATATACCCGCAGATTAGCTCGAATCACGCCCTTTTCGTCAAACAATTGCTCCGCTAGGTGACGACTTTCCACCCCCATTCGTTCGCGGCTCATCACATCGAGCTCCAGCATACTTGCTATTCCATTCGCCAAGGCCTCCGAGTTTTTTGGCGGAACCAAAAAGCCATTTGATCCACAACGAACGACCTCCCGGCAACCCGGAACATCTGTCGCAATGATCGGACGGCCGACAGCAAGGGCCTCAAGCAGCGATCGCGGCGTACCCTCCCGGTAACTTGGCAGCACAACAACCTCAGCTTCAGCCAGTGCAGGGCGAACGTCATCCAACTTCACCAGACAATCAATTAGTCCCTCCTGAAGCCAACTCTCGACTTGCTCGCGACCAATGCTAGAACGGTTTCCATCATCAATTGAACCACAGACCTTGAACCGAAATTCCAGCCCAGTCGCACGCAAAGCACGGACTGCCTCGATCAACTCCACAAAACCTTTTTCTCGGATAACCCGTCCCACAAACAGCACAGTCGGCCGGCAAGAACGCACTGGAGTTTGAAAGGAAAAGTGATTCAAATCGACGCCGGAACCTGGCGTTACTGACCGATTTGCAAGAGGCTTACGAGAGAAACTGTCTACGAACTTAACATCATCAAAATTCTGAAAAACCGCATGTGTGTCTTTTCCAGCGAGGCTCCAAAGGTACCACTTCATGGACAGATACCGAGCAATGCTGCCGTGTACGCTCTGCTTGGGAGATACGATAATGTAAGGCAATCCGGTAACAGCGTTAACGATTGCCGGAATCCGACACCATCTGGCGGCAATCGTTCCGTACAGGATTGCTTTAACGGTGTAATGATGAACCAAGCTCGGCTGGACTTCTCGATAAACACCAAGCAGTGAATGTATCGAACCGATTTCGCTTAGCGGATTCAGACTTCGTCGACTGATTTGCCATTCGTGATAGATGATGCCTTCGCGATCCAAGATAGCAACGCAGTCATCGTACGGGGCGGCCGCGTGGACTTCGACTCCCAACGACTGGACTGCCTTCATATGATTAAGGCGAAAATTCGATAAATTCCAAGCCAGATTCGCGGTGAAGCAAATTTTCGGCACATCAGTCTCGGCGTCGTGCATGACTTTGTTCGAAACCGTAGAACTGTGAGTTAATCTATATTTCTCCGATGAAAGTCAAGCGGAGAAGGAAATTCGGAATTACCACGCCAGGCCAGACTCGTGTCAAGAAGTGCTTCTAACTTCCGCACGATCCGACTCAGAAAACTTGCCACCTGCCCTGTTCAACCCGAATCCCCAAGCTCGTGTCATGAATCCATTCCAATTGCGGATACTGAAATTCGTCATGGCGTGCGGGCAGGTGATGCGAGGTCCCGCGTTTGCTAACCGATCCCCAACACATGCAGGATAACACCGCAAACGCAATATCTCTCCAAGAATCCTGAGCGATAAATGCAAATTCCATAGGCCATTAGCGGTTTTCACCTGGTGAACCCGTAAACGAATCCCCGCGGGGATCAACGCTCCAACAGCGCAGCCCGAATGAATAAAAGATGCCTCGGCTAGATGACGACAATCCCAGTCTTGAAATAAACCGTCGCCAGCACAAATCGCAAGTTCGCCAGCCACGTAAGAGACGATTCAAACTGCCGACATTCCGAATAAATCTATTAAGTCGAATTTGCGCGGAAGAAACGGAACAAACACAATCCTTCGGCGGGGACGGAAATCGAACGGTCAAGCGATAACTCCCGGCAGAGGATCATTGGTCAATCGCGTTTTAGGTGCGGGTAAGAGCATTCGTTGCGAGTTAAAACTGGCCCAATCAAGATACCAATCCACTGAATCTCGAAGATCTTTCGTTGCATTTTTTAAACACCGACTCAAATTGTGTTGTAGCGTTACACGCAACCTCCTCTGCTGGGTGGGTGAGAGATTGTAAAATCTTCCTCATGTCACCCAAAAGGACGAAGTCCGCGCTGATCGAATTGTAGCGAACGCATTTGCATTAGATGGACTTGCATTGGATGCACTTAACGATGTGTTACAGCAGCAAGCCTGCTGGAAGCAACCCTTTGCCGGCCCTTCCGATTGACAACCCCGGTAAATTGACAACCACGTTAAAAAGCGTCCTCGGTCGAATGACGCCAACAGCGGATCATTCACGTGACTCGGTTTGTGTTCGTAACTTTGTGCCTTGCCGTGGACGGTTGCTTAATAAACGGGCACCCCACGAAGAAGTTTTCAACTCCCGCTTGCATACCGGCTGAATCCTTCGCGAATGCTCTGCTTCCTGGTAAGGATTGCCGGAAGAACATCAGTGTGGACCGCCCGTTCGATTGATCTTTTCGACGAATATTTTGCCTGATTCAAATTCTCCCGATCGATCGCTGAAGAACGTGCCTGAGAACCGGCGGCGAAAAACACGAACAAAAGTTCGCATTCGCAAGAAAGCCGACCCGACGAAACGGAATCAGCTAGCGGCCAATGGCCAACAGATACTCACTGATTTGAGTCAAAAGTCCGCCTGGGCAGAATTACAGAAAGTATTTTTCGCGGTTTGCAGCATCGCTCTCACGGTATTGCCGAACGCCGTTGCGTGGGAGCGAGGAGGCGTTTCCGCCCGATCACAGCATTACATCTCAATGACGCTTCTCCTGATGATCTGCATCTTGCTGCCCTTCATGGTCAGCAGTGCACGAGTCGTACGCGAAAGAACATTGTGGATCCCACTCGTTCTGGCCGGGATTTGGATAACCACTTTCCTACAGACGATCCAAATTCCTGGGGGGCTCCTAGCCTTTATCGCCCCTGGATCAAACGCCGCTTATTTCGATTGGATCCCAGAGGGCATTCGAGCGGAATCATTCAAGGTCAATTTGCCGAATGCTGAATCTCTTGCTTCAACGTGGGCCCCCATCAGCATCGCCCCTTGGCTGACGACGCAAGCTTTAACGGCACTATCACTATTCTCAGTCACCCTCGTTCTATCAATCACCCTTTCAAAATCCCGCTACTTTATTGCTCTATTCCTTAGCATGACATGCCTCTCGGGAGCCGTCATGGCATTGTTCGCCACGCTAAAGGCTTTCTACCCGAACGGCTCACCACTCGCTGACAGCATGTTTGAAGCCACGCTGAACGCGAAGAATCCTTTCGGCTCATTCATTAATGCGAACAATGCGGCAGGCTACCTAAATGCAGCGTTAGCCTGCGGCATCGGCTGGCTCATTTTCCTGAGCACAAAACACCGCGAACTCAACCGACCTGGCATTTACTTGAGTGAACAAATTGGCTCGTGGGGTGAACGATACCTGCAAGCTCTTGCGGCAAGAATCCGTCATCTGCAGGGCAGTACGATTGCGGCATCACTCCTCTGTCTCCTTATTGTGATTGGCATTGTTGCGTCAGGATCCCGCGGAGGCCTCCTCGGCACCACCTGTGGCTTCACCGTTTTATTCGCAAACTTTTGGGGACGAAAGCTTCGATTGAAGCGAAGCACAACCGTCATCACAAGCACCGCGATCGCGGTCACGGTCGGCCTGCTCGTCATCCTCGGGCCCTTCAACCGAGATTTTGGAAGGGCACTGGCGGATGACCCAACAGCCGGTAGTCGAATCGCTCATTGGCGTGACGCGACCGTCACTGCCTGGAACCACCTCCCACTGGGCTCAGGTATCGGCACCTACCGCTACGCCTACTTACCCTACCAGCAGCATGGCGACATTGAGTGGTTCTTAAATGCTGACAACATTTATCTCGAATGGATCGTCGAAGGCGGGATTTGGTTGTTGCCTTCACTCGCCGTAATTTGTTTCATTTTCGCGACGTTTTTGCAAAAGCTTGAAAGGCTAAACCCCAAACCACAGACCAACGCCATCCTTGTCAGCGGCTGGTTCCTGATGATTTCTCTCGGTGTTTCCCAAGCATTCGATTTTGCTCTGCTGATACCGGCAAACTTCATCATCGTCGCTGTGATTGCTGGCTCCGTCATCGGATGCCTTGACCAAAAAAAACGTCAACGTAGCAGTCGGGGTGCCCAGACAAACAGCGGCCGCGTCGCCGAAAACCAGACGCGTTTGTCAAAATTACCACCAAGGAATGAGCGAACCAAAGACCCATCTGTATCAAATCGCAAACACCGCAATGAGCCACCGCTTCAGTTAGCGTCGATAGTACTGCTCGTTTTTTTCGCAATCACTTTACTGATTGCTCAATCGCAGGCGAAGGCAGCATCACTCAGTGACAACGTCCCACAGTCTGATGCATTCACCGCCGGCGAACGGTTCGACGAATACACACTCGACTACTTAGCGCGGGCAACAGAACAATGGGTCAGCCAAATCCCCTACTCGTCAACGAACCCTGGTCTGCACCTAAAGGCCGCGAACTTGAAACTTACTCAGGAGCGTTACTACTTAACAAACGAACTGCAGAAGTTGGGCGTGAATTACCAGACCGCATGGCGAAGCCTTCAACCGCAGTCACTTAGACGCCTCCACTTCAAGTCGCTTCAAAAATCTTCATTGGGGATGCCCGTTCGGAGTTTGTATGAAACGATCCCCGAATCCTCACGCGAACCATTCGTGTCGGCACGCAAACACGCGTTAGAGGCATTATTGCGATGCCCACTCAGTCTTGACGCTCGGGTCGCCCTAATCGAGCTCGACTTTGTTTCCCCGGAAGCAGCCAGCACAAGCCATGACTTAATGGTGCAATTGGCGATGCTTCAGCGCTCCAACCCCAAACCGATTGCCTGGGTCAGGCAGTTGGCGAAGGTACATCCGGGGCAAAAAACCATCGCGGCAATAAACCGCTTCGCGTTAGATCAACAGCCAACTTCATTCCCGGAAATCTGGACAAACGTTCTACAAGAAGTGGAACTGAAAACAAAGCGACGAAATGCAGAAAGACTCTTGCCAACAACGGCAGAAATCGACGCCACTGGCGTCAACACCACCAAACCAAACTCCCCGGAAGAGCGGTCAAGCCTCGCGAAAGAAACGCTAGATTTTGCGATCAATTCAATTCCCGAGAACCCGACGCTTCTTATCAACGCAGCAGAGGACGTCAGGACTCCCGTCGAGATAAAAACAGCCTTACTGGCCAAAGCGAATGAACTTCTATCGGATCCCACCAAGTCAATTACCCAAGACGAGCAAACCGACTTTGAAAAGGGACGTCTACTTCAACTGCAAGGATCACTGACAGCAGCGACTAAGCACTACGAAACAGCGATCAAAGCCGATCCAGGAAAGCATGCTTGGCGATTCCGATTGGTCCAAGTTCTTGAACAACAGCAAGAGTATGAATTTGCAGAAGAGCACCTCAAACGCTGCCTGCTTCAGTCCCCCGGAAATGAGAAGTACCGAAAAAAACTCAGAGCCCTGCAAACGAAAACCAACACCCGAGGGCCAGGCTAAGAATCCATCCGATCATGGATAAGCGCGAAGTGTCGTAGCGGAATTCGTCAAGAATTTCGGCGGTTGCCGGTGGGTGCCGAAAGCCTCCACGGCTTCCGCTCCTATTTTTCGGATGTGCCAAACATCTCTACGAGATTAGATTGCACGAGTTAGCAACAATTAACTCGTAACACGAGGCCGCCTTGACGCGGCATGCAC
>JARGNK010000201.1:11493-11978 GCA_029213145.1 Rubripirellula sp. | reverse complement strand
GGACACAAAAACTGCGGACACAAAAACTGCGGACACAAAAACTGCGGATATCAAAAGAGAAAATGGTTACGAAACACATCTCGACATTCTGTATCGGGATGGCGATGGACTGACCGATTACGCCCGCAGTCGCTGTCGGCTGGATGTTTACCATCCAACGGACGGCAAGCCGTTCTCGACCGTGGTTTGGTTCCACGGCGGTGGCCTGAAGGCTGGCAACAAGTCTGTTCCCAAAGAGCTAAAGGAGAAAAAGGTTGCAGTCGTTGCAGTGAACTATCGACTGCATCCCAAAGTCACCGCGCCAGTCTACATCGAAGACGCAGCAGCAGCCGTTGCCTGGACTTTCAAAAACATCGAACGATTCGGCGGCTCACCTGATCGGATCTTCGTCAGCGGACACTCGGCTGGCGGTTACCTAACCAGCATGGTCGGCTTGGACAAGCGTTGGCTGGCTGCTCATGACATTGATTCGAATGACATTGCGG